>JBGCDW010000115.1:0-24986 GCA_045105775.1 Aureispira sp.
TCATAATACAATTTTTATAAACTATTGGCTGATTAATAATAGAATATGCCGAAATAGTGCTGTTTTAAAGCACTAAAATACACATTCAGCACACAACAAACGAAAACAATGCCATGTATCTGTTGTTAGGGTTTTCTTAAATATCAAGAAGCCTTAGACAATGCTGTTTAAACCGCTGTAGTTGTTCTAAAGTATAAAATAGGTATATTAACGGTTATCACGAAACGAAGTTCACGCAAGTAATAAAGTTGTATGGTTCGCTGTAGCATTTTTTCCTTTATCTGCATCATCGAAAGACGCACAGCCTCTCCGAGGATGCACGTTTTCGCTTCTTTGCTAAAGTAAAAAATCAGAACAGCTCTCTTTTCATAAATTCTATTCGGGATAACCATTATTATACGTCTTGACGCGATTTTTTGCGTTTCTGTCGATACAATATTTCTACCTAATTTTATAGAAAATTAATCTGTTTATTCTGGATTCACTTTGATCAATTCTACCTCAAAAATCAAAACAGAGCCAGCAGGGATGGAGGGAGTAGGAGAACTCATACCATAACCCAGTTCTTGTGGAATGTACAAACGGTATTTTGCCCCTTCTTTCATCAATGGAATGCCTTCTTGCCAGCCCATAATCACTTGATTGACACCAAAAGTAGCTGGCTGCCCTCGATCCACCGAACTGTCAAAGACCGTCCCGTCAATCAGCGTACCATGATAATGGGTTTTTACGCGATCCTCAAGGGTGGGCTGTGGGCCTGTTCCTTCCTTGATGACTTCGTATTGCAAGCCACTTTTGGTGGTAATAACCCCTTCTTTTTTCTTATTTTCTTCTAAGAAAGCCTGTCCAGCAGCAATCATTGCTTGGGCTTTTAGCTCGGCTTGGGCTTCCAATTCAACGCGATAGGCTTCGGCTTTGGGTTCAATGTAAGCTTGAAAGATACTATCCATATAGCTGGTTTCTAAGCGCAACTCTTGTTCTGTATTGGCATCTTTAAACCCTTCTGCCAAGTTTTTTTCATCAAAATCGCTCTTGGGTATTTCAACTACTTGCGCCAATGAATTGATGGCACTAAGTCCCATAAAATAAGCCACTTTGTGTGCTTCTTCTGTAGTTTCTGAAGGCCCTCCTTCAGGATTCATACGATTTTCTAGTACTTCTTGTGCTTTGGCATTCTCTAGAGAATCACCTTCCAAGCCCTTCATAAACCCCTTGGCAAATTGCTCGGGATTTGTTTCCTCTTTTGACAAACCAAATCGCATTACAGCTTCGCCCATTTTGGCTCCATACGCATAGCTAAAAGCTTGAGTAGTGGTCATTTTTTTACCGTTTTTGGTCGTAATCTTTTGGGTTGTGCTACAAGCCATTAGTCCCATTATCAACCATCCCATTAGTAATAGGATTCCTATTTTATTTGCGTTCAACATTCTTATAATTAAAAATAATACTTCGTAAGTTTTTTTACACGAAATAAAGTGAAATAATTAATACAAAAATGGAGTTCTTACCTAAGTAAAAACTCCATTCAAAACTTATTGGTCAATTGTTCCTTATTTAGTAGGATTCACTTCGATCAATTCTACATCAAAAATTAACATAGAACCGCCTGGTATTTTTCCAGATTCTCGCGTACCATAGGCCAATTGTTGAGGAATATAAAAGCGGTATTTCGCGCCTTCTTTCATCAATGGAATACCTTCTTGCCAACCTTGGATCACTTGATTTACTCCAAAAGTAGCAGGCTGTCCACGATCTACAGAACTGTCAAAGACTGTTCCATCCAACAAGGTACCGTGATAATGAGTAAGTACTTGATCTTCCAACTTAGGCTGTTTGCCTGTTCCTTCTTTGATGATTTCGTATTGCAAACCACTTTCAGTAGTCACTACACCATCTTTTTTCTTGTTTTCTTCTAAGAATGTTTCTCCAGCAGCAATGGCTACTTGTGCTTTGGCCTCAGCTTTGGCTTGCATCTTGGCTTGATATTCTTGTCCTTTGGGTTCGATGTACGTTTGAAAAATACTATCTCTAACATTGAGTTCCATCTTCAAAGGATTGCCTTTTAGAGCATCTCTAAACCCTTCGACAAAAGCAGTTTGATCAAAATCGCTAGTAGGTATTGTTACTTCTTGTGCCAATTGCCCAATAGCACTTAAACCCATGTAATACGCTATTTTATTCGCCCCTTCTGTATCAACAGATTCGCCTCCATTGGGCCCTAGACGTACTTGCAATACTGCTTGTGATTCTGCATTTTCTAAAGAATCGCCTTCTAGTCCTTTCATAAAACCTTCAGCAAATTTTTCTGGATTTCTCTCGTCTTCTGTTAAACCAAAACGAGCTACAGCCTCTGCCATTTTAGAGCCATACGCATAAGAAAGATCAACTGGTGAGGCAACTGGAGTATTGTTTACCACATTGTCTACGCCACCATCTACACTAGTAGTTACACTATCGCTTGCTGGGTCGGTATTATCGGTATTGTTAGAATTAGATTCACAGGCAAACAATCCCATTACTACAAAAATTGCAATTAGCAAATTAATACTTTTCATAAAGGTAAGTCGTTATTTTTATTGATTGGTTAGATAAAACAATGAACTGCTTCCATGAATGTTATACATCTTTTCAAAGCCATCATTTTACTCAAAAACATCCTCAAAGGACATGCTTGATAATTTAAAAGCACGAATTTACTATTTTATAACTAAATTGGCGATTATAAGTCGTCTCTAATTTTTACAATCTGTTTTTAGGAGCAAAATATCGTCCTTTCAGGCAGACCTGTTAGGAAAAAAATAGGGATAAGATCCTATTGATCTTATCCCCATCCAATTTCATAATGAATTGCTGTATAATTAAGGTTTGGTTGGTGTTTCTCCAAAGATTTCCTCAATTGTAAATTCTTCTACGGTACCCAATGATTCCAAGAACTTGCGATCAATTTTATCCTTGTCACCCAATACTAAGTACGTGTAGTTGCGACCTTTTACTTTGTCTTTTTGGAACTGTTGAATAGCTTCTACGGCTGCTTTTTTGTCCTTAGCCAATAGACTTACACGATCGTAGGCATCTTTGCGAATATCGCGCTCGTATCCTTTTTTCTTATTGCTACGATACGTCCAGTAAATATTGCTTTTGGTAATGCGTTCAGAATCCATTTTCTTAGTCAATGAGGCAGCGGCAGCTTGCATTAAGTCTTCTGATACAGGCATTTCTTCGATAATTCCTTTCATAGCCGGAATGGCCTCTGCCATTTTATCCGTTTGTGTCCCTACAAATGCACGGTAATAGTGTGCTTTTTTGGGATCGTATGGCGAGGTGTGGCTCGCATAGGCAGAATAAGCGAGTGCTCTAGATTCTCTAATTTCTTGAAAGACAATGGAAGATAAACCACGGCCAAAATACTGGTTGTAGAGCTTACTTTCAATAGATTCTTGCAAATCAAAGCCCTCTGTGCCTTTAGAAATCAACATAATTTCTGCTTGGGTCATATCAGAAAAACTTACAAAGATAACTTTGTCCTCTGTCGTCGCTACTTCTTTGTATTCTTTGCGTTCAGGAACTGGTTTTAGGTTGGCAGGTACTTGATGATATTTATTCAATATAGTTAGCGCTTCATTTCCTTCTTTGTTGCCATAATAGAAAATATCGTGCTTGTAAGAAGTCAAGCTTTGAATTTTATCTACCAAATCTGAAGACTTAATCGCATCCAACTCCTCTGCTGTTAGTCGATCCATCAAAGGCGATTTTTTGCCATAACGTGCGTAACTAAACATAGCATTGTATAGAATAGAACGTTTTTCTTTCTTTTCGTCCTCACGGCTTTTTTTGACAGAAGCAATCATATTCTTCAATGCGCCTTCGTCGGCTTTGGCATTGGCCAAGATGTGCTCAAACAGCTTCACGCCTTCTTCCAAAGAACTTTCCAAGCCTCTCAATGTCACATAGGAAACATCCGTTCCTGTATAAACATTAAATTCTACGCCCAATTTAAAGAATTCTTCCTGCAATTGAGCCGAGGTATACTTATCTGTTCCCAAGAAAGGTAGATACTTAATCGCCATCGGCAACAACTCGTCATGTTCTGATCCCATTTCTACAATGTAGCTTAGGGAGAAGGTCTTGTTATAAGGATTTTTGATGTAATCTACGGTTACGCCATTGTCTAATTTAGATGATTGGATTTGTTGTTTGAAATCCAAAAATGCGGGCAATAAATCAGTGGTAGTAATAGCATCCCAGTTTTTCTTAAACGCAGAAATTGCTTCTCTATTTACTTGTACTGGTGTGATTTTTGGTTTTTCTACCGTATAAATATCGGCTGGTTTGCCCTCTCTTTTGTAAACCACTACATAGTTGTAATCTGTAATTTTTTCATTGGCAAACTCTACAATGTCCGATTTATTGAATTTACGCAATTCGCTGTAATAATTGACAATCTCCTTCCATTCTTGCTCGTATAAGAATGCTCCCAACATTTTGTTGGCACGGGCATAGTTGGACTCCAATTTCTTGATTTCGGTATACTCTGCATTATTGATGATAGCATCCAACAACCAATCTTGGAATTTTCCTTGCTTGATGTTTGCCAATTGTGCCAACAAAAGACGCTGTACTTGTTCTAAGGTTTGTCCTGCTTTGGGCTGCCCCGACATTACAAACTGGCTGTAATCATCATACGTTTGTAAATAAGAATACGTCTGTTGTCCTGTGCGTTGTGCGCGCACCAAGTTCAAGTCTATCAAACCTGCACTGCCATTGGCTAAGACCAAATCCATCAAACGCCCCTTCATAGCCTCTTCGCTTCCTACACCATCCAAACGCCAAGCCATCGTCAAGGTAGGGCTTTCTTTGCTCGTTACATCCTCTTTAATGACGCGTGTAATGGGATCTTGCTCAGGTCGTTTCCATTCAGGAACAGCTTTGCGCTCATAATCGCCAAAATGCTTCTCAATAGCAGCAATAGCTTTGTCAGGGTCAAAATCTCCTGATAGAACGATAGCCATGTTGTTGGGGACATAATAAGTATCAAAATAAGCGTGAATTTTCTCCATAGAAGGATTCTTCAAGTGCTCTCCTGTTCCAATCGTGGTTTGTGTCCCGTAGGGGTGGGTAGGAAATAGATTGTTGGCTACGGCTTTGTTGATTTTGCGATAAGTGTTGTTTTGAGAAATATTAAACTCCTCGTATACGGCCTCTAACTCTGTATGAAACAAGCGCAATACCAACTCTCCGAAACGTTCTCCTTCTAGTGCCACCCATTTGTCTAAGGCATTGCTTGGAATGTCATTGACGTATACGGTTTGGTCTACCCAAGTGTAGGCATTCGTTCCTTTGGCCCCCAAGGAAGAAACCATTTTGTCATACTCATTGGTCGCTACATATTTTGCGGCCTCATTGGAGATTCGATCAATTTCCTCCAAATTTTTTTTGCGTTCTTCTTCCGAAGTTGTATTTCTGTTTTTCTCATACAAATCAGAAATCTGCTTTAGCAAGACTTTTTCTTTTTCCCAATCTAAGGATGCAATTTCGCTGGTACCTTTAAACATCATGTGTTCTAGATAATGTGCCAAACCTGTTGCATCTGCTGGATCATTTTTGGAACCTGTACGTACTGCAATGAATGTCTGAATGCGCGGTGCATCTTTGTAAACACTCATATAAACCTTTAGGCCATTTTTTAGGGTATAAATTTTAGCATTCAAAGGATCGCCCTCTACGGTTTGATAGGTGTACTGGGCTTGGCTTTGTAAGGCAATTACTACCAACCAAAAAGCTAAAATACTGGTTGTAATGTGTTTCATAAGTTTTTTTTAATTAAAGCAGCAGTTTGAAATACTATAAAATATCTAAAACAAGAAGTATCTTTCCGTTTTAATAAAAAGGTGAGTTGTGTAAGAAAATAGATATTGCACTTGAACTTTTACAGCTATTTAGAATTACAAATTATAATAACTAGTTGTGGTCAAAATTAAGTCTTTTATTAAACAACCCATTCCATTCTCACCAAATATTTCTGATTTGCTGCTCAATATACCAAAAAATAAGGCGAATGGTCAAAGTCTATCGACCAGCAGTTTTTGAGCGTTGTTATTTTGGACCATACTGAAAGGCAATAGAGTTGTTCAAGATCAATTTTTTATGTTATTTTCTTTTTTTATTCGGCCTCTTAAAATCTGCGCCACCATTTATCTTTGTTGGGTATTGCTAGGGATACTATTGCTATCTGATAGCAGTATTGCTCAAACACCTACCGTGGGGCTATCTCCACGTACGGCCAACTACAAGATTGATTTGGTTTTGGATACTACAAAAAAACAAGTACAGGCTAACCAAACCGTTACGTTTAACAACCCCTCTGGAGATACCATCTGGACGATGCCCTTTCATCTGTATTATAACGCGTTTAAGAATAATAAAACCGTTTTTATGCAGAATGGGAATCGAGTATTTACCAGCAAGAGCAAAGAGGAAATTGAAAAAGGGATTTGGCCTTATATACGAGTATTGGACGTTGCAACAAGTCAGGGTATACTGCCTGCTGATAGCGTGCAATTTATTCAGCCCGATATTCCCAACCCAGACGATCATACTGTATTAGAAATACGATTGGAACACCCTATTTTGCCTTATAGTAGTTATAGTATTGATATGAAGTGGCAGTCTAGTATCCCCAAAGCTTCTATTAGAACTGGTTACAATCGGGATTATTATTTCATGGTGCAATGGTATCCCAAATTAGGCGTTTATGAGCCTACTGGGACACGTTTTGCTCAAAAAGGGCATTGGAATTGCCACCAATACCATCCACAAACCGAGTATTATGGTGAATTTGGAGTCTATGACGTTAGCATGGATGTGCCCATAGATTTTACGGTGGGCGCAAGTGGGTACCACGTAACTACTCAGGAGCGTAAGCAACGAAAAATAGTGACGTACAAAGCCGAAGATGTCATTGATTTTGCATGGACAGCCAGCCCCAAATTCATAGAATTGCATCGCGATTGGAACGGAGTAGATGTGAAGTTGTTAATTATGCCTGAGCATATCTGCAATAAAGAACGCTTTTATAAATCGGCCTTTCACGCCCTCGATTTTTTTGAGGAGTACTTAGAAAAATACCCCTATCCTAGCCTAACCATTGTCAGCCCTCCCTATTATGGTTTGTTCTCTGGTGCAATGGAATATCCAACCTTATTCACGGCTCCTACCTTGTGCCTAATGCCCTCCAATGTACGCACCACCGAAACCCTGACCATGCACGAGCTCACGCATCAGTATTTCATGCAAATGATCGCCACCAATGAACAGGAAGAAGCATGGTTGGATGAAGGGTTTACTGCTTTTTTTGAAGCCAAAATGATGGATAAATACTACCCCAAAGGGGTATTTTATTGGGAATATTTAGATTGGTATATTGGTTCTATGGAATATCGTCGTGGCCGTTTTTTCAACTCCGAAAACATCAATGTTGGCCCTATGAGCCAACCTAGTTGGCAATTTAAGCATGGCGGACAACGGGAGATTTTTTATGGCAAAGGAGCCATTAGTTTGGCAACCCTAGAGGGGTTGGTGGGCAAGCCTTGCTTCAAAGACATTATGAAACAATATTTCCAACGTTGGAAATTCAAGCACCCCAGTCGATTGGATTTTATACAAGTAGCCCAGGAGCGCGTTCGTTTGTTTCACTCTGAGGCGTTTGCCAGCTCTATAGAGGCGTACTTGGATCAAGTCATTCATGGCACAGGTTCCTGTGATTATACCGTTCATAGTATTAGTAATATTACCATAGAGCAGCCTGTAGGATATTTTGAAGGTTGGGAAAAAGCGCGCTTACCCATTGCTGACAATGCTCCAAAATACCAGGCCAAAACCATCTTATATCGGTTGGGCAGTTTGCAGGTTCCCCAAGATGTAGCCATTACCTTTGACGATGGCAGTACGGTGTTAGAGTATTGGGATGGCAAAGCTCGAAGTCACGATTTTAGTTACGAGGGTAGCAAAAAAATTGTTTCGGTACATATTGACCCTGCGTTTAAAGTACCTATTGATAAAAATGTTTGGAACAACAGTTATACCTTGCAACCCAATTCCTCAGGGGTTTTGCGTTACAGCAGTTCTTTTCTTACTTGGATGGAAGGCATGGTTGTTAGTTTGAGTATGTTAATTTAAAAACAAAAAATATGAGCTGGTTTTCAGCATTAAAACAAGGGTTTATACAAGCATGGCAGTACAAAAGAGCCGCTTTAGTTTGTTACCTATTTGTTCTTTCTTGGTCGCTCTTGGTAGCTTATCCCCTTCACCACCTTTTTACAAGTACGGTAGGACATTCTTTATTGGTCAAGGATATGCTCAAGGGTTTTGATTATACCTTGCTCAATGATTTTAAGAATGCTTATGGAGCTGGTTTTGATCCTATTTTTGAACAATCCATCTTGGTACTAGGCTTGGCCTTGCTTTCCTTGGTATTTGTCACTGGTGGAATGTTGGCCTTGGTAATCCAACAGCCCAAACAATATGTTCCTTCTTTTTTTTGGGGCAGAAGTGTTGATTTTTTCTGGCGATTGCTGCGTTTAACTTTCTATTTTGCCCTTATTCATGGCTTTATTTTGGGTTTATTTTTGTTTCTGTTTTATACTGCTTCCAATGGACTTTCTCCATTTAGTTTGGAGAATGAAGGCATTATTGCTTATAATTTTAAATGGATCACACCACTGTACCTATTTGTTGGTGCTTTCTTTTTTATGTGGCAAGATTGTACCAAGCTATTTTTAGTAGAAAAAGACAACCATTGGATTTTTAAAGCCTTGTGGCCTAGTTTAGTTTTTGTGCTCAAAAACTGGGGTGCCTATATCCTATACTTGCTCAATGGTGGTTTGTGGTTGCTCTTAATTTTGGGCAATTATTACCTATACAAAGCCGTTCATGTCAATAGTCTAACTACCATTTTGATTTCCTTAGGCATTAGTCAACTTTTTGTATTCTTACGCTTGACGCTAAAAATAGTGCTATTGGGTAGTTTACAACATTGGAGAACACAGAAAGCCGTCTTGTAGCGGGCGCGCCTACTGAAACAAACGTTCTAAACGATTGCTTCTGGAGCCTTTGACAAAAATAGCACTGGGTTCTGAAAGGTTTTGCAGGGCACTCTGTAAAGTTGTTTTTTCTAAGAAGTGTTGCAATTTTTTTTCTTTGGGCAATGTTATAGCACTAAAAGCTTTGCCATACACATAAACCGCCTGATACTGTTTCCAATCAATCTGTGCCAATAAAGCTTGGTGTTCTTCTTGGCTATAGGCTCCCAATTCGCCCATTTCGCCCAACACCAGCACTTTATTACCTTGCAAACTGCTCTCCTGAATGGCTTGCAAAAACACTTGCATACTGCTTGGATTGGCATTATAACAATCTAACAACACTTTATGATCTTGCCATTCGACTTGCTCTGAACGCAAAGCAGCAGGTTTGTAGCTTTCTACAGCCGCCTTGATGGCACTACCCGACACGCCAAAATGATGGCCTATAGCGGCCACGCCTTGCAGTGTTTCTATCCAAAAACCACCAAACAAATAACTCTGAATATCCCAATGGGCTGCTTCTAGTTGTAACTTTACTTTTAAGAATGGCGTTTCCAAGGCTGTTACTTGGGCGGCTCCTTGCTTGCCATACAGCACTCTATCGGCTACTTCTGTAGACATCTGCATCAATTGGGCATTGTCTTGGTGCACAAAAGCTGTTTTGGATTGCTCGGCCAACACATCGTACAATTCTTTGTTGGCTTTTACAATATTTTCTACAGAGCCATACTCGCCCAAATGATCTTTGCCACAATTGGTCACCACTCCATAATCGGGTTGCACCAATTCGGCCAAAAAACGCGTCTCGCCCAAGTGATTGGCTCCCAATTCCAAGATCGCTAATTCGTGTTCTTGGGTCAAGCTCAACACAGTCAAAGGCACGCCCAAATGGTTGTTCAAGTTGCCTTGTGTAGAAAAAACATGGTATTTGTCTGCTAATATTTTGTGTAATAATTCTTTGAAGGTTGTCTTGCCATTGGAGCCTGCAATAGCAATAATGGGACAATTTAATTGTTCTAAGTGGGCTTGTGCCAATTCTTGGAGTGCTTTTTCGCCATCTTCTACCAAAATATACCGATCATCGGTGGCGTTTTTTTCCTTCAATGCAGGATCATTGATGAGTGCATAAGCCGCTTGGCCACTGGCTAGTGCCTGTGCTGCAAACTGGTTTCCACGATGACAACCGCGTTCGTCTTTTTGCCCTACCGCTACAAATATTCCTGCTTGCACAGCCTTGCGTGTATCGATAAAAACCTGAGGATGCTGTTGATAATATTGGTATAATGTGTTCATGGTTACTTACTGTCCTTAAGTAGTCGTTCAACCGAACGAAGTGAGTTCATAAATGAAATGCACTAAAATTACTAATAACAAAAAACGGTTATTTTACTTAGTTTCGCTGCTACTTCGTTGTTGTGAACCCACTGCCAGGGCTATTTTAAACTTATAGTAGAATACGATGCTAAATAGAGCCTAAATTAGATCATGACCATTTAAATCTGCTCTGTATACCCTTCATTCCAGATACTGTCGTCAAGTCTCGAAGGAACATAGTAGGATAAGGATTTTTGAGGTATTATTCCCTTAGGTTGGTGTATAGAGGAATTTTTAGTCTGTGATTTTGTCGAACAAACTATAAGGATTTTTATTTGTATTGAAAATATATACGATTAAAACCTCTTGACCTGTGAATTCATAAATAACTTTAAAATGCCGAACAATAATGTATCTTAAGTTATTAGGAATCTCTTTTAGTAAAGGTTCAAGGGGATAAACCTCTGGATGCTCAATTAATATTTCAATTTTATCAATAATTTCGCGTCTTATTTTGTCAGCAGTTTTTTTTAGAGTAATTTTCTAGGTAATAGTCGTGAATTTCATCAAGAGTTCTATTAGCTTTTAAATCCCAAAAAATATTGTAGAGTTGAGCCATTGATAGATCTAATCTATATTTTTCATATCTTCGTGAGCAATATATTTTCCTGATTTTATACGAGCCTGGGCTTCAATAACTTCTTTTTTTAATAGATCAGCATTTAGAGCATCCCCATTAACAGCGTAACCAATGACTGTAGAATCTCCAATTTTGAGAAGGTTCAAAAGTATATCTCTATACACTTCAATAAGTTTTTCATCCTCAATTTTATCAATAATTTCAAGAATTTCAGATTTAATGGCTTTAATATTCATGTACTACATTTTTAGTCCTTTTCTTTTGTTATACGTAAAGATAAGCTTTTAAGTCCAATAAATGCTAAATTTAGGTTTGATTTGGGTTGTTCTCACCTCCCTTCAGCCATCTTTTTAGTTCTTCCCAAAGCATAGTCTTCGTTATATATTTAAACTCTAATTAATTAGATCACTTTATGAGTGCCTTGATCTGAATAAATACTAGTGTTTTTATTTACCTGAGTCCTTTATTTTGACCACCTATTTACATAAAAATGATTCAAAGAACGATTTGTCCTTTGAATCATTAAAAATATTAAAAAAGCTGTTTACTTCTTAGTAGTAGTCTTCTTTTTGGTCGTGGTTTTCTTTTTGGCGGCTGGCTTTTTCTTGGTTGTTTTTTTCTTAGCTGCCTTTTTCTTTTTGAGTACCCCACCTTGCTCTTCCACCATCTCAATCACATATTCCAAGGAAACTTCTTTGGCCTCTTCGGGAGTCATTTTGGTGCCGTCTTTCTTGAGCAATTTATAATTCTTTCGATCTTTATCAATTTTGATAAAAGGTCCCCAACGGCCATTTTGTACCGATAAGCCTTCATTTTCCCATTGATGGATATAGCGATTGGCCTCTTTCTCTATTTTGGCTTTGACCAATACAATAGCTTGATCTTCCGTAATCGTTTCCAATTGAAATCCAGATCCCTTAGTGATAGAGCAATAGAATTTTTTCCACTTTACAAAAGGTCCAAAACGCCCTGACCCTTTAGTAATGGGTTCGCCCTCATAATGCCCAATAGGAGCATCTGCTTTTTGTTTTTCTATGATTAGTTCAATAGCACGTTCCAGTCCTACCGAATGAATAGCTTCTGTTCTTGGAATAGAAATAAAAGCTCCATCATACTTTACAAAAGGCCCATAACGTCCCTCACTCACGATTACCTCTTCGCCTTTGTATTCGCCCAGTGTTTTGGGATATTGAAACAATTCTAGGGCTTCTTCTAGGGTAATTGTTTCTATAGATTGCGTTTCTTTGAGGTTGGCATATTGTGGTTTTTCTTCTCCCAATTCCTCTGTCGCTCCAATTTGAGCAATAGGGCCATAACGCCCAATACGTACCAAAACAGATAAGTCAGATTCGGGATGTTTGCCTAATATGCGTTCACCTGTTACCCGATCGGCATTTTCCATAGTATCCGTTACCGATTCGTGAAAGGGTTTATAAATACTATCTAACATTTTCACCCAATCTTTCTTACCCTCGGCCACAACATCCAACTGGTTCTCAATACCTGCCGTAAAACTATACTCCATGATAGAAGAAAAGTGTTCCGACAAAAAATCGGTTACTTGCATGCCCAGATCACTGGCAAATAATTTATTTTTTTCGTGCCCTGTATGCTCCGTTTTAGTTACGTTAGTAATTGTTTTATCTGTTCCTGATAAAGTAAAAACCTTGTAATCTCGATCTTTGCCCATGCGGGTTTGCTTCAATACATACCCCCTATTTGGGTCCATAATTCGGCTAATGGTAGGCGCGTAGGTAGAAGGACGGCCAATGCCTAACTCTTCTAGCTTCTTCACCAAACTTGCCTCTGTGTAATGTGGCTTGGGACGTGTAAAACGCTCTGTAGCCTCTAGGGTTTGCAAATCCAAGATTTGCCCCTTGTGAATAGGCGGCAATATTTTATCGTCTGTGTTGTCTTCTTCTTCTTCTTCTTCTTTGGACTCCAAGTATACTTTTAAAAATCCATCAAATTCTAACACTTGTCCTACAGCAACCAACTTAGCACTGTCTACTGTTGAAATGCCAATATCAATAGTTGTTTTTTGTAGTTTGGCTTTTGCCATCTGTGACGCTATAGTACGCTTCCAAATAAGCTCATACAAACGATCTTCATCGTGGCTCATCTGTATACTGCTGCGCTCTGCATAGGTAGGTCGAATGGCTTCGTGTGCTTCTTGCGCGCCTGCCTTTTTGCTCTTGTATTGTTGTGTATGGACATATTGTTCGCCATAAAACTTTGCAATCGCATCAGCTAAAGCGGTGAGAGCCGTTTCACTAAGTGTAGTAGAATCGGTTCTCATATAAGTGATATGCCCTGCCTCATAAAGACGCTGTGCCACCGACATAGTACGCGATACGGAAAATCCTAATTTTCTACTGGCTTCCTGTTGCAAGGTAGACGTGGTAAAGGGTGCTGCTGGTTTTCGGTAAGCAGGCTTTACGGCAATATTATTTACCTTGTAGGTAGCGGGTTTGCACTGTTCTAGAAAGTGTTGGGCATCTTGCTCGGTTTCAAAGTTATCCTTGAGACTGGCTTTGAAAGAAACTTTCTTCCCATTTTCATCTTCTACTTCAAATACTGCTACAACTTTAAAGAATGGCCTAGCCGTAAATTTATTGATTTCACGCTCGCGTTCTACTACGAGTTTTACGGCCACCGACTGTACACGACCAGCTGAAAGTTTGCCACGCACTTTGCGCCACAATAATCCAGATAATTCAAAGCCAACCAAACGATCTAGTACTCGACGTGCCTGTTGGGCATTGACCAAATCTACATCTACAGTTCCAGGGTTTTGTATGGCCTTTTGCAAGGCGGGCTTAGTGATTTCTCTAAAAGAAATGCGTTTGGTAGAGTCTAAGGGTAATTTGAGCACTTCTGCTAAGTGCCAAGAAATAGCTTCTCCTTCGCGATCCTCATCCGTTGCTAACCATACTTCATCTACTTTTTTCACCCAATCCTTCAATTCTTTTACTACTTTCTGCTTGCCAGAAGAAATAGCGTAATTGGGTTTGTAGCCATTATCAATCTCAATGGCTTTTTTATCTTTAGAATCTTTGATTAAATCTCTAATGTGTCCATAACTGGACTTGACTGTAAAATCCTTGCCTAGTATCTTTTCAATTGTTTTAGCCTTGGCAGGAGACTCTACAATAAGTAAATGTTTTGCCATTTGCAAACGCTGTTTTTTTTAGTATTCTAAAATGCTTCAAAGTAACCATTAGATACAACTTAAGCCATTTTTTGTTTGATTTTGGGGAGATTTATCCTTTGTTTTTCAGTGGCTTGATTACCCATTTTTTACTTTATTTGCACCTATATTATAATAGTATACCTTGCAAAAGTAAGCTTTTTTTTGAGAGTGACAAGTCTGAACCTAGATTGTGGCTATAAATTCGACTAGTAATTTAGTAAAGTAACCTGTCTTGAGTTTATCTTCTTTTGTAGGGCGCAATCACAATTGCACCCTACAAGTTATAGATTTTTTCTTACTGTAGTGGTTTGTTGAGCTGTTCTGCTGAGGTATACACTGTAATCATTTTATGGGGTATACTGTTGCAGGTAAATTGCCCCATGCGCCAATCTAATGGCAACCAATAGAAGCCATCTGCATCAATATTCGGGGTTAATTGCTTGTAGGAATCTTTGTATTCTTTACGAATCAGTTTGACCGCATAATCCCAATCGGATTTGGATCCAATCAAGACCTCGCCCCACGCATGGCCACCTCCCGAACAATACCCAATCATAATTCTTGCTTTGCCTCCAATGGCTTCGACACAAGAAACGTTTAAAATTGAAAAATCGTCACAATCTCCAGCCAATCCCAAGGCGATGGTTCTATTAGCAGGCGAAAAATAGTCGTTGCGAATCATGGTAGGATCGCTAATATATTTCCAGTTGCTAGATAAGTATTTGTGCAAACTACACAATTGTTTGATGCCTTCTTTGCTAGGAATACCGCGTTCTCTATTAGAATAAGATCCTTGCTTTTCTTTGACCAATGAAACTGCAAAATCACGCACACAGGGTTGATTAGAAACCACTGCATCAGGAATAGTTCTCACTTGCGAACCACTATCTCTAGAACCCGCACACCACTGGTATTCTTTGAGTTGTTCTTCTTGCGCTTGAATCATTTTTTTGTACTGCTCATTTTCTTCTTTCAACTTTTTCATAAGCTCCTCCTCACTTTCCATTTTCGTAATTTTGTCCTGCAATACTTCCATTTTAGCAATTTTTTCTTCTTCGGTCAAATTTTCATCTGTTTCTACTTCTTCCACATATTTCTGAACATTCTCCTGTGCCATATATTTGGTATCAATCATACTTTTGAGCGATTCCATCCCATCATTCATAGAGATAGTAAAAGTGTCATTATTGGGCAGTATTCCTGCATAGCTACTCCCTACCAAAAAACCTACAGGTAGAACAATTAACGCCAATAATTCTACTTTGAAACTCATTTTTTCGGTATAACTCAAAAACATCCCAAACAGCAAAACAAATAGGCCAGCCAATAAGTTAAGTTTCAAATTAGACAAGAAATCAACCTTTGATGTCAGTTCTTGGAACCAAGCCAAAAAGCCGATTTCTACTGCTGTTGAAATAAGCAGCCCTCCAATGAACAAACTAAGCAATGTTGCACTTAAATTTTTACCTCCACCCAGCAAAGTCATAGTCCCAATCATACAAAAAGAAACAAAGGTGAGTACGGAGGGACTGCCTAAGTTTCCAAGATATGTTCCTAAAAAATCTATTGGTGTGGAATTACCAAATGTATAAAAAATGACTGGTGTTAGTAGTATTAAACCTAATATGCCAATCACTGCGAGTATTTTCTGACCAATATTCATAAGTATAAATTTTATAGCAATCCTATTTTTAAATATAGTAACACTATTCAAACCTCTAAAACCTGCTTTCTAGTTCCCTAAACTTAAAATAATGTTAACAACTGGGAAATGGAGGACTAGATGTATGGTTGTGAGAATATTTATTCTAACCATCAAATCACAACTATTTACCTCGAATACATTATATTACCAACTGGAATTAACAAATAGAAATTATTATGTCCAATAGCAAAGCACTACCACACGATTTGAGCAATCCTCACATTCAAAGTTTCATCAAGCGAGCAACCAATCCTGTATTGCAACGTCTTTTCTTTTTGAGCAAACTGCCTGCTGCTGGCTTTATGGGAGTACGTGTACAAGATTTAACGCCTGATGCTGCGACCGTTAGCCTCCCTTATGGCTGGCGTTCCAAAAACCCTTTTCGCTCTACTTACTTTGCAGCACAAGCGGCTGCCGCCGAACTCTCTACTGGGCTTTTGATTTCTGCACACATCCAAG
The DNA here is from genome assembly GCA_045105775.1 of Aureispira sp. Classification (GTDB taxonomy): domain Bacteria; phylum Bacteroidota; class Bacteroidia; order Chitinophagales; family Saprospiraceae; genus Aureispira. The sequence goes on from JBGCDW010000115.1 coordinate 16,392, forward strand.
GTCGTGGAAAAATTGCCATGCTTATTACCCATATGGAAGCCGATTTCATACAAACCGCTACTGGCCGTACTCTATTTATTTGTAACCAAGGCCCAGAAATTATACAAGCTGTACAAGAAACAATTGCTACTGGTGAAAGTAGACGTATTTCTTTGCTGGTAAAAGGAGTGCAGCCACAGGCAGATGGAAGCAGCATTGAGGTTTCCAATTTTACCTTTGAGTGGTCGATTAAGGCCAAATAACACGCAATTTATACTAGGGATACATGATGATTAAGAACAAAATAAATGCCTTATTTAATGCCGAGCAATATCATGGATGGGGAAAAACCAAACGCTATTTTGAGGGCTGGTATTTTAAGGTATTGAGTGCCGATGAGCAACATGCTTTTGCTTTTATTCCTGGGGTAGCAATGGATGAACAGGGCAAGCGACAAGCGTTTATTCAGGTATTGGATGGAAAAAAAAGAACGGCTGCTTATCACCAATATCCTTTTGAGGCATTTGCCCCTCAAGCGGGCAAATTTGAAGTAACGATTGATAAGAGTTTCTTTTCTCAGCAAAAAATCACGCTTGATGTGCCCAAGATCAAAGGAACCTTAAATTTTGAACAACTGACCCCTTGGTCCAACTCTTGGTACTCGCCCAATATTATGGGGCCTTTTTCCTTTTTGCCTTTTATGCAGTGCTATCATGGCATTCTGAGTATGAACCACCAAATTAATGGTCAATTGGAAATTGATGACGAGGTGGTCGATTTTACAGGCGGACGGGGTTACATGGAAAAAGATTGGGGTCGCTCCTTCCCTAGTGCTTATATTTGGATGCAAACCAATCACTTTTCTGAACCTAACATTTCCATCAAATCCTCGGTTGCCAAAATTCCTTATATGGGAATTTCCTTTACAGGTTATATTGCAGGTATTTGGTTGTATGATCGTCTGTTAGAATTTACGACGTATAATGGCACTAAGTTGCGCCGTTCTTTTGTCGATGAAAAACAGGTGCATTTGGTTTATGAAAATAGAAAATACCATCTAGAAATTTTGGCCCATCGTCAAGCGGGGACAACCTTGGCTTCTCCTATTGCTGGTTTTATGGATGGTAGAATTGAGGAAAGTATGACGGCTCGTGTAGCCGTAAAATTGACAGACAAAAAGAGTAAAAAAGTGCTCCTAGAAGATGTCGGACAAAATGCAGGCTTGGAAGTAGCAGGTAATATTCCTGAAATTATAATTGAGTAATTCGATCAATTCCCTTTTACTTCTTTCATAAGCTTTCTCAATATAATAAGGTCTGTTAGGTGGGTGTAAATGACCAACGGTACAATCAAAGCAGGGAGTAATACAAAAGGAAAATACTTGAGGGCTACATTGGGCTGCTCAAATGCAAATTGTTGAATCGGTAACTCTGCTGATAGAACTCCATTTATCAATATAAAACTTACTAAAAAGAGACCGACAATATTCCAAACGAGCAATATATTTAAGGCTATTTTATTTTTATAATAACAATACCCAACAATAGGTGCTGTAACTCCCATTATAATATCAAAATTGCGCCCAGTATACGTCATTAGCTCTGGAATCAATTGCCAAGTAAACAAGTAATGCAAAGTCAACTCTACAGGCAAACGTACCGTGTGCAACAATGTACTAATACGCGTATTCCTATGTTCTTCTGCCCAAGCCAAAGCCTTGGGAGAAAGTCCATAGCCTATTGCTACAAACCCTGGAATCAAAATAAATGCAAAGCGAGGCGGTTGAGCGGTTACATTTTCATAAAAACCGTTGTAAGCCAACAAACTGTGAAGCCCTCCCCACAAAAAAAGCAAGCCTGTTATTTTGGTAGGGCGCGCATTGGACCAATAGAATAACAAGACCGTAACTATCGCCAAAATAAAAAATGCCAGTTCTATTGCCCAAGGAAAATGTTCTATCATAATCGGATAAATCAATTAAAAGTTTTCACCAAAATTGGCAATTCCTGCGGTATCAAAATCACAATTGCACCATTCTCCATCTATTGTAGCACCTATTTTTTTGTAGAAATGAATGGCTGGTTCATTCCAATCCAATACTTGCCAGCGCACTCGTTTGCAGTTTTCCTGTTTCGCCACTTTAAATAACTCGCCCAACAACGCAGAGCCAATTCCCTGCCCTCGGTAGGCTTCTTGTATATACAAATCATCCAAATACAAGGATTTGCCCACCCAAGTATAATACACCAAATAATACAAGGCCATCCCTATGATGGTTCCATCTTCCTGTTCGACTACAAAGCACGAAAACAACTCTTGCTCGGCCTTCATTTGCTCCACAGTATTGATCACTTGCTCACTGGCATTCTCAAAAGCAGCCAATTCTTTGATTAAGGCCAAAATAGCTTCAAAATCATTTGGGGTGGCGGTTCTAATTTGATAAGACATTGTTATTTTGTTTTTATTTCAATTGCGCGATTGGAGCGGCCAAACACGACTCTGGAATTCCAAAGCCCTCTACCAATGGCAAGGCATTTTGACGCACTTCTAGGCAAAGTTTATCTACTAGACGGCGAATGGCGCGGGTTTTATTCCCATTCATAATCCCTTGTTCCAAATACCAACCCTTGTCCTCTTCCATTTTGTGCAAGGCATACAAATCGCACAATGTTTTGAGTGCGCGCTGTGTTTTCAAATCTTTGATGCCCTCTACTTGCACTACAAATTGTTCCAACACCACTCGATCTACATAAGCATGTGCTAAGACTACCAGGTGATTCTGACAGCGCAAAAAGGCTTGATAAGAAGACAATCCACGCTTGATGTACTTACGCAAACGTTGCGCCACCGAAATCATCAAATCTTGCTCTCTGTAGCGAAAGGTTTCTAATTGAAAATTAGGATCAATTAAATGCTGTTCATTGGTATTATTACTATGAATAAAATTCTTTTCGCGAATAGTAGACAAAAAACGATCGGCTGCAAAATTGACCATGCCCATCAAACCGCCACGCATAATTTCATGATTAAAATTACCCAATACGCCCTTGGCGACCAACTGCATCAGCACGGTATTGTCTCCTTCAAAAGTGGTAAAAATATCCGAATCGGCCTTGAGATCTGCAAAGCGATTCTCCGCCAAATAGCCCTTGCCCCCACAAGCCTCTCTACACGTCTGAATCGTAGAAGAAGCGTACCACGTTGCCACCGATTTGAGCCCTGCTGCCAAGGTTTCGATCTCTCGCATATCCTCTTCTGAACGATGGACAAAACGCTCTGTTAAGTAAGTAAGCGCAAAATCATAGGCATAAGCTTGCGCCAAAGGAGGCATTAGGCGGCGTTGGTGGGTTGGATAATCAATAATGAGGCGTTCCTCTTTGCCTTCTTCTCCAAACTGGCGGCGTTGGAGTGCGTAACGCACGGCAATGGTCAAGGCTGTTTTGGCAGCACTCAAGCCCGCTCTTGGCACACACATACGACCACCAACCAAGGTGCCCAGCATCGTAAAAAATCGCTTGGATTCCTTCTCAATCGGGCTGGTGTAATTGCCCTGTTCGTCTATATCTCCAAAACGATTGAGCAAATTGAAGCGAGATACCCGTACTTGGTCAAACCAAATTCGGCCATTGTCTACACCGTTCAATCCCAGCTTGTAAGCACAATCTTCTATGGTCACTCCCTTTTCTAGCACTCCTTCTTTATTTCTCAAAGGCACCAAAATAGCATGTACGCCATGATTGGTTCCTGCTACCCACAATTGAGCAAAAACAGCCGCCATTTGGCCATGTAAGGCCGCATTACCAATATAATCTTTCCCTGCCTCTTTGTTGGGCGTGTGAATAATCAATTCATCTGTATGGGGGTCGTAAGTCGCTGTGGTTTCGCAATTGCGTACATTGGAGCCGTGGCCTGTTTCGGTCATAGCAAAGCAACCTGGCAATTCCAAGGTGCCAATATCTTTGAGATAACGTTGATGGTGCTTTTCTGTTCCCAACCACAATACCGCTCCCCCCCACAAACCAAATTGCACCCCAAACTTGACCACCATACTCAAATCGTGATAGCCCAAGGTTTCAAATACAGCAGCATAAGCTCCCATATCGTTCTCTCCTCCATATTCTTTGGGAAAATGCAAGGCTCCTAAACCTTGTTTGGCCAGTAATTTTGTCCATTCTAATATGCGCTCTCTGTAATTCGACTTGTCTCGAATACGCGTTGTGGTAAACATAGGATCATGCAATACTTGAAATACTTTTTCTCTAATCTCAACATAGTCATCATCCAATACCAATTGCAATGCCTTGGCATCCACAGTAGATTCATTGAGAAAGGCTTCTCGTTGAGCTGTTGTTTTTTGGTGCGCCAATAAATACTGGTGCAGTTCGATACTTTCCACTCCTACGGCCTGTTGCAAATCGTTTAAGGCTTCTACTACATGGTCATTGATCCACTGGCTTTCGTTCGAATGCAACTTGGCCATTTTGACCCCCAATTGCACCAATGTTTGACGCTCTTTGGCCGTCATTTGTTCGGCGGCATGTTTGATTTGAGCCGCCCACTCTCCTTGCAGTGCCTCGCTTGGAGGCTGCTGGGGGTTGGCCCACTCCAACAATTGCTGCTTATCAGCATTTGATAGCCAATCATAAGACTTGACTTTTTGCTGAATCAGATGCACCTCGCTAGGGCCTAATACAGAGTCTGACCAGCCCACATATAATAGCGGAATTAAAGAGGCAACTTTTGAAGAGTATGACATGGTCGTATAGTTTTTAGGTGTGAATAGATGTTATAACAACAAATATGGAAGCACTTGGTTCTTTTTTATTTCAGAAACAAACACGTTATAGAACATCTTTGCGTGTCTGTTCGTTTAGCAATTACAATTTAACAGCATTAATTCAATATTCCATGCACTTTTTAGTACAATCCAATATTTATTCTGATCCTGACCACGCGCGTATTTTTGATATTTTAGAAGACTTGCAGTTTTCTTATGAAAAAATTCACTTGCCTCCTGGTGCCAACAGCCTTGATTTGGCAGCAGATCGTCGGGATATTTTTGTCTATGGTTCGGTGCGTTTGGCGCGACTGGCCAAGCAGTATGAGCATTGGAGTCCAGGTTCTTTTTATGGTGGCAATCATTTGTTTAAGCATTTTGCGCCCCATTACCAAGCTAACCTACTCAATTACCAAGTAGAAGTATTTCCTTTTGGCAAAGCCATTCAATGGGAAGCGGGCGAGCAAAAATTTATCAAGCCTTACAAAGAGGCCAAAATTTTTACAGGCAACATCTTTACGCAAATCAAATGGGAAGATTTTGTCGCCCAATCGCTGGCCCAGCCTGCTACGCCTTTATTGCACCAAGGTGCTTTGGTACAAGCCTCTATTCCTCAAAAAATATACAAAGAGGCACGTTTGTGGGTGGTAGGCGATCAGGTGGTGGATGCTGTCTATTATAAATTTCATGGAGATGTGACCTATGAACGCCAAGTCGCTCCTGAAGGAATAGAGTTTGCCAAGGCGATGATTAAGACCTTTAGTGTGGCTCCTGCTTTTGTCATGGATATTTGCTTGACTACCGAGGGTTGGAAAATTGTAGAAATCAATTGCATCAATAGTGCTGGTTTTTATCCTACTTCTGATGTACGAACGGTGGTAAAGGCGTTGGAATTGTGTTTGGGTTAGGTGGTAATGTCTATTTTTGTTTAGTTTTCTTAACTTAGACAAAGTTATTCCATCTTCAACATTGTCACTATGAAAGCCATACCCACGCTCCATATTCTTTGGTACAGTTTCCTATTCTATCTAGGGTTTGAGTATATAGCACTGGATCGGCAATTATTGAATGATTTTTCGGAAGTAGGCTGGAACAATTACAATGGTCTTCCACTGGATGCACCAGAGAATCAGTATTTTAGTTTGTGGCTAGGCTCTAGCATACTCTCTATGGTAATGCTGCTTTTTGTTCGGCGCGAGGCTGCTCCCTTTGTAGTTTATGTGCGTTGGATGACCGTCTTTTTTGGGTTGGTTTATCTCTTTCTGTATTGGGCTGATGGTGATCCCAATATAAGAGAAACTAGCCTTTGGTGGGCACTCACTAGTGCAAGTCAGGTCTTGGGTAATGTGTTACTACTGTTCAATAATCGCTTTATTCGGTATAAAAATGATAGTTTACGCAAGCTCTTTTTGTTACAAGCCTTGGGTTATTTGGTCTTAGTTGGAGTTGGTTTGTATTACCTGTATTGGGATGGGCAACTGGCACAAGAAATAGAGCGTATGGGCGATTTGCACCACGATAATGTAATGCTTGGAGAAGGCAGAGGCAATAAAGTACCTGAACGCAACTATCATCGGTTGTTGATTGTTACTAGTATTCTATCCTTGGTATTGCTTTATTGGACTCGTGTTGATAATCCTTGGAAACTTCCTCTTAGATTTAGTTTGATTGGATTGTTCCTGTACAGTTTTTTTATTTATGCGAGCAATACCTATAAATACACCATGTTTGGTACGCTTACGTTTTGGATGCTGGGCTGTGGTGTCGTAAGTGCTTTTTCTTTTTTATTGCATAAGAATATTAAAGTTGAACCCGAAATGCTGCCCCCTGCCTATCGAGATGATGTATTGGATGATTTTTTACGCTAATTTCCATTTCCTATGGTACTTCAGTTGACAAGCATTGTTAGTGCTGTTTGGTATAGCTTCTTACTTTATCTAGGTTTTTATTATCTAAACCTAGAGCAGCAATTATATGAAGGCTTTTTAGATACTTTTGGAATGCTCCCCGAGCGTTCTAAAGAGGAGCATTATGAACCAACCTATTTTGGGCTTTGGGTGGTATCTGCTGCTAGTTCTACCATTCGCTTGTATACGTTTTATACCAAATCTAAAGACCATGCCTTCTTGCTAGTGGGTTATTGGATGAGTCTACTTTTTACGGCTGGAGCTTTTCTATTTTTTATGGTAAGTGAAATGCTTTCAATGGAGGACACTAAATTTTGGTGGCTCTTGGGCTGTTTGGGACAAATCACCATTCATGGCTTAATTGTATTAGAGCAACCCTTAAAACAATACCCTACAAGCGTTGCCAAATATCTTTTTTTGTTGCAAGCACTACTCTATGCGACACTACTAGCCTCAGGGTATCATTACTGGAAAGCAGATTTAGATTCAATCATTATTATTAGCATTATATCATTGATTATCAATAAATTAACCACCTTAAAAAACAAAGGACTACTAGCTGTAAATATCATTTTGATGGTATGGCTGCTGTATAGTGTAATTGTTTATTTTGATGTTATAATTTTGGTAGAGACTAAAATTTGGTGCTTTTTTAATATGGGGGTGCTTGCTTCGCTTTTTGCCCTACTCTTCTTTCAAACGGGTCGCCCTATTCGTCTTGCTGCTCCCATTCGTGAAGATGAGGTATTGGATGATTTTTCTGGTTTGGGGTGAAGCACAGTTTTGTGAAGGGTTTATTATATACTTCTATCCTTCAACAATATCCAACTACTTTTTTCAAGAACTTCACTATCTTACCGCCAAATTTTATCTCCCAAACGTAAAAAACGTTTCCTTATCCACGCATTGATAAACTATACAGGATGAAAAATATTGTTATTACAGGGGCTTCTACAGGCATTGGTTATGTGATTGCACAGCAATTATTGCAACGTGGTTTTCGGGTGTTTGGCTCGGTGCGTAAAGCAGCAGATGGCGAACGGCTCCAACAAGAGTTGGGGAGCAATTTTGAGCCCTTGCTCTTTGATGTAACCGATGAATCAGCGGTGCAGCAAGCCGCAGCGAAAGTCGCCCAACAAATTGGCGATCAGGGCTTTTTTGCCTTGATTAATAATGCAGGGATTGCCATCGGGGGTCCAATTTTGCATTTGTCCTTGGACGAGTGGCGCAGGCAATTTGAGGTGAATGTATTTGGGGTACTTGCTACCACCAAGGCATTTGCACCTCTATTGGGCGCGCGCAAGGATTGCCCACATCCAGCAGGCAAAATTTTTAATGTGGGTTCGGTGGGTGGCACCATTTCCAATCCATTTATGGGGCCTTACTGTGCCAGTAAGCACGCCTTGGAGGGCATCACCAAAAGTTTGAGAGCAGAGATGCTCTTGTATGGAATTGATGTCGTGATGTTAGCTCCTGGGGTAGTCAAAACACCCATTTGGGAGAAGGCCAAAAAAGAAGACATGCACCAATATGACCACACCGACTATAAAGAAGCTATTAAAAAACTAGAAGCCTATATACATGTGCATTCTGAAGATGGCTATGAACAGGGAGAATTTGGCCAATTGGTCGCCAATATTATCACCCACCCAACACCCAAATTTCATTATGTACTTGTCAAAAGTAAACTTAGAAATTGGACCATTCCACGTTTGCTTCCTGCTCGTACCTTTCTACGATTGGTTGGAAAACGTTTAGGGTTATTATCCTAATTCCTTGGTTATTTATATTGAAGTTGTTTAAAAACACCCAAATAGTTGCTAAATACTAGAGCCTTTGTACCTTTTGGGTACAAGCCTACGCAGATTGAAAGCCAAATACTTCAGCTACTTTTGCTCCCGTAGCTTCCAGCTACGAAACCAAAACCGAGCT
>JBGCDW010000116.1:0-68969 GCA_045105775.1 Aureispira sp.
TTTAGTTCATAGCAGCGCTATGGAGTCAATTTTTAACACTCGCCTAGCGATCTGACTTAGTTTGTACGGTGTACAAACTAATCAGTAGGAAAAAATTAGCTTTCATTAGCGACATTAGGCTATTCTTAAACAACTTCAATACTAAAATCAATTACTACTTCGTACTAGAAAACGCATTTATTTGATTATTAACAAAGCAAAACACCTTTGCTACAAACAACAAACAAATTAATAATCAATTATAAGTCAGTTTTTATCTTGCAAATTAATTGCATATAGTACCTACTGATTCAGTGTACAAAAAGATAAATGAAGTATTTAAACCACTACAACAATGAATATAAAACAGTTACTATTCTTGTGCTTGTTAGTATCCATGACGGTACTAGGTACTAGCCATCAAGCTTTAGCACAAAAAGGAAAAAAAGAAAAAGAGCCTAAAAAGGTTAAAGTGGCCAAAGGAGGTGGCAACTCTATAGCAGCTATCATGGTACAATTGAGTAGTACAACCAGAGAAGAAAAAAATACAATGGATCGCTGCCCGTTGCACAATCGCCACATGAGCCTAAGCGATAATTATCGTGCTAATGCCTCCGATTATACGCCTGGCGATGAATACCCATTTGCCTATCAGCTTAATTATCGTCGTTATTGTCCTGTTTGTACACGTGTTATGTCTAAAGAAGTTAAGGATTTTGAAGAAGAAGACAAAGCAGCCAGCAAAGAAAAAGTTACTTTTGAACGCTGTAAATTACACGCTACAGCACTCAAAAGCAACCCTGACCACAACAAAACCGATTACGAAAAAAATCCGTCGTCAGAGATGCCTCATGCCAAGCAATATTTGTTTAAGAATTATTGTAAGGTGTGTACCAAAGTGCATAAGATTCAGAACCCATAACAGAACACGACAACACTCACTATGAACACCATTATGATTTTGGCATTCATTGCTATTGGAGTTGGCCTTTACTTTTTGGCTCGCTTCCTACGCAATGTACAACCAACAGGAGATGAAATTGACGAAGACTTGGTAACGCTCAAAAAAAGTGTGGCACAATTCAAAGGTGGTTTTATGCCTTGGACTGAAGAAATGTCGCCCAAGCAAATGGAGGAAATTATGGATAAGGATCAAAAACGCTCTGGTAGTGGGGTTTTCTTATCTAGAGATGGCAATCCCATTTTTGCTTATGCTTTTCGCAAATATATAGGGCCAGGGCGCAATGCGGTGCTCTACATTCTTTCTATGGATCACGAGTATATTTTTAGAATTACTAACAAAGGTACAGAAGTGACTGTAGATGATGTCAAACAAGGCTTGATTCGAGAAAATGGGGTCTTTTATGATGTGCGGAACAATGAAGTGGCCAAGCTAAAACGACATGGTGCAAGTAGTATCAACAAAATTTTTATTGGTGAGGAAGAGGTAGCCAAAATCGCGCTGCCCGATGCGATTGCACACAAGGCTGTAGAAATAACCAAAATAGATTTGAGTCCACTAGAGCAAGAGCGCGTACGCACAATCGCTATTTATGACTTAATAGAAAATATGATTAAGGATTAAGAGATCCTTGTCTATTTCATAAAAGAGCAGCTATAAAGGTATATCACATCCTTCATAGCTGCTTATTTTTTGTGCTTAGTATACACGATTACTTTTCACCAGATGATACCATTTCTATTTACTAGAAACCGTTGCCAATTGATCTAATGCCTGAGTAAGTGCCCTTGCAAAATCTAAGGTCATTTGCAATTGCTGCTGACGAGCCGATGTATTAGGCAACCAAGCCCACCGAACATACAAGCGCTGGCGTTCTAGTACCAATTCTACAGCATCCAACGATTGAAATACGGATAAATAAGGATCAATAGTATGCAGTAGATGTGCAGCTAAAACGGGTTGATTACTCTGCAACTGCCAAGGTTGCCAAGCTGGATGTTCAGCCAAGAGATGACAATCCAAGCGTTTCTTGTGAGTTGTTTTTTGGTTGGAATGCTCTGCCAAGATAGATAACCAAGGAATATTCTCACAAGCTATAATCAATTCTGTTTTTTGTATGCGTATTTTCTCCTTTAAGGCATTCTCATAAAAACTGAGTGTCAGCCCATTGCCTTGAGCAATATAACTATACGCTTGATGGTACTTGCCATCTTGTTTTTTGATATTCCATTGAGTAATGTCTTGCCCTATATGGGATAATAAAGTAAGAAGCACACTATTTAGGTCAGCGTGTGTTTCCTTAGCGAAAAAACGATGTAACATAAGAATTTCACTCTTTAGACAACTAACTTTGTAGTAGTTGCAAACAAAGAAGTTGGTCGGACAACTTCAACAATTAGTTCCAAGTAATCTAATATACTAATTTACCATCAAAGTTACAAGTTTGTATTCAAGAGATGTATTTTTGCTATTCATTCCTTGTTTTGCCTATTTTATCCTATATCAGAATTAGTTTGGATCAAGAATGCATCTTCTACAACTTAGCAAAAAATAAACAAAAAAATTCCTATCTTTAACTAGCCCCTTCCCTATACTTAGTTCGTCCCACTATGAATAGAGCATATCCATTGTTGTACAGCTTGTTATTGCTGTTGGCTGTCTTATTGCACAGCACCAAAAGCAAGGCTCAACCCCTTGAGCAAGCCCAAACTTGGGTCAAAGAAGCAGAGCAAGCCATTTTTAATGCCAGTAATTTGGAACAAGCACTCGCCTTGAACCAAAAAGCCGCACTTGTTTTCCAACAAGTAGAGGCAAAGGCAGGACTGTGCCATACCCAACTCAACACCATCACCGCCCAACTCCAAGGCAATCAATTTCAACAAGCATGGACAAGTCTGCAAGCACTCTCACAAACATACAACCTAAAAGAACAACGCATCAAAGGCTTGTTACTCACCAATCAAGCTTGGGCCTTGTGGGGCTTGGCGCAATACCCAGAAGCATTAATCATAGCCGATAGTGCCGCCCAATATTGGCAACAACAACAAGATCCCGAACAATACAGTTATGCCCTGCTATTAGGAGCCTATGCGATTTATTATGATAAGAAAAATAATTTATTAGGCTTAGAAAGGCATATGCACCAACTGGAGCAAGTACTCCAACAACAAGTCTCTCCTACCCGCTTAGTTGCCCGCCATTTTTACCAATTACAAAGTGCTATACAACGCCAACAAGGGCATATTGACCAAGCCATTGAATACAGTTTACAAGGCTTAGGCTATGAACAACAAGCCCTAAAAATTAGCCAACAAGCACGCGACTCCAATCGAGTTGCAAAAAGTTACAGCCAATTGGGTAAGCTCTATGCCGATAATGGTGCTTTGGAGCAAAGCATTGGTTATTACAAAAAAGCCTTTGATTGGTATGAACAATTGCACAATTATGGTGAATTGCTCAAACTCTCGATGCGCCTAAGCAAATTGCTACACCGCCTCAAAAATTACGCCCAAGCCAAATTTTATGCCTCAAGCCTCAAGCTATACTGGCCCAAAGTATCCAGCAATCCCATTTGGCAAAAACGCAACAGTATTTTTCAACACATAGCAGTAGCTTATTATTATCAATACTTTGGCTATCACGATTCGTTGTTGATCTATTATGATCGTCAATTGCCTTACATCAAAAAACACCAACTGGGTATCGACAAAGCTTATCAAAATATTGGTAAATCGGCCACCCTACTAAAGCAATATTCAACCGCCAAAGAGGCTTATGAGTTTGCACTAAAATACACCAACCAGCATTATGCTCAAAAAGGCAGCAAGCCCGCTCAGTTGTACTGGAAATTGGGACAAATTGCCTTATTACAACAAGATACCAACAAAGCTGTGGTCTACTTTGACCAAGCTGTTGTAGCTATTCTGCAACGAACACCCCCCAAAGATGGCAGCTTAATAGACCCTGAATTGTTTTCAGACAAAGCCCTAGCCGTCAACATCTATAGAGCAAGGGGGAATTTGTATTTTAATCAAGAAAACTATACCCAAGCTCAACAAGATTTTGATCAATTGATTGCTTTGGCGCACTTTTTACGCGATCATTATACAGGCTTACGATCCAAATTTTCGTCTGCCCGACAATTGCGTTCTATTTATGAGCAAGCTGCTTTTTGTATTTGGCAACAACAGGGCAGTCAAGATCCCAATACCATAGAGCAAATTTTTCACTATGCAGAGAGTAGCAAGGGCAGTTTATTGTACGAACATTTGATCAAATTTAGAAATCAATATGCACATGCAGGGGTTGGAATACCCGATAGTTTATTGCAACAAGAAGAAGGGCTATTGCTACAAATTGCCTATTACCAAGAAAAGGAACGAACGGCCAAAATCAACCAAGCAACCAAACAGGCCCGTCTTTATTTTGATAAGGTGTTTGCCTTGCAACAACAATTACAAACCTTAGAACACCAATTGGAGCAGGCTTATCCTCATTACAAAACATGGGATCACGGCCGTTCCAAAACCCCCAACCTAAGCAAATTGCAAGCGGCCTTAAATGTCAATCAGGTATTGGTAGAGTATTTTATTACCCATAGCCACTGCTTTATTATTTATATCAGCCAAACGGAAAGCATCCTAAAAGCCATTCCTAAACATGCCCAAGGACGATTTGAGAAAAAAGTAGAACAACTGCACCATTTGCTCTCGCACATTGAGCAGGCACAGCAAGATTCGACGGCTTATGATAAGTTTGTAGAAAATGCCTATTGGTTTTATACCCATTATTTGGAACATCCTATTCTCAAAGGCAAAAAAGAACTGCTCTTATTGCCCGATCAAGCCCTGCACTATATTCCTTTTGAGGTCTTGCTCTCCCAAAAAGCAACCAAACCCAACAACTACAGCACGCTTCCCTACTTGCTAAAAGACTATGCCTTGCACTATCATTACTCGGCGGCTCTCTTCTTGCACACCCAAACACAACAAAATACCCAATCGGGCAGAGTCTTGGGCTTTGCGGCCACCTATGGCGCGCAAAATGACTACTTGGCACTCTCTCCTGCCTTGCGCAAAGAACGCAGCAAGGCGGAAGTGCAAACCCACAATTATTCCGCGCCCATTCCTGGTACGATGGATGAACTTCTATTCTTGCAAAAAAACTTTAAAGGAGATTATTTCTCTGGGGACTTGGCCAATGAACGCCAGTTTAAGCAGCAGTTTAGCGAACAGGATTATGGCGTGGTACACTTAGCCATGCACGGCACCATTGATTACAACCAACCTGCTTATTCTTCCTTGGTGTTTACGGAGAATTTGGACAGCTTGGAAGACAACTTGCTCTATGTCTACGAAACCCAACACCTCAATGGACAACAGGCCAATTTGGTGGTGCTCTCGGCTTGCAAAACGGGCTACGGACGCAATATCGAGGGCGAAGGCATTATCTCATTAGGCCGAAGTTTTATGCACGCAGGGGTGCCCAGTGTGGTCATGACCTTGTGGGAACTCAATGATGCTGCCAGCATCCGCCTCATGTCCAATTTCTACGCCCTGCTCTCGCAAGGCATCCCCAAAAACGAGGCACTCCGCCAAGCCAAACTCCAATACCTGAACGACAATCGTGGTATTGCTACACATCCTTTTTTCTGGGCAAGTCCGATTTTGATTGGGAATACAGTGGGTATTCCTGTAGAGCAACGTCAACAGCCTTGGATGCTTTGGGCTTTGTTGGGTGGGCTAGGAATTGGGGTGGTGGTTTCTTGGGGGGTGTTTGGGCGGTAAAACAATTTAAATTATTTAAAATTTAAAATAAATTTAAATTTGTTATTATTTTTATTCTTTATTTAGTATAATTGCAATTAAGCAATGTTAACTAAATAAAAGTAAATGACAGCGGACAATTACATAATAAAAATAATAAACAAGAAAAAAAGCCCAAATCTTACATTTTATGACTCTCGATTAACAGACATAAAGCGAGTAATAAGGAAATGGGCCGGTTCTCAATTATCTGAGATAAAACTTTCAGGTTCTTGCATAAAAAAAACAGCATTAAAAGGAAAATCGGACTGTGATCTATTTATTTCACTAAAACCAACCACTTCGAATACCCTGAAATATATATATGAGTCGTTAAACAACTCTGTAAAATCAGCAGGTTATAATACAATAAAACAAAATGTATCCATTGCGATAAAGACAAATGGACTAGATATTGATTTAGTGCCAGCAAGAATAATTGCCGGATCCAAAAACTATCATAATTTATACTTAAGTAAGAAAGACTCAAGGTTACAAACTAACATTGAAATACATATTAATAATGTCGTAAATTCTGGTAGACAGGAAGAAATAATGGCAGCTAAAATATGGCGAGAACTAAATGGATTAAAATTTCCATCAGTATACTTAGAATTAGTGATAATAGATGCTTTAAAGTATAAGCGAAAAAAACAGCCAGCAAAAAATTTTATCACAGTTCTTGAATACTTTAGAGATTCATTTGTCAATAAGTCATTTATTGACCCTTCAAATTCTAATAATTTTATTTCTAATATGATTTACAAGTATCAAAAAGAAGAAATACAAAAGGCTGCACGTAAAAGTTTGAAACAAAAAAATTGGGAGGATATAATTTATTAAGATGGGAATCAAGAAACTAAAGGAAAAACTTCAAGATTTATTTGAGGCTAACAAAGTCAAAACAGCTCTTTCATTGCTAAAGAAAGAACTAGATCGAGAACGAGAAAAATACACGCAGTTTCTTTCCCTAAGTCGAAGATTTAACCAAGTTCAAGATCAAAGAATGGCAAATACTATTGACTTTAATAATGGTAATATTGAGTTAAATAAAATTGGTGGGGCTATTTTAGATTTTATAGAAACTTTAGACTCTTCTGATTTAGGGCAGGCAAGCCAGTTTGTTCATTTGGAAGTCCTCAATGAAATTGTTGTGTTTTCTAAGATTGATAAAGCAGAAAAAGTAAAGTTTTTTTTTAATCAGTTGAATTTTTCAAATATTTCAGTACACAGTATTGAGGAATTCAAAAATGTTGACTATGATCAGTTTGACCTTATTATTTTTGACAATAGAGATATTCCTCCTTGTTTCTCAAAAAATAAGTTAGAGGAATTAGATAAAGAAATTAAAACTTTACTCTTACAACGAATTGAAATAATGGAATCAGTAATTAAAGATTCATCAAAATTCATCATACACTATGGAGAGTTTTTATACTGGCTAAATTTCAACAGAGAAAGAATTCAAGCTGCTAATTCTCAATTTTCACTTTATGCAAGAACAAAAGAAGTAATTGAATTTGTCAATACATACAGAATATAAAAAATTATTTAAATAACAATATAATAAGTTTCATTCTTAACAACCTGAATTTAAATTAAAAATTCATTCATTGGAAAATCAGAAAATTTTCTAATTCCAACAAATTTATAACTAAACCATAAAAAATCATGCCTACACTTAATCTTAACAAATTAAAAATTGGTGATAGACTAGTAAGAACCAAAGGAGGAATTTTTTCTAAACACCATGTTTTATATGCTGGCTTTTGGAATAATCAACACTTAATTGCAGAAAATCAAAATGGATTTGGAGTCCGCTATTACTTACTAAGTGATTTTCTTAACGAAGGAACTCTAAATAAAATTGAGCATTACAATTTTTCTGAAAACGCTCAAGCTATTGTTCTTGACAGAATCAATAAGAAAATAGGTACAGCATATAATCTTACTGCATATAACTGTGAGCATTTTGTAAATGAAATATTAAATGGGGTTGCTGAAAGCAAACAAGTTAAAAATGCAGTTGCTATTGGAATTGGGGTTAGTCTTTCTTTATTTGCAATTGCACTGCTCTCTGGCGAACACGAATAAAATTTCACTAAATAATCACCCCATAAGCCTAAACATATATTGGAGTTGGTTCAAGAGAACAAAAACTCCAATATCTTTAAGCTATGAAACAGAAAAAATAATTGATACGATTCGATTGGGTAATGAAGAAATTGCTCCGAGATAATCGAAAATGAACAAAAAACTAAACAGCATGTGCTACCCAACACACCAGACTTTCCAATAGCCGCCTGTCAGGAAACAAAAGATTGACTTTTTCTATCAGAATGGGTATATTGTAAGAAAAGTATTTATGAAGGCAGATCAAGCTCCCAAATTAACCGTAGCAGAGTACATTTCTCAAGAGCAAGAAAGTGGTGTTAAGTATGAATATCACAATGGGAATATTTATGCGGAATTAAGAACTGGCTTGGGAAATAAAAACTCCAATTGTAAACCATTGGCCAGTGAAGCTAAACTTTTTATCAAAAGTAAAAATAAATATGTCTACCCAGATTCAATGGTTATCTGTGGAAATTAGCATAAAAGACCTCTACTTTGATATTGAAATATAAGACACACCAACTTAGTTTTGCGCCATTAGTCCAAATCCAAATTTCCCCCACAAAACCGTGAAATATATACACACTTCTGGGATAGATATTCATCTTTCTGGGACAAATGCAAGATATTTGTGCTAGTAGCATATTGAATCACTATAAACAGAGCCATTGAAAAACTTTCACTTACAGTTTGGGGGCAAGGTTACCAAGGAACTCCAACAGCAATACGAACAATCGGACAATTGGAAAGACGGGAAATTCCAAAATTTAGAAGAAACAAACATGGATATAGCTTTGGGGAAAATACCTGGAGTGATCTACAAACAACTCACCAAAAAGGGGCAACACCCCAAGCAGGATTTACCCATCATTCCCTTTGATAAAGAAGCCTTTTTGGCTCCTGCCAAGCAAGCCAAATTTATCTGGTATGGGCATTCTGCCGTGTTGATGCGTCTGAACAATCAAACCATTCTGATTGACCCCATGTTGGGTGGAGATACCACGCCTATTGCTCCTTTTGACAACAAACGTTTTTCGGCCAATAGTTTGTCCTTGATTGATGATTTTCCAGAAATAGATCTCTTACTAATCACTCACGATCATTATGACCATTTGGATTATGATAGTATTCAAAAACTACAGCCTAAAACCAAGCAATATTTTGTGGCTTTGGGGCTGAAACGCCACTTGGTACGTTGGGGCGTGGAGGAAACGTTAATCACTGAATTTGATTGGTGGGATAATGCCCACTTGGAAAGCATACAGATTACCTTTACACCAACGCGCCATTTTTCGGGACGGGGCTTGACGGATCGTGCCAAATGTTTGTGGGGCGGTTGGGTCTTCAAAACGGAAGAAGAAAACATCTGGTTTAGTGGCGATGGGGGCTATGGTAAGCATTTCCAAACCGTGGGCGAACGACTAGGGCCTTTTGATTTTGCCTTTATGGAATGTGGGCAATACAACGATGACTGGCGACCGATTCATTTGTTCCCCAATGAGAGTATCCAAGCAGCCATAGATGGTCAAGCCAAAAAAATAATGCCCGTGCATTGGGGTGGTTTCGCGCTTTCTTACCAACATACTTGGCAGGAACCTGTAGAGGAATTTGTACAATGCTCTAAGCAGGCCAGTGTTGATTATTTGTTGCCTCCTTTGGGGCAGTTGTTCACCTATTCGGATACTATTCAAGAGGAATGGTGGCGTGCTTTGGTAGAGTAGTGCTTGGGTGGATTTAATCCAAAGTATAACATATTTAGTGTTATACTCTCCTCCTAATCACGATTTTTTCTACTAGAATGGTTATATTGTAAAAAAAGCATTCATGAAGGCACATCAACTCCAAAAATTAACAGTAGCAGAATATATACAGCACGAAATTGATACGGATCAACAATACGAGTATCATGATGGAAAGATATATGCATTGGCAGGAGGATCAATAAATCATGGTCTATTATGTGGAAACATTTATGCTGAAATAAGAAATGAGCTAAAGAAAAAAAAATCTAATTGTAAGGCTTTTACGAGTGAGGTTAAACTAAATATAAAAGAAAAGAACAGTTTTGTATATCCAGATACAATGGTTGTATGTGGGAATATAGAAACATCTATAGATGATAGAAATGCTGTTTCTAATCCCATTTTGGTAGTCGAGGTTTTATCCAAATCTACGGCTGAATATGATAGAGGTGATAAATTCTATTTCTACAGACAAATTCCTACCCTTCAAGAATATGTTCTCATAGATCAAAGTAGATATGTTGTAGAGGTATTTTATAAGAAAGAGAATAATGATTTGTGGAGTATTTCAAGGTATAAGGGTTTAGATGCAATCATACAATTACAATCTATCCATTTGAGTGTGAGCATGAACGAGCTTTATTTTGATATTGAGATACAAGAATAACTTTGAGTAGTCTTAAACGAAGCGTCTCCCCTTCTACTAAACTCCTTCTAACATTTTTCAAATAAAAAACCTCTGGTCAGGCTATAAGCCCAACCAGAGGTTTTTATTATATGCTAACTTGTTGTAGCAAGCAACAATTATCTTGCTTTTACAAAGCGTTCGGTAGTTTTTAGCTCGCCATTGCTATTCATAGCTTTTACAAAGTAAACACCCGAAGCTAATTGATGTACATCTATTGCTACTTGAGTCGTGTTATTTACTTGCTCTTCTTTAACAATTTTGCCTGTGATGTCTACCAACTGAATACGGCTAATATCTGCTGATATTTTAAGATTCAACTCATTGATAACAGGATTGGGGAACAGTTCAAGTGTAGAAGCTGCATTCATTTTTGCTAGTGCCTCGTCCCACAATTGCGCTGTATTGGAGGTCATTTCTTTGCTACCAGCTGGTTTTCCACCATCGTCATTACAATCAGGTAGGTTAATCACTCCACATTTTGTGATAGAGCAATTGCCATAAGCCATTGTCAAACATACGGTATGTGGGCCAGGTGTAGTAAAGCTGGTAATAAATGCAGAACCTGTACCATCAACAGTACCATCTCCACCTATATCCCAAGATAGAGTATGGTTGGCACACTCTCCGTTGTAAGCTCTTCTTGAAGGTGCAATTCTTACCATACAAGGATCCCATGGAGCAATCATATACCCTAAATCGCCCAATTCAAATCCACAACATGGCTCTGGTGCTACGGTATCACATTCAGGTACAACTACTTCTACACATTCCGTGGTTACACAAGTTCCTCCATTTGGATTGGTCAAAGACAAAGTAACACAGGCTGTATAGGTGCCTGGTTGTGCATAATTGTAAAAAACATACGATTGGCTTCCTGTATTGGCTACGGGGCTTCCGTCTCCATAATCCCACGTATACACAGGATTGGTACAAGTATCAGAATAGCCAATTTGTCCATTTATATTTGGAAAACGAACATCCAACCATACTTGATGTCCACACGTATCTATAATATCACCATCTAGTATCATGGATGGAATTTCACAAACAGAGCAATCGCCTTCGCAGTCTGTAATTTCTACCACTCTGCTCCAATACAATTGTCCATTGACATAAAAATTGACGGTATGAGAGCCATTTCCGTCAAAACAGTGCAGTATATCATTGCCTACATATTCTGGAGAACTAGAATTGTAGGTAGTAAGGCCATCCACTACAACCTGCCAAGTGGTATCTAGCTCACTAGATTTCACCCCAGCTTTTATGGTTATACAACAAGAATCGAGACTAGAGACCTGTGCTCCAAAGAAATATTGTGCAGATGCAATGGAGTACGTTGCCAATACAAAGCATATTGACAGTAATAAATTTTTCATAGTTTTAATTTTTTTACTGCACATTAGCACAATAAAAACATCTACACAATTACACGATAATTATAAAATTAATAATACTATTCTTAAAAATAATAAAGTGCTGCAACTCATCTACCCCCTAAAAAAATCTAGGGCAGTATACGAAACAGTAAAAATTGAACTATTATTGGGAAGTAATTGTACATAAACTATTGCTTGAGAGCGTATAGTCTATAGATATTCAATAGTGTGTAATGATTAGTTATATAGTATAAATAAAGTGATCAAACACAAGGTAATTATTTTTTATCTAATTTTTTAGTTAAAAAACTAAATATCTATTAGATAATTCAATTCTATACAGCCTGTGTTTATATGGTAAGAGCAGAAGGAAACAATATAACCCACTTTTGTCCATGATATACCTACATGGAAACTTCTATATGGTACCCAAAGTGTTCCGAGTGCGGGATATTGTGTAAAACAATTCAGGTGATTGGGAGAGTCCTAGAAATATTAATAAAAATTTGACAGGTCAAACCACAAAATATAGTTCATAAATATCTAATTTCATTAGAAATTTATTTTTTTGATTAAAAAATAGCTCCAGATGATTTACCAAATTAAAATCACGTTAGACCATTCAAAACCTCCAATATGGAGAAGAATTGAAGTTGCTCCTGAGCGTTCACTAGAAGATCTTCACAATATTATCCAAAGTACAATGGGATGGGACAATTCTCATTTGCATCACTTTATGGTAAATAAAGAATATTATACTCCACCCAGTAAATGGGACGATTTTGGCAATGACTATACAGGAATGATGATCAAAGATTTATTCCAAAAAGAAGGTCAAAAAATACAGTATGAATATGATTTTGGCGATTCATGGCAACATGTCTTAGTGCTAGAAAAAATAAACCATGAAGAAGAGGGAGTTAACTATCCAAGATGTATCAAAGGGAAACGAGCCTGCCCACCAGAAGATTGTGGAGGAATATGGGGATATATGAATTTGGTTGATGTTATGAAAAGCAAAAAAGGGGAGCAATACGAGGAAATGTTAGAATGGTTAGGAGAGGAATTGGAACCCGAAAGATTTGATATAGATCTTATCAATAAAAAATTACAAAGTGATAATTTTGGAACATTATCAATAAAATTTTAAGCAATCATGTTTTCTTTTACGACTAAACAAGAAAAGAAAGCTTTTAATACTAGAATCTCCAATAGGCTTTATATATTTGAACAGATATAAAGTAAAAGAACAACACTCCTTGTATTAGACATTCACAAACCAGTACTAAAACTTTAGATGGTTATCTTTTCTTCTATAGGAATGTTATAGAAGAACCTAGCTGTTTAAAAAATTCACATCAATCACATCATCCACTTATGACAACCTTCAAAAATAAAACAGCTATTGTTACAGGGGCAGGTTCGGGTATAGGACTTGCACTTTCCAAAGAACTCATTAAACGAGGGGCCAAGGTCTGGCTAACAGACATCAATGAACAGAGTGTACAAGAGGCTGCTCAAGCACTTGGAGATCAAGCACATGCTGCTTTCTTAGATGTGCGTGATGCCAATGCCCTTAAACAAATAGTAGAAGAAGTGGTAGCTGCTCAAGGTGGTCTTGATTTTTTATTTAATAATGCTGGTATAGGAGTTGGTGGAGAAATGCACAAACTTAGTGTAGAACATTTTGACCGAATTATTGACATTAACATAAGAGGGGTTATGAATGGAGTCGCGGCAGCTTATCCAATAATGGTCCAACAAGGGCACGGCTGTATTGTCAACACAGCTTCTGGGGCTGGACTCAATCCACTACCCCTCATGACTCCCTACTCTATGACCAAACATGCCGTAGTAGGGCTGTCTAGAAGTTTGCGAATAGAGGGAGAAGTGCATGGGGTTAATGTCAATGTATTGTGTCCGCTAGCCATTGAGACACCACTTTTAGATTCAACAGGGCCGAGTGATTTAAAAAATCCTATAAACCGTGGTGCGCGCGGTTATCTAAGCAAAATATCTGCGCCTTATCCTGTTGATAAATTTGCCCAAGAGGCACTAGATAGCATTGCCGCCAATAAAGACGTAATCGTTATACCAGATCAAGGATTTATTCGTAGTACCATTGCTAGAATGGCTCCTAATTTCATTGCAAAGCAACTTTCAAAATTGTATAGACGAGAGTTGAAAATTATAGCTTCTGAAGAATAAGCCAAGCTAAAATTCCTGCTAATGCTGCTATACTAAAACAGTGGCTAAAGGCTTATCCCTTGTGTTTTACAACTACTTAGAGAAGTTGTTGTAATTTATTTGCATGAGCTCGCCTATGACTCGGTTTGGTATAGCCTCGCAACACTACTGCGGAGCTAAATAATTCCATTTTTAAACAACTTCAGAATATTTGTCCTAAAACAGTTGCAACCGCTGTTGAATAATCGCCCAATCTTGGAGATTTTCTTCCTCTAATACAGCTTGCTTGTCGGGATAATGGTGGGTTGTACAGAAAAGGAGGGCTTCTTTTTTGTAATAAAAGGTATGTGTTAACAAGCTTTGAGCTTGCGGCCCAGACTCTGTTTGATAAGCATTCATGGTGAGGATATCTACGGCTAACAAATTACCTCCCACCACATAAAAAACCTTACTCCCAATTAGATCCCCTTCAAAGTAATCTACATAAAGCTTTAAAGTATCCTGATTGATTAAGAATAAAAGGGCGGTAGACTCTGTTACGGTTTGCCCTCCCAAGGCCAACAATGGAACCGTTACTTCTGCTGGTTCTATGCTTTCTTCCTCTACATTTCTTAATTGTTCTATCAAGCTTTTACAAGCCATTATTTCCAATTCAGAGGAAGTACTAGCATCTATTGATAACCTGATAAGCGTATCTTGTTCCACAATTCCTTTATTTTTAGTCAACACAACGATAGGCTGCTCATCGGCATGATGTACAGGTCCATGTTTGTTTAATTCCTTATCGCTATTAGACGGCTGACAAGCCTGTAGAATACAAAGGCTAATGATTGGTAGTAGAAATAATCGTTTCATCTGAATCGTATGAAAAATAAAGTCTAAGACATACAAAAAAGGTAAGGGCAATCCCTGCACTCTATCGCAAAATAGACCAAAGGACTTAAATATACAGAAAAATAAGCTCAAATTGTTAATAATTCTAATTTGTATATCTTTACTTTATGGGAAATAAAAAGAGGCTTACAGAATATCTGTAAGCCTCTTATTGTATTTTGTCGGAATACTATAGTACTATTCCTATGTATTTTTATACTTATTAGGAAGCATCCTCTAAAGCAGCCACACCACCAGAAATCTCTGAAATTTCAGCTGTAATAGCTTCTTGACGAGCTTTGTTGTAGTTGATTTTCAGTTCTTTTAATAAATCTTCAGCATTTTCTGTTGCATTTTCCATTGCGGTCATACGTGCTCCTTGTTCTGATGCACTAGAATCCAAAATGGTTTTATGCAATTGTGTTTTGAGAATAGTAGGAATCAAATGCTCCAATAATTCTTCTTTGGCAGGTTCAAAAATAAAATCTGCTTTTACATCAGCTTCGCCCTCTACCACAGGTAATTTTGCAACAGGTAAAAATTGTTCGGCTTTGAAGATTTGTACTGCTGCATTTTTGAATTGTGCATAAACAATCTCAATAGCATCGTATTGCTCTTCATCAAAAGATGCCATAATAGCCTCTGCAAGACGAGCCGAATCATCAAAACCAAACTCCTTACCTACGATATCCATATACTGGGTATCTAGAGTCGCTTTGGGTGCTCTATTTTTGATGTAATCGTAGCCTTTTTTTCCGATAAACAAATAAGTTAAGTTGCCAGCTTCGTATTGCTCTGCATACTTTTGCGTACCTGTTTCTAGCGCCAATTTACTTACACTAGAGTTGAAACCTCCACACAATCCTCTATTGGAAGTCACTACTACCAACAACGTATTTTTAACAGGTCGTTCTTTACCATAAGAAGTAGTAGCATCGCCCTCCAGGTTGGAAAGGATGTTGGTTAGAATGCTGCTCAACTTGTTGGAATAAGGACGCATTTCTACGATAGCTGTTTGAGCGCGGCGCAATTTAGCTGCAGCTACCATTTTCATAGCTTTAGTAATTTGCTGCGTAGATATCACAGAGGAAATACGTTCTCTTACTTCTTTTAAGTTTGCCATTAGTGGTAATTATTAATACTTCGTGGATTAGCTCGCTTCGCTCATGAGCTTATAAGTTCGGTTTTTTACTTTTTCTATAAAAGCTAAAAAAACATTCTGTATCTAACGAAGTAAGGAATTATAAAATGATTTGGCAATATAATAACACTTCTAGTAGTCCCCAAAGGCACTACTAGAAGTCTGTTTTACTATTCTTATCCTTGGAATCGACTCGTCAATTCTTTAGCTAAAGATTCTACTTTAGCCAAGTCTGCTTTGTCGTATTTGCCAGAACGGAAGCTATCCAATACATCGTTGTGGCGTTCTTTCATTTTGTCCAAGAAAGCAGTTTCAAATTCTTTAACGCGATCTACAGGTACTTTTTGTAACAACCCTTTAGTTCCCAAGTAGATGATTGCAATTTGTTGCTCTACAGCCACAGGAGAATATTGCGCTTGTTTCAAGATTTCTACGTTACGAATACCTTTGTCCAATACGGCCTTAGTAGCAGCATCCAAATCAGAACCAAATTTAGAGAACGCCTCTAACTCACGGAACTGAGCTTGATCCAATTTCAAGGTACCAGATACTTTTTTCATAGGCTTGATCTGTGCAGAACCACCTACACGTGATACAGAGATACCTACGTTAATCGCTGGACGGATACCAGAGTTAAACAAGTTAGACTCTAAGAAAATTTGACCATCTGTAATAGAAATTACGTTGGTAGGAATATAAGCAGAAACGTCTCCTGCTTGTGTCTCAATGATTGGAAGAGCCGTTAAAGAACCACCTCCTTTGATCAAACCAGCTTCTTTTAGAGAAGGAGGCAAATCGTTCATGTCATTGGCAATCGCATCATCGGCAATAACTTTTGCAGCACGCTCCAACAAACGAGAGTGTAAGTAGAAAACATCACCAGGGTAAGCCTCACGTCCTGGAGGACGACGCAACAACAAAGATACCTCACGGTAAGCTACTGCTTGCTTAGACAAATCATCGTAAATAATCAATGCTGGACGACCAGTATCACGGAAATACTCACCAATAGCAGCACCCGTAAATGGCGCGTAGAATTGCATAGGAGCTGGATCAGAAGCCGCAGATACTACAATAGTAGTATAAGCCAAAGCTCCCTTTTTTTCCAAAGTCTGAGCAATTTGTGCTACAGTAGAAGCTTTTTGCCCTACAGCAACATAAATACAATATACCGTCTCTCCTTTATCGTAGAATTCTTTTTGGTTCAAAATGGTATCAATTGCAATAGCAGTCTTACCAGTTTGGCGGTCACCAATAATCAACTCACGCTGACCTCTACCAATTGGAATCATAGAGTCAATTGCCTTGATTCCTGTTTGTAATGGCTCGTTTACAGGCTGGCGATAAATTACACCAGGTGCTTTACGCTCCAAAGGCATAGAATAAGTCTTGCCTTCGATAGCTCCTTTACCATCTACAGGTGTACCCAATGTATCAACTACACGACCAAGAATGCCTTCTCCTACCTCAATAGAAGCTACTTCTCCTGTACGTTTTACACGGTCACCTTCTTTAATTTTTTCAGCTGCACCCATCAATACAAGACCAACGTTGTCTTCTTCCAAGTTCAAAGCGATTGCTTGCACTCCGTTTTCAAAGGCTACCAACTCTCCCGACATTACATTCGTGAGACCATAGACACGGGCAATACCATCACCTACCTCTAATACTGTACCTTGTTCTTCTAGTTTAGTTTGGGTATCAAATCCACTGATTTGTTCTTTTAGAATCGCAGATATTTCATCTGGTTTTACGTTAGCCATTTTTATATATTTTTGGTATACAGATTTTCACTAAATTGCTTCTTAAAGTCTTCCAGTTTATTGAGTAAACTGGCATTGTAGACTTGGCCATCAAATTCTAAGATAAAACCACCAATAATGGAGGCATCTACCTTTTGTACCAATTCTACTTGTTGCTCCAACAAACCTTTACTCTTGAAGACGGTTAATAAATCCTCTACAATAGTTGCACTCATTGGAACTGCAGTAATTAATTGCGCACTAGAAACTTTATTTCGTTTGTTATACATCAAATGAAACTCGCGGCAAAAATCGCCCATGTAAGCTTCACGTTTGTGCTCAATCATAACATTAAGGGTATTGCGCAAGCTTTTGGGGCTATTGGCAAACACCTTATTAATAACTGCCTTTTTCTTTTCTCCTGGGATAATAGGGCTTTTCAAGAATTCCGCAAAATCCTTTTGCTTAGTAACTTTCCAAGCAGTCATGATATCATCGTGTACTTGATCCAAGGTGTTTTCTTCAACAGCTAGATCAAAAAGCGACTTGGCATATCTTGATACAATTCTTAAAATAGACATATTTAGAATTTGTAAGAAGAACCTCCCTACAACAATGAAGTTTGGTTCTTGGAACTTATGGTAAAATACGCTCTATTGTTATATCTATCTTCATGGTGAGAATAGAATTTCAATAGATTCCTTATTTCATGGCATTAATCTGAGCTTGTACAAAGGCTTCATGGTTGCCTTCTAGCTCTCTGCCCAATAATTTTTTGGCAATGTCAATAGAGGATTGTCCAATATGGTTTTGGATATTCACCTCCAACTCTTTTAAGCGGTTCTTTTTGTCCAATTCTGCTGCTTCCAAGATGTTTTTTTCACGCTCTTTGCCCTTAGCTTCTCCCTCTGCGATTTTTGTTTTCTTGATTGCTTCCGCTTCTCTTAGGATTTCCAAACCTCTTTGCTCTGCTTCTTTGATCATCGCATCTTTCTTAGCAGAAACACCTGCTAAGGCAGCATCTGCCTCTTTTGCTTTGGTCAATGAACCATCAATAAAGTTTTCACGATCTTCCAGTGCTTGAGCAATGTTTTTGAAAAATTTGCTCAAGAACAACCAAACCAAGATAAAAATCAATGTTGTCCAGAAAATTAATCCGACGCTTGGATTGAGTACAGGGAAACCTGATGATAGAAAAATCATTGTCTCTTAAAATTTATAAAAATACAAATAGTTAATTTTCAATTCTTGCTAGGCTATCCTTAACAAATAACCTCTATTTTTTTAGAACTTCAAAAAAGAGCCTACCAGCAGCCAATCGCGGCCAGTAGTACTCTTGTTTCATAACGTTCGTTTGAGTGTTGTGAAGTTATTATAAAACAACTACCAACAATGCTACTACAATGGCAAACAAGGCGGCACCCTCTACCAAGGCAGCGGCTACGATCATGTTTGTACGAATGTCACCAGCTGCAGATGGTTGACGAGAAATACCTTCCATGGCTTTACCACCAATTTGTCCAATACCCATTCCTGCTCCAATTACTGCTAATCCAGCTCCGATAGCTGCTAATCCTGCTGCTCCCATTACTAATGAAATTTTAAAAAAATAAAGAAATATTATTAACAGTCTCTATGACTGTATGATCTAAGTTAATTGCCACTCTATGAAGTAGCGTGTTCATGACCGTGCTCATGGTCGTGATGATCGTGTGTTTCTACAGCACTACCCAAGTACAATGACGTTAATAGAGCAAATACAAAGGCTTGTAAGAACGCTACAAACAGCTCCAGCATATTCATTGCAAATACAAATGGTATTGCTACAGCCATTCCTCCTACCGCTCCTCCTGTTCCAAAGGAAGAATTAAAGAAGAAGATTAAACTCACCAAACTCAAGATGATAACGTGTCCTGCCGTAATGTTGGCAAACAAACGAATAAACAACGTTGCTGGCTTGATAAATAAACTCAACACCTCAATAATAGTTAATAGTGGCTTAACTCCTGATGGGATACCTGGCATCCACAAAATGTGCATCCAGTAATCTTTTGTTCCGTTGATGTTCACTACAACAAATACAATTGTAGCTAATACTAGTGTTACCCCAATATTACCTGTAATATTGGCTGAACCTGGGAAGAATGGAACCAATCCCAATAGATTACAGAACAAAATGAAGAAGAATAAGCACATTACAAAAGGAAAGAAACGTTTCCAGTCTTTCTCGCCAATCGCTGGTTTAACTACCTCATCACGCATAAACATAAATATAGGCTCAAAGAAAGATTGCATTCCTTTAGGAGCTTGTTTCTCGCGTTCAGAATAGGCTTTAGAGATTCTAGAGAAAACAAGGATCAATAGAACCAAGACCAATAACATAGCAAAAACGTTCTTAGTGATAGAAAGATCTTGCCATGCAGAACCTGAATTTTGCAAAGACATAGCCCCCTCTAATTTATACATAGTACCATTGTAGGAAATCATTTCCCCAGCATGTGCTTCTTCAGAACCGTGTACATCACCTCCTTGAATTCCTTCTACATCTACGACTTGGTCGCCACCATGACTGTGGTCGTGTCCATCGGCATGTGTACTACCATGTCCAGCAAAGCTTATTTCTACTGTTTCTTTTGGAAAGTCAGCACCTACAACACGCATCAAAATACCATGTTGCAAAACATATCCATTAACAGCCTTGTGTCCATGCTCAAATGCACTTGACATAGTAAACATAAAACCATCAGGCCCCCATGCCATACAAGGCAACGGAATAGAAAAATCACCCACAATATGAAACTCATTAGCATCACCCAAGTGGTGCATCATTGCTTCAATCGGGTCTTCCTCGTGTGCACTTTCTCCTGGCTCTGTTGCAAATGTAGGAGTGGCTCCTAAAAGCAGCACCAACAATAGAAAAAATGTAGCATTTATTGTTTTCAACATGTCCATTTTTATAAAGAACGATAAACCATATTCTGTTTTCAAGTGCAAAGATATACTTTTCTACAGGAATTAACAATATCTTTTGTTTTTTTATCACCTCAATTCAACAGCTTCTCATAGTATCTTTTTTGCTATTTTTTGCAGCTTAATTATTGTTGGCTTTTTAGGTTAAAATATGGCTGTATTCCAAATAAAATTTGGATGAATAGCCATATTAACCAATGATACTATTCAATCTTTTTTTTTAGAGATTCCTTCTTTTTAATTTTTGACTTAATTATGATGTAAATTTGTTGCCTCATACTTGGTAAATTTTACTTCAAATCTGATTTTTGGGTGTTGTTCTAATAATTTCCACTCTGTTAATACAGTTATTATAGTAGTGGTTCAAAGATATCTCTCTATTCTTACAAGCTAATCAACACGATAACCATCTTGAACAAACAACTATTTACCCGCAGTCAATTGGCCTTGCACAACGGACAAGATAAAGCCACCATATATGTAGCCTTTCAAGGACAAGTATATGATGTTACCCAAAGTCGCCTTTGGCGCAATGGCAAACATTATCAGCATTGGGCAGGACAAGATTTAACCGCAGAATTAGCAGAGGCTCCACACAATGAGCAGGTTTTTGAACGCTTTGATTGTGTAGGAGAATTGCAACAAT
Organism: Aureispira sp.; assembly: GCA_045105775.1. GTDB lineage: Bacteria > Bacteroidota > Bacteroidia > Chitinophagales > Saprospiraceae > Aureispira. Next base: position 21,226 of record JBGCDW010000116.1, read on the forward strand.
AAGGGCTTTTTTTTCATTATTGTTGGTGTAGAACAGCGCGTTATTAAGCAATTATGACGAAAGCAAAACTTTGGGCTTAGGCTATTTTTGTATCTTTGCGCCATCAACGTTCAAGAGCTATTTTTTGATGTTCCCTCCAATCGTGCATGTATTATGCTTAAGTTTTATAATTGTATTTGGTGCTTTTTTGTGATCTCTACTTTGTTTGGTCAAGGCTTTGACATTTGTGGAGATGGTATTGATAATGATGGAGATGGTCAAATTGACGAAGCTTGTCAACCCTTTGAATGTGACGGGAGTTTGTACCAATCGGCAAAAGAAGGCAATGCTTTTATGCTATACCAACTAACCGTCAACCCTGTACGCTTTAATTTAGTTGCCAATCTTTCTCGAAGTGGCGTGGTGAATGACTTCAATTCCTTGGGGTACAATCCTGTTGATAACTTGATGTATGGAATGGGGCTTAATGATGGCCGCTTATACCGAGTAGATGCAACAGGAGCTGTAGAATACATGGGCAACACGGGGCTTTCCAACTTTAAGAATGCAGGTACTTTTGATGGTAATAACAATTACTATGTCTTTGGTGACAACCGTATGTGGAAGGTAAACATCAGTAATGTTACTTTTAGTATTGTAGGTGGTCCAGGGCAGTTTGGATCTGCCGATATTGTTTTTAATGCCTTGGATAATCAGATTTATGGTTTTAATGGCAACAATCCCAAATTACTTTTCAAAATAGATCCCCTCACAGGACAACAAACCCGAGTGCCCAATACGGCTCCCTTGGCTATTAATGGAAGTTGGGGTTTTATGGGTTCTTTATATTTTAATCCTCAGGGAAATATTTTGGCCTATTACCGAACTACTATTGTAAAATTTGACCCCCTCACAGGGGTTGGAATAGGGATTGGCAATGGCCCTTCTTATTCCAATACAGATGGTTGTTCTTGCTCTTTTGCCGTAGAAATGACCAAAGAAGTCACTGGCAATTTTAGTGCTGGCGATACGATTACGTACAATTTTGATTTTTACAATCGCTCCTTTAATGCCGTCACCAATGGCATCAGCTTTGCCGACACGCTCACCAATGGGTTGGAATGGGTTTCTGAGCCTTATAATATCAATGGGGTAGCTTTTGGGAACAATGCTTCCATTACAGGTAATTCTATTGCCAATTTGCAAATTGATAGCTTACCCAAAGGGCAGTCCAGCTTTAGTATTGATGTGCGTATTCCTTGTAGTTACAACCAAACCAGCTATACCAATCAAGCTTATCTCAATAATTTGCCCCCACCACTCAAGAGCAGCATTCTATCTGATGATCCAAACACCAATACTATTGGAGATGCCACCAGTTTTGATTTGAACACAACACCTATTAGTTATAGTATTGATAACACCCCTATTATTTGTGAGCAAAGTACGGGTACGGCTTCTGTAACGGCAACAGGTGGTACAGGAGCTATAGCCTACCAGTGGAGCACAGGAGCGCAAACGGCTAGTATTAATAACTTGCCCGCAGGAAATTACACGGTTAGTATCAGTGATGAAACAGGTTGTGTCATTGAAGCGACAACTACTATTGTAGAGGAAAATATACAAGTCGCGACCTTCCTTACAACCAGAGATCAAAAATGTTTTAAAGAAAGAGATGGCTTTATACAAGTGGATTCTAGTCGTGGAGGCTATCCTCCTTACCAATATGCACTCAATGGAAGTAGTTTTGGGGCAACTACCCTATTTGATGGGCTGTTGGCTGGAAGTTATACCCTAATGACCAAAGATCGTTTTGGATGCCGTCATGAAGTGGCCTTGATCCTAGATGCGCCTTTGTTTGATTTACAAATTGAAGCCCCTCAAGATGTGAGCTTGCGCCTTGGGGATCGTATAACAAAATCTATTTTTCAGAATACCCTTACTCCTGTAGCTTATGAGTGGACCCCCACAACAGGATTGAGTTGTGCCGATTGTAGAACGCCAATACTACAAGCACTAGAAACAACGACCTACACGATTATTGGTACGGATGTACAAGGTTGTACAGATACCACCAGTTGGACGGTAAAAGTGAATGAATCTCCTCGTGTTTTTGTGCCCAATGCCTTTAGCCCCAATGATGACGGCCTCAATGATGTCTTGCAAGTTTACAGCCCAGGGGATGTGGTGCAGGTACTCGATTTCCAAATTTTTAGTCGCTGGGGTGAACGGGTCTTCCAACAGCAAAATTTCTTGCCCAATTACCCTGCTTATGCTTGGGATGGGACTTTTAGAGGCCAAAAAATGCCCTCTGGGGTCTTTGTTTATAAATTGGAAGTCTTGCTGGTAGATGGTCGTACAGAAATCCTTTCGGGAGATGTAACCTTGTTTCGCTAGTTTTTGGGAAAAAATACTGCATATACGGCAATAGAAGCTCTCCAGTAAAAATAGCTGCACCCTAGACAATTAAGCTTTACTTTAATTATACTTGCTTTCATCTTAGTGGATATAAACCACCCTCCCATTTATTAAAACCTATTTATAATACGATCAGTTATATTTTATCAGAATACAATGACTAGTAGCATTCATTTTTAATACCCTTTGAAATTATGCAATACTATTATTCACTCTACTGGTTTATATTATTAATAAGCTGTATCACAAGCCACTCAACAGCGCAACCAACCACTAACGTATCTTACTCACGACCTACAACTATCTATTCAATAACATGTATCAATTACCTTCTTCTCCTTTATAAATGCACACCAATAAAAAAAACAAATACAATTTTCGCTAGTTTTGGAGCTATAAAGAAAAGGCCATAGAGGGCACTTCTTTTGTGGAAAGTTTGTTACTTTTAGTAATGATTATCACCAATCAACTATAACAACAACTAGCCTTTCATGCAACATTTGGATACCAAGTTTTTACAACAACTGGTCGATCAACTTTCAGAAGACAGCCTACAATCTATTTATTTAGATGCTTTTCCTCAACAACAAGAGCCGCGCCTAGATGCCACTGTACTCGATCAACTTCGTGCGGGTTTGAGCCAACAATTTCTAGAATGTTTGCTGACACAAGCAGCATTTGAGTTGCCCTTGGGTCAAAAAGAAGCGGCTACGGATGCTATTTTTGACCAATTTCTATCCTTAAGCTTAGAAAATCAAGATTACCAACAAACGCATGGTTGTACCGCTTTGGGTTTTGGTTACCCCCTCGTCGTACTGCCCGATCCCAAACAGCCCAATCGTTTGCTACAAGCCCCTTTATTTATTTGGACATTAGAATTGGAACAAACGGCAGGCCAATGGACACTCCAACGTTCTTTGGGCAGTGCTGTTCTTACCAATAACACTTTAGCTGCCTTTTTGCAACAGCGTGGATTGGATATTAAGTTGCCTCCATACGACCATTTGCTCAATGATGGAATATTAGACAAAGAAGAATTGGCGGGCTTGTGTCATTATTTTTTACAACAATTGCAGCCCAATAGCTCCAATCAAAATAGTGCTTTTTTTAGAACCTTGTTGGACCAACCCTTGCAAAAGGCCAAAACTCCTGAAGCACTGGCCCAACTCCCACTTGACCGAGCTACCTTTTTGTGGGCTGGTGTATTTGGAATTTATCCACTACACAAAACCGCCTTGCTGCAAGACACCTTATTACTAAAAGAAAACTGGCCCCAAATACAGCCCATTCTCAGCCAAGAACGCCATCCTGAAGATCCAACGCGCTCTGCTTTTATGAAGCACAGCTTTCCTTGTATGGACACCGACCCTTGCCAACAGCAAATCCTACATGCCCTGCACAAGGGCAACGATATATTACTACAAACCCCTCCTAGTACTCAACGACAACACACCTTAACGGCCGTCTTGTACAATGTTTTGTCCAATGCAGGAACTTGTTTGGTCATTAGTGATAAAAGCAGCACTCTACGCGAATTGCAAACTGCTTTTGAAGCTACCAATTTGGGAGAGTTGGCACTCTTGGTTGATGATCCTCATGCCGCTCCCAATACTGTAGTGCAATCTATTTGGACAAGAGCGCGGGCACAACAAGCCCCCTATCAGGTCGCGCCTAGCTTTATCCGTTTGTTGCAAAACTCTGCGGCTTATGTCCAACATTTACAAGGCTTTTTTCAGAAAATGCACCAGCCTATTTTGGGCGACGAAACTTGGACAGATGTGGTTGGAAAACTGGTACAACTAGAAGCGCAACAGCCAGAGGCCATCTTGGAAAAAAAATTGCATGCGCATAAATTTAAATTCACGCAACATGAGTTTGATGCTATTGTGAGAATTTTGCCAGAGGGCGAGGCTTTATTCAAACGCCTGGGACGCTTCCAACATCCCTTAAATGCCCTCAACAATCGCTTTTTTGAGACGGCTAATGCCGTGCAAATGCAATCCAAAGCAGAAGAAGCCATTGAGAAGGTGTTAAAAGTGGTGCAATCCGCACAACGAGATGCTTTTACGTATTTGTTTGAATACGAACAATTGATTGAACAACACTTGGGCAAGGTCTATACGAACAAGATCAACTTGGTAGAGGAAATTATAGATGGGATTCAAGGAGGATTGAGTAAGTCTTCTTATCACTTTAATAAGAGTGATGGTATGTATCGCAAATTTATGCGTAGGGTAAGCGATAAACACAAGGCTATAGAAGCGGAAAAAGTGCGCCTGCTAGAAGTCTTTTTTAAGTTGCAACGGTATCACCAACAATACGACTATTTTCAATACACCTTCTTAGACACCACCAAATCTGCCAGTTTGGCCTTTAGCGATTTGCTAGAACACCTAGAAGCCTACAAATTGCTGTTGTATGATTGGTACGAAAAACGCACTACCCCTGTACAACAAATTGTAAAGGATTTAGCTCCTAGAAAGATTTATCCCTATGTTTCCTTTGAGAATCAAGTGCGCGATATTACTAGCAACCTAACTGCCTTTGAACGCAATTTTGTTAGTAGTCAGGTTTTTAGGGTTGAGTTTCGTTTTGTTACCACCAATATTCGTAAACGCCTCACACAAGTGGAACAATTAGAAACGAATTTGAAGCAGTTGCAGGATTCTTTTGAGGATTTTGATGCCTATCACGCCTTTAAATTCTTTTGGCTCACACTCAATCCACAACAACAAGAAGTGTTGCAAGCTCTAACCGAAGTGGAGACCTCCAGTTGGCTAGATAGTTTTTCGCATTGGTACCTTCAAGCCTTATTGAAACAACAAGAGGACGAATATGTGCCCAATGAATCCCTATATCAAGGCCACAAAAAGGCGTTTCAGCGTGAGCATCAAATTCTGCAAAACGCAATGGAATCACACAGCTTAGAATATTGGCGCGGCAAACAAACACAGGCTGTGCAGGCATTTCACCAAACCAAAGCCCCCTTGACAATAGGCACTTTATACAATCCTCAACTCAACCAGCACAGCTTGGCCCACTTGATAAAAACAGATCCTGATTTATTTTTGAGTTTTTATCCTATTGTAATGGTCAGCCCAGCGGTAGCCGCTACCATTCTGCCCTTAAAACCCCACTTGTTTGATGTAGTCATTGTAGATCAAGTCAATCAATTGCCTGTCAAAGAAGTATTTTCTGTACTTACACGTGGACGCTACCAAGTCTTGGTAGGGGATGGCCAGCAGTTGCCTACCCCCGAACAATTGCAAACCACGCTTCAATACCAAAGAGAACAAACTTGGACACAGCAAGAGCAAGTGGTAGAGCTACCCCCTACCACCCTCAACCCATTGGCCAGTTGGTCTGCCATCCCTTCTCTATGGGATTATGCCCAATCATTGCACCATTATCAAGAGTTGAGCTTAACCATTGATTATGCTACCCAACAACAAGCATTGCTAGATTTTTCTAATGTTGCTTTTTATCAGAATAAATTGCAAAGCATCCAGACCAAGGCTCCTGGCCCTACCCCTGCAATTGTAGTGCATACCATAGAGGGCGAGGCCAAAGGTCGGGTCAACACAGCAGAATGGGAAGCTTTATTAAACCATTTATGGGAGCTGCCCTGGGAACAGCAAAAAGTAGGGATTGCCGTCAGCAGTGCCCAGCAAAGAAATGCTATTTTGAATGCCCTTCAGCAACTTACGCCCAATCAAGCTGCTATTCTCCAACGCTTGCAAAGCAATGGCTTTTTTGTGAAGGAATGGGATCAACTGCAAGGGGTTTCTTGTGATTACTTACTGGTGTCTACCACTTTTACAGCTCCTTATTGGGCACCACCTTACGCGCCTAGATTTATCAATGTACTCGCTACTTGCGCCCACCAACAAATTCATTTGTTTACGTCTATTCCTCCATCGGCTTATAATAATTATGCCACGTTGTTTATGAATAAGAAAATGCAGGATGCGGCTTGGTTCTATGCGTATTTGGCTTATGCCGAGGCGGTCAGCAATCAAAATGAAATTGCGCGTCAAGCTATCTTGGAGCACATGCAGCAACATACAGCAGCCTTGCACCCATTGCCCAATAACAACCGTATCCCACAGCAGCATTTTTTAGAATTGGTGGTGGCAGAGGCACAACGTAGTTTTCCTGCCCTCACATTTGTAAAGCAATATAAACAAGCAGGCATTACTGTTCCGTTGGCCGTGCTCAATGCACAACAGCAGCTCAAAGCTGTGTTCTATTTAGATTTATGGGCAGCACAGGCAGAAGAAGAAGGCTATGCTTGGACATTATTTTATGAACAATATTGGCAAGATAAAGGAATCGCTTGTTATTATGTATGGTCCAAAGATTGGTGGCAAAATAAGCAGAATGCCTTGCACACCTTCACGCACCAATTGCAAGCCTGTCTTTAGTTTAGGAATGTTTTTTGACTAGGAGAAAAACATAAAACTTTCAACCTCATTTTCTTACTTTCAAAACACACCAAATGAAACATTTGTATCTATTGTTATTTCTTTTTCCTCTAACCCTATTGGCACAAGAGGAAGTTTTATATTATAATAAAGGTGTAAAAGCACACAATACAGGTGATTATCCAACAGCTATTACCGCTTATAAGAAATGCCTAGAAATTAATCCTAAAAATGAGCAAGCCAAACAAAACTTGGGAGCCGTTTATTACAACCAAGCACTAGCGGCCTTTAACAAGAATGATTTTGATGCCGCCATCAAACAAACTTATGAAGCTGTTCGCCATATCCCCAAAAAGCCAGATGTTTATGCCCTGATGGGCAATGCGCATATTCAACAAAAACAATATAAGCAGGCCCTATTGGATTTCACCAAGGCCATTGAAGTGAGCCCCAACCCTGCCGATTATTATGCAGCTCGCTCTGGGGTACACCATTCGCTCTTGGACAATAAAAATCGTTATAAAGACATGGCCAAAGCCGCACAATTGGCTCCAAACAATGCCAAATACCAATTCTTGACAGGCAAATACAAACAAGCTGTTGACCAAGAATTGTTCAAAACTGCCCTAGACAATTACAATAAAGCAATAGAACTGAAGCCTGATTATTTGGAGGCCATTACAGAACGTGCTACCTACTACATGACTTTTGGGGATTTCAAAAGCGCGCTCAAGGATTTGCGAAAAGCAGAACGTCTAGGTGGTGATGTAAAGCACTTGGTAGAAGCCGCACAGTTTGAATTGGAAATGCAAGAAGGGAATTAGGACGCTCCACCAAACAACACAAAAAAATGGCTGCCCGAATATTCAGGCAGCCATTTTTTTATTATAATAGTTAGATTGCTTGTGCGAATCTACTATTGTTGACGATCATCAATGATGTCGGCTTGATCTTTCATGTTGGTATATACACCAGAAGATACGACACGTGCCAAACGCTCTGTTGTGCTCTTACGTGCTGCGGCGGCATCTGATACAGCAGGTGCATCGTTTTTGCTCAACAATTCTAACACATATACTCCTTCTCTACCACCTACAGCTTTGGAGACAGTGCCCAATTCTGTACCAGCAGCCATAGCCGCTACTTTTGGTTCAGCACCTACGGTTCCTACATTGGCAGAACCAAACTTAACAGCCAATGCAGATTCTTTAACTACGCCGTATTCTCCAGCCAAAGCATCCAAAGAACCAGCTGCACTAGCCTTAGCTTGTACCAATTCTGTCTTTTTCTCGTTTCTCAAAACTCTATCGACATCACCACGTACTTGTGGGTCTTTTACAGAAGCCAAGCCAGCTTTGGTACGAGAAGTTAATGCTGCCACTACAAACTGCTTGGTGTAGTTCAGGGCTACATCTTCCAATACATAAGCTTGGTTGGTTACTTCGTTCACCTCAGTAACATCATCATGTGCCCAACGAATGATTTCAGCAGAAGTTGAGTTTTTGCCCAAACCACTAATCATAAACGTACCTTCCTCTAAACCAATAGCAGGAACAGGGTTCAAGCCTTTTTCTCTAGCAGCCGTTTTCATTTCTTCCAATGTTCTATTATTGGCAATGAACTCTAAGGCTTGACGCTTCACATCACTGGTTGTTTTGGACGAAGGAATAATATCTCTGCTTACGGTAGCAATTCTAAATCCTTTTTTGCCTGTCTCAAATTTGTAGCCTGTAATCTGAACTAAGTGCCATCCAAATTGTGTACGAACAAGTTTATAAGCATCTTCTTTCCCATCGTAAAATAGGTATTGTTCAAATCCAGGCACCATTTTGCCTTTGCCAGACCAACCCAAATCACCGCCAGTCAATCGAGTACCGTCTGTACCAAATTTTGCCGCCAAAGAATCAAATGAAACGGTTGCATCTTCTTCCAACAAGGTTTTCAAAGAATCCAATGTTCTTCTAGAAGCCTGTTCCTCTTCTGCTGTTTTGGCTGGCAACAAGATGTGACGCGATTTAACAGAATCTGGTATTGATTTGGTTGCAATTTTCTTTAATACTTTGAACTGTTGACCTTCTACATAAGGGCCAAAAACGGTTCCATCAGGAACATTGACCAAAGAATCTTTCATCCCCAATGGTACACTCAATTCATCTTCGGTGTAGTAATTGGCAGGGAAAGAACCATAGTTGCGCTGAATCACCAAAGAATCATCTTTCATGTCTTCTGCTTTTTGCATGTCTTCTGCTATTTCTAACAATTCTTGACGATACTCCGCAGAATCTGAAGCAGTTGGCGTTACATCAAATGTTACATACTCCAAACTAACGGTGGCCTCTCTTTCATACGCTTTAGGATGTGCATTAATGTAATCTTGGATCGCTTGATCGGTAATTTCGATAGGATCGGTAACGTTGGTATAAGGCACACGTACATAATCAAAGTTGTAACCTGTTTCCTCAATTTTGTTATCCAATTCAGCCAACCAAGAAGGGGTATAAATACCACGCTCCAACGCAATAAAATACTTGTCTTGCAAGCTTTTTACTTTTACAGCACGCTCTAGTGCAAACCACTGTTGTTGCTGTTCCAAGGCAGCAGCACGTTGTTGTGGATTATCTTTGGTTTGTGCTAGTATTTGACCCGTATTTTTCATAAAATCCATGGTCTGTTTTACTTGCTGGGTGTTTACTTGGCGTGTTTGAGGATCGCCCAAACGCTGTACGACCAATGAACTCAACAATTCGGGGCGGTCGCTTACAAACAAGTCTCCCATTTCGTTAGGAGTAACCATCATTCCAGCTTCGGTAGTTTTTTGTAAGAGCAATTTTTCGCCAATGATACGATCCCAAACATTTTTTTGAATCTCTTCATTGAGGTAGCCTTGACCTTGGTAATCTTCTGTATACTCACGCACCATATTACTGGTTACTTTCTCTCCATTGATATACCCTACCGTCATGTTTGAGGAGGGCAGTGAGTTTCCTGGACTAATATCCATGAATAGAAAAGAAGCAATACCAATAAAGATTACTCCCATCATTAACCAGCCAAAGCGGTTTCTAATTGTTCCTAATAAAGCCATTTTATACGTTTATTTTCAACTTTTTTGTGTGCTTCTATTGAGTCTGTTCAAGAAGTCTCAATCATCGCTTAATTATACAGCGTTCCAGATTGATCGGAAATAGTCTGTTTATTCATCTGTTTACTTGTAGTTTTCTATGTATTAGAAGAATTGACACAAAGCATCCATTCACAAATTTGCATAAGAAAACGGCACAAAGCTACAATTTTTTTATCAAAAAAGCCTAATCAATCAAATTGATTAAGCTTTTTTTGTTGGGTATTTCTCTTGTAAAGTACAATTACTTCTTGAACAATTGAACTCGATTGTCGTTCTGATTCAAAAACAATATCTATTTTTCTTCCTTATACAATTCAAATTCCTCGACCACCTTAATTTTGCTGCCATTTTCCAAACCTTTGGCAATAGCATCATAGGGTGCGGTTACTACGATTTCGCCTGTTTTTAGCCCTGTTTTGATTTGGATGTACTCGTCATTTTGAAGCCCTGTAGTGACGTTTCTCAAATTAACAGAATCTGCGACTTGTACAAAGACATACTCTTTGATGGTTTCTTTCGTTTTGGATTGTTTGCCCCCTTCGCGCTCTTCGGAACGGGTGGTAACAGCCACGACAGGCACAGACAGCATATTTTCAACTCTATTGGTTTTGATTTGGGCAGAAGCCGACAACCCCGAACGGAAAGGCGAGCGATCTTTTTGGGTGTCTATGTCTTCGTAAGAATCTTCTAACACCAAGATACGCACTTCAAAATTGGTAACGGCATCCGATGTTAAGGCAACCGATCCTATAGAGGTATTGAGTCCTGTAGCCGTGTTGGCAATTTGAGTCACCACCCCTGCAAATTTGCGATCGGGATACGCATCCAATTCAATATCCGCGCTGTCTCCAATAGACGTATTTAGAATATCTCGTTCGTTCACATCTACCCGCACTTCTACGGTTTTGAGATTGGCAATTTTAAGAATGGGTGTTCCAGCCATTTGCGCTGTTCCTACTACTTGCTCGCCTTGCTTCTTGTACAAGGTAGATACCACCCCATTGATGGGGGCGTAGATTTTGGTTTGCGACAAGTTGTTTTTTTGCTCGCGCACGGTTGCTTTAGAACTTTGTACGGTAAATTGAGCCGCCCGAATGTTCTCACTAGCTGTTTCCAAATTGGCCTGCGCGGCATTATAACTCGCTTCGGCTGTTTCGTACTCTGCTTGAGAAATCACCCCATCTTCATACAATTGCTTGTTGCGTTGGTAAATAACTTCGGTATTCTTAAACTGTGCTTCCAGTTGTTTGCGTTGTGCCTTTACCGAGGCCAATTGAGCAGCGGCTCCATCTGCTGCTGCTTCTGCCCGTTCTACCACCGAAACCAGTGCTTCGGGGTCTACTTTGGCCAATAACTGGCCTTTCTTAACCAAGTCCCCTTCCTGTACATACAATTCTACGATTGTTCCCGATATATTGGATGTAATTTCGAGTTCGGTTGCTGGAAATAGTTTTCCACTAGAATAAACACGCTCTACAATAGTGCGTTTTTGGGCGGTTTCTACGGCTACTTTGGTAGCCTTGTTCTTATTTTGGGTAGATTTATAATAAGCTCCTGCTGCTCCTAACAAAAGAATGATTACTAAAATATACCACCCTCTTCTACTCTTTTTTTTGGTTGCCATTTGTGTTTTATTGCTGCTATGATATAGTTGGGGCGCAATGTCATTGCGCCCCAACTATCTTAATTCTTAATCAATCCTAATTGCGTCTCCTTTATAATAATCTAAAATCTTCAATTTAAACAAGTAATCGTATTTGGCTTGCAAAACTCTAGATTCTGCACTTACCAAGGTATTTTGTACGCTGGTTAATTCAAATGAATTGACCACACCCAGCTCGTAACGACGGCGCGTATTTTCTACAGATAAGCGAATGGCACGCACACTTTTTCTAGAAACAGCCAAGCGTTTTTTGGCGGCGCGCACATCAATTAACGCGCGTTCAATATTGGATTTTAACGTCACTTCCAATTGATCCGTTGCCAATTCTGCTACTTTTACCCCTAATTCTGCTCGTTGAATGCCAATTTTATTACGCAAGCCATTAAAAATAGGAACAGAAATATTAATCCCTGCATTGGCAGCCGCTGTTGCCGCCAATTGTTCAAAATAAGAGATGGTTCCTCCTGTAACGGGGTTTCTAAAAGCCGTCGAAAAGTTGCTATTGATTCCACCATAATAAGATACGGTAGGCATTAATGCGCCCTTGGCAATGCTTACGCCCAACTCCGCACTTTTTTCGCGCAACTTAGAAGCCAAGATATTAGGCTGTCTGGTAATGGCTTCCTCGTATACCCCTTCTAGTGTTGATTCTTGCTCCAACTCTGCCACTTCTATATCTCCAACAATCTCAATAGAAATGTCCTTGCCTATGTCAATATTCATCAAGGTTTTTAAGTTGACATAAGATAAGTCGATATTGTTTTGTGCAATGACAATATTTTCTTCATCGCGTGCAATTTGAGCCTCTAAATCATATCGGCTATTTTCTGCCAGCACTCCCCCTTCTATCAGTTTGAGCGTTTGCTGCAATTGTTCTTGGGTCACTTTTGCTTGCTCTTCAAAAACACTTTTGCTCTCTTCTGCCAACAAAATGGCCAAGTAAGCTTGTGCTACTGAGAGAGAGATGTCATTCTTGGCCTGCTCTATATCTTTATCCGAAGCTTCCAAATCAACTCTGGTTTGCTTGATGGTGTTTCTGATTTGCAATCCTTGAAAAATAATTCCATTCACATTCACAGAAAGCCCAGAGCCAAAGTTAGGAATGGTAATCAGCTCATTGTTGGTCGGGTTAACGGTATTACCTACGTTGATACCATTGCGATAGCTCGCACTAACATTGGGCGTTTGTGCCCAAACTGCTTGCTTATTTGTCAATTGTGCCTGACTTTTATTCAAATTGGTTTGCTGTACTTGTAAGCTATTTTGAATGGCATAATTAATACACTTTTCCAGTGACCAAATAGATTCGTCATCCTGTGCCCACAATGGTGTAGCACACCAACAGATACACAATAACAATAGTGTTTTGTACATTTTTATTTATTTGTTATGATAATGATAAATCCATCAACAGTTCCACAGTTTACATAGAAGTATGGTATTTCTACTAGTATGAAGCACTTCTTTAACCAAACTAATTGTATTTTGTTGACAGTAGGTTGTTCCGTTCTTAAATCTACTGCTACAATAGCCTTTCCAAAATGGTTTTAAACAACTTGTAAGTACTAAGATAGGATGTTTTCTGTTTTCTCGCATGAATATTATATGAAAGAGGCTCTAAAAGAAGCTCAAAAGGCAGCCTTACTCGACGAAATTCCCGTAGGAGCTGTTGTGGTTTGCCAACAACAAATTATAGCACGAGCACACAACCTGACAGAACAACTGACAGATGTGACGGCCCATGCTGAAATTTTGGCCATTACGGCAGCAAGCCATCACTTAGGCAGTAAATTCCTAAAACAATGTACCTTATACGTTACGCTCGAACCTTGTGTCATGTGTGCTGGGGCACTGGCTTGGGCACAACTGGGCAACCTAGTGATCGGTGCTACAGATAGCAAAAGAGGTTTTCAACGCTTGGCTCCTCAAGCCTTGCACCCCAAAACTACCCTAATTACAGGCATAGAAGCAACGGCTTGCAGTACCCTTATGCGTGATTTTTTTCAGCAAAAGCGGAATTAATATTAACGTCTACTTTTACCCAAAAAAATTTGTACCCCTGGCTTAGGTTCTTGATGACGATAAGCTTTATTGTAGTGTAATAGTTTGCAGTATTTAATACCGTACAACTGCGCCACATCATACAGTATTTGTCCTTGGCGTACAATGTGTACTTTGGCTACTTTGCTGGCTGGGTTGGGCTGGTAATAATTGGCTTTTTTTTCTAAAAATAAATATTGTCCAACTTTGAGAGTACGGCCTTTTAATTCATTGTAGCGATACAATCGCTTAGGATTCTTGCGATAACGATCAGCAATGCTGTTTAAATCATCGTCTTCCTGCACATAAACGGCATCCAAATCATTGATTTTGAATTGATACAAAGTCAACACCAAATCTACACTATCTGCCGCCATACCAAAAGGATCAGGAATGCGCGTAGTGGTTGTGGTCGTATCAGTAGAAGCCAAGACAACAGGCGGGGCAAGTGATGGAAAAATACTGGCCAATTCTCCAGGGTTGAGGGTCAATACCTCTACCGTCAAATAATCCAATTTGTACAATTCCAACCGTTCTATAATGGCAATGAGGTTTTTTGAATAGGTCTTGGAAGTAGCATACCCTGATTTTTGCAAGCCTTTGGCCCAACCCTTATAATCGGTTTTATCCAATTTGAATAAAGCTCCATAACGAAATTCTTTCTTGGGGTTGGTTAAGAATTCGCTGTGTGCAATGTAGGATTCCTCGGCACTTTTGTACACTCTAAAACAAGATTTCACCACATCATCGTCCCAAACATAACGGGTTTTGCCTGTCCAAACTTCTCCTCCACACTTAATTCCAAAATGGTTGTTGGCTTTGGTCGCCAACTCGCTTTCGCCTACCCCCGATTCGAGAATACCTTGCGCCATTTTTATACTCGCAGGAATACCTGTTCTATCCATTTCAGAAACAGCTATGTGCTTGTATTTTTCGATATACTTTTTTGCCTTTTCATTATCAATAAAATAGGTTGTGGTGGGAGTTGCTGCTACAGATAAGAAACCCCAAAAACACAAGCTTATCATTAGTAGTACAGACGATGGCATGTTCGTTTTATTTTTATAAAGGAAATAATGCTGCAAAATTACATTATTAAGTAGGGGGGCAAAATAAATGCTGGCATAAAAAATAGAAGATTTTTATTTTACACGATACTACCTTCGCAGCACCGCATGTATAGATCGCTGCCCATTCTCCTTATTAACTTCCAAATAATAACAACCTTGGGGAGCTTTGGATAAATCAATTTGAACCGTAGTTTGACCAACCATGTAGTTCGCTTGCACAACTTGCCCCAAGCCATTGTATAATTGCCATTGTGTGATTGCTTGCTCACTTTCTACTTGCACAAAAGTAGTGGCAGGGTTGGGATAAATGCGTACAGTTGTAGGCGTTGATAATGGAACGGTGTTGTTCATAGAACAATCCAAGGCATTAATTTTAATCCAAATACTATCATTATATAAATGAAGAATATTGCTGGTTCCAGGCGTATTGCCCATTCTAATCCATACTAAATTTTGACTAGGAACAATATTAACCGACTGTCCATTTTTGCCCAATGCCATAATCAAATCACTAGGCGCGTTCGGACTCAGTGGTCCATTAAAGGTCAACGGAATACTTGGCAATTGATAGCTGCTTTGCCCATTGAGCCACCACAAATAGCCATAGGCAGCATTGAGCGATTGAGAGGGGGTAGTCATAGCTCTAAAATAATTGCTATCTGTCAAAATAGGCATTCCATCCCAATTGCCTTCGTTCAACGCCAACAAACCAAATCTAGCCATGCTCCTTGCATTGCTCCAATATATATTGTTATCCCCCAGAGGTAGATAAAGCCCTGTCATGCCTGTAATTTGCTTGATTTTTTGAAACAAATAGGTATTGATGGTACGGCCTGTTGCCTGCTGTATGACTTGATCTAGCAGCGTGTAAGGGGCATTGTGATACGCCCAACGGCTGCCTGCTGCCGTCAAATACTGCAAACAAGTGTCTAAGGTACAATCTCCATTATCATCCAAGCCCGTTGTCATACTCAGTTGGTTTTGGATGGTAATGGCTTGTTCTTGGGCTGTATTGGCACTGGTCCAGCCTGCCCCCAAATACTGGCTTGTGGTGTCTTCTATGGATAAGAACCCCTCTTGTTGGGCAATTCCTACCAAGCAAGCGGTCAGGGATTTGCCAGCCGAAGCCCAATACCAAACACTATCTTGGGTAAAATTATCAAAATAACGTTCCAGTACAATCTTCCCATCCTTGAGCAAGATAAAGGCTTTGGTTTCTGTCTGATCGAGGTATTCGTACAACGAATCAATTCTATCCGAACAATAATGGAGACTGCTTGGACTCAAGGTGTCCCATGTGCTGCCTATCGTGGGTGGAAAATAAAGTGGTTGGGCTTGTAGGTTTGTTGCTGCTAGTAGGAATAGGTATAGTGTGTAAAGTTGTTTCATGGTTTGACCTAAGAATTGGGTGATGAATATTCGTTAGACCTTGTTAATCGAATAAGGTTTAATTAACTGTTCTTAGTCCTAGACAATACCCAATAATAGTATCCCCAGACACTTATAACAATTAACAACAAAGCGATACTCCACCCCATAAACGCCTCTCCTATAGAATACACATCAGCCGCCCAACCCAACAAGGGAGCCACCAGAGCATAGCTCAAACGAATGGTTAATCCACGAATAGAGAGCACCGTCGCTCGCATATCCGTGGGCGCGTGTTGATTGATTAAATTTAAGAAGGTGGGGGTTGCAACCCCTCTCAAAGCATACATAAAAAATAATGCGCCCAAACCCAGTACCAAATATGAACTGCCCCAATAGCCCAACACAGCATACCCAACGACAAAACCAATTAGAATGAACGCAACGAGTACTTTGGAAGAGATTTTGGCAGTTGTACGATGCGCTGTCAAGGCCAATAAAGCCACCGTACAGTTCAGAGCAGCCCAGAGATAGCCTATTTGGTCTTCTGGCAATTGTTGCGATGCAAAATAGGGCTGTGCAAACCACGCCAAAAGCAGAGATGACAGGCCAAAAATAGTAGAGAGGCCAATGTAAAAACGCAATTGTTGATCCTGTTTAAAAACATAAGAAACAATTTGCTGTATTTGTTCTTTGTTGTTCTTTTTTTCAGATGCTTGTAATGATGGAGGTTCTACCAGTAATAAAGCGGCCATAATACCCAAGCCACTGATCCCTACTTGCACATAAATAGGCATTCTCAAACCATAATAAAAAGCCAATGATCCACCAACAATGGCTGCCACAGCCTCCGAAAAAGTACCTAAAGCATAGGTTCTTCCCTCCCACTTGATATAATCGCCCTTTCGGTCCAATGCCTGCAAGGTATCATACAACAAGGCCGAATCTGTCCCAGATATAAAACTAGCTCCCAAGCCCCCAATAACTGCCCCCAGAGCCAAATTCCAAAAACTAAAGGAAAAGCTGAATATAAGAAATTGCA
This sequence comes from Aureispira sp., assembly GCA_045105775.1. Lineage (GTDB taxonomy): Bacteria > Bacteroidota > Bacteroidia > Chitinophagales > Saprospiraceae > Aureispira. The sequence continues at coordinate 38,354 of JBGCDW010000116.1, forward strand.
ATAAAATCAGAGTCGTGCCTATGAACAAGGATTGCTTGCGTCCCAAACGATCAGAAAAATAGCCCGAAGGAACTTCAAAGGCGGCAACTGCAATGGAATAAATACCATTAATGGTCATTACTGCTCTCAAATCAAGTCCATTGGACTCCATAAACAGCACCACAATGGGCATATACACCATGAACCACTTAGACAGTTTGATGGTGTATAATTTCCAAATATTGCCTTGAATGTTAGAAGCTTGCTTCATCGGATTTGTTCAGGATAAACCTGCCCTTCTTTTAAGGTGTATTGCTGCCCAGATTCGGGACAAGCAGTTTGCCCGTTCTCATCAAAAACCAAACGATGCCCGTAAGCACTCACCCAGCCTATTTGCTGGGCAGGATTGCCTACAACCAAGGCATACGGCAACACGGGCTTGGTCACCACGGAACCTGCTCCCACCAACGCATAAGCCCCAATTGTATTGCCGCAAATAATAGTAGCATTGGCTCCAATACTGGCTCCTTGCTGCACCAAAGTAGTTTGATACGCATCTCTGCGCGGTACTGCCGAGCGTGGATTGATAACATTGGTAAAAACCATAGAAGGCCCTAAAAACACATCGTCTTCACAAATCACGCCTGTATAAATGGAAACATTGTTCTGTACCTTGACATTGTTCCCTAGTTGTACGCCTGATGCAACAAATACGTTTTGTCCCAAATTACAAGCTCTCCCCAATTGACAATCGGGCATTAGATGACTAAAATGCCAAATTTTGGTTCCCTCCCCAATCATGCAAGGCGTATCTACAATAGCCGTTTCGTGGACAAAGTAAGTCATTTTTTTTGCTGATAAATATTTTGAATAATTTCTACTACCTTAAGTCCTTCTAGGGCATTGGTGGTAATCGGTTCGCGATTTTTGAGTACATCTACTACATTTTGAATGACATAGTGATGATTGGCTGCCGAACCTTGATAGGCTCCATACTGATTGGCTGGATTGGAGGGTGCCAACGTAGGCATTTCGTAGTCCTTAATCGTACATTCCACGACTTCATTCATGTACTGCCCTCCTATCTTCACAGAGCCTTTGCTACCAATAACCGTTAGGCTGCTCTCTAGATTTTGTTGGTATACTGCTGTAGAATAATTGATGCTGCCCATGCCTCCTTGCAACAATTCAAAATGCACCACGCCTGTATCTTCAAATTCGGTGGAGTGTTCGTGTGCAAAATTGTGGAAACGCGCCTGAATGTTGTGAATATCGCCAAACAACCAATAGAGCATGTCTACAAAATGAGAAAATTGCGTAAACAATGGCCCTCCATCCCATTCTAGCTGTCCTTTCCAAGGGTGTTTTTTACCATTTTTATAATAATAGCGATCGTCCCTATTCCAATAACAATTGATTTGTACCATAAAAATCCCCCCTAACAATTGTTGCTCTAAGACTTGTTGGAGCCAAACTGCAGGCGGAGAATAGCGATTCTGCATCACGCAAAACAAGCGACGATCTACTTGTAAAGCTTTAAAAATGACGGCCTCACAAGATTTTTTATCCAAGCCCATTGGTTTTTCACAAACCACATGTTTGCCTGCTTCCAATGCCTCGATTGCTTGGCTGGCATGCCAGCCATTGGGCGTACAAATACAGGCCACCTCTACGCTAGGTTCGGCTTGAAGCAATGCCTCCAAACTAGCATACAAAGGCACTCCAAAAGCGGCAATACCCAGCTCCTCGGCTGGCAATAGATCACAAAAGGCAACCAATTCGGCCTCCGCTTGTGCTTGAATAATGGCTGCATGGCGTTTGCCAATATGCCCCGCCCCAATTACTGCAAATTTAATGGTAGAAGACATTATTTTGATTAGTGCTGTTTTTAATATTAATTAAGGTCGTCGCAAGAGCAATTGTCGTACTTGTTGATAACGGCTATTTTGCCAATGTAAGAAATATAAGCCTGTTGGCAAATCCTCTAGTATGATAGCATGACGTTGCTGCCCTATTCTTTCTAAGGCGCGCGTTGCTACTACCATTCCTTGACTATTGTAAATGGTTACTTTCCCTTCTTCTTGCAAAGGTTGTTCTAACCAAATTTCAAAATTGCCTGTACTTGGATTGGGTACGACTTGGAACAAATCGGCTGTGGGCAAACGATTGATAGACACGGTACAACTGCTGTCAGGTCTTCCCAAACCAATAGTTTGCATTGTACTATCGTTCCCACAATTACCATACACCACCAACAACACCTCATAACAGCCCGTATCACTATAACTGTGGAACGGGTTGGGAATCGTATATTGGGTGCCATCCCCCATCAACCACAAATAAGTCGTAGTTATCGTAATATTAGTAGAAGTATTGTTCATCAAAACCGTAGAACCACTCTTGGTTACATTAAAATTAGCTCTAGGCAAACTATCTAATGTCACCACCATTGCGTCCGAGCCCGAACAACCCAAGGGATGTGTTACGGTAACACTGTACAACCCTCCTTGTGTCACCACAATACGTTGGGTTCTCGCCCCTGTACTCCACAAATAATTCATACCCTGACCGCCCATACCTGCATCCAATGTATCTTCAAAACACACGGTTCTATTCCCCCCCAATTGAGGCATGGGTGCAGGTACCAATTGGGAAATATAAACTGAATCGGTAACCAAACAGCCTCCTTGTGTAGTAACAGTTACCGCGTATATATTGGGCCCAGTAAGTGTAATAGTAGGCGTGGTGTCGCCTGTATTCCAAAGATAAGTAGCATTCGTTCCCAAATAATCGGTTGATAGCTCATTGCCACAAACGGCACCAATAACTGGCAAGCCTACAGGCACAGGCTGCTCCAAAACAACAGTATCTACCACTGTACACGCAGCACCATCACTTATCGTCACGGTGTATTGCCCTGCTTGATATAACATTACTTGTCCTATAGTATCCCCTGTACTCCACAGGTAACTCACAGCATTGGGATTACGAATGTCAACCAAAGCCGAATCACAACTATAAATAGAATCGGCCAAGGCAACCGGTAATTCAACCACTACATCAAAACTATCTGAAGGAGCATGACAATCAGGATACGCATAACTAAAGTGCCAATCGAAGAAGTTGGTATAATTGACCCCTGCAAACACCGTTCCTGTCAATTGTGCAATAGCGGCACTAGACGAAGGGGTTCTTAATGGCCTTTGATCCACCAAGAAAGCACTAGAAATACTGCTAAAACTCAATTGATAGTTGGTGCTTGGTGGTAATAAGGCATCTATGGATAAGAATACTTTTTCACGGGCACGCGTAATGGTTTGGTTGCCACTGTACAATACATTGCCCAACGAATCCATCAATTCCCAAGCTACGGTAGCAGGTGTATTTTGTACATATATGGCCACAGAATCTAAGATGCTGTAAGCCGTTACATCAAAGGTATTGGCTATGATAAAATTCAAATAGGCAGCCGTCTCATTCGGATTAGCATACGCTTGTGCGCCAATTCTGGTGGTGGCTTTGGGGGCTACATCCAACCAGTAGGTGCTGGTATCTGCAATATATTGGGTGTATGGTTCTCCCAAATAAACCACCTTGTTCAAATTACTGGAATCGTACCAAACTGCGATACCATTGCTTGCTCCCGCTACTAAATCCAAGGTAGAGGGCGCACAGATACTTTGGTTCGGTATATTAACTCCTTGAGGAGTCGTCAAGAATTGTACAAATGTATTTTGAGAAGCCGAACACTGTCCATTATTCGTTACAGTTACCCCATAATAGCCTGTACCATTTACTCTCAAAGTATCTGCTCCCGTGCCATCTGTCCAACGATAAGTATAGTTTGGGTTGTTGGTCAAAATAGGATCCAAGACCAAGGAACTAGCCGTACAAGTGGCCGTATCTGCTACCATTGTCAATACAGGCGAGGCTGGTACATCTACCCGTACAGGAAGGCGATTGGTTGCACAAGAGGGTGTAGAGATTTGCCAATTATAAAAATAAACATACTGAGAAGGAACAGGTGTAGAACCTAAAAATGTCACCGCAGAAGTATTCAATTGTTGTAACTTGCTGTTACTAAAAGGAGAAGAAAACAAAATGCGTCCTGCTGATTTATTACTCAACTCTATTCTATAATCTCCAGGTTCTAATAGTGTATCTACAGCGACTATATTGCGCCCATTATTAGGCATAACAATTGTTTTGCTAAAATAAGGAAAACCTGTTTTGTACAATGTTAGAGTAGCGGTTGTAAAAGTATCTACATAAATATCTACGGTATTGAGCAAAATCGGCTCATTGACCCTAAATAACATACCCCGAGTAGGAAAAGCACTGTTTTGTGGTTCCCCCCAAATATTGGTAGTTGCATTGGGCGCATATGGTGCACCTATAGGCTCTGATTGTGGCAAAAAGCCGATCCCTTCTACCCAAAAAGTAATAGAATCGGTTAGATTAATCCGAATAGAATCGCCTAGAGCAAAGGGGGTAGCACTATTGAGGGAATCATACCACGCATAATACGAGGCATTACCACTTGCTCTAAACGTCGCATTGCCCTCACAAAGAATCGTATCATTGGGTGGAATAATAATGCTAGGAGGTTCTACCACAAAAATATTAATACTGTCCTCATCACTACAGATTCCTAAGCTTCCTATCAGAGAAATTTTTATAGAACTATCGGTGGTAATACTAGGAGTCGTTGCTCCATTGCTCCAATTATAAATAGCAGCCCCACTGCTGCTGGCATCCAGCACCAAGCTATCGCCACAAACAATAGTATCGGTAGGGAAATCAATATCGGGCGTAGGTAGTACGGTCACTATACTAGGAATTGGAGGCGAAGTGCAGCCCAATGCCTTTACTTTCCAATTGTAAAAATACTGATACACATTTGTAAAAGGCACCCCCTCTACAATCGTGATTTGATCCCCCCTAATAGGGAATCCAGCAAATGGAAATTCAGATAAAATATCTACGGTATTATAACGCAGTAGTACTAATTTGTACGATTGTCCTCTTGTAATTTTGAAATTCAACGGAACCCTATTCGCTCCCAAATTGGTCAATACTACTGCTTGGCTGTCAATGACCTGATCGCGATCATCCCATAGGGCTATTGTTCCTATAAAGGCAGTCCTATTGATATACATGGTCACTTCTTCTAACAACACCTCTTCGTGTGCATCAAATACCAACCCACGAATTTGATTGGGAAAGTTATAATTAGTACGTGCAGCTACAAAGGTATCCGTCAATCCTTGCGTGTATAATTTATTCGCAAAATTTTGTCCTGTTGCCCAAAGCGTATCCGTGGTTTGAGCCAAATATTGGAATACGTCTCCCACACCCAGCAATTGCCCACCTGTAGGGGCATCATACCACTGAATAATATCCGCGCCTGTTGCACGCCTTTCTATAATAGACACACAAGTAGTTGTATCATTAGACAAAATAGTAGGGGTTACAATAGGAGTTAAATAGACCTCTATAGAGTCCGTTACACGACAACTTCCAACACTCGACGTTACCGTATATTTTCCCTCTTGGGTAATAAGAATCTGGCTGGTAGTCGTGTTGGTCGGTGTCCAGAGATAAGTGGCATTTGGAAAAGTTACATCCAACACCACAGAATCGTCACAAATTAAGGTATCAACAGGCAATAAAATTTCTGGCGTGGGCAATAAAGAAAGCAGTACAGAATCTTGATCCGAAGTACAAAAATCACTCAGCACAGCAATTTCCCAATCATAGAAATAGGCATATACCGCAGCAAAACCAATTCCCTCTACCAATTCTACATAAGGGGAAGCTCCTAGCGTATTCCAGTTGCTTACCCCCGAATTAAACCGCGCCTGCCCACCAGTGATATTGGTTAATAATAAACTATCCCCCATCCCTGGAGGAATATCCATATTCACAGGTACTGTGTATTGCCCTGCACTTGGAAAAGAAACAGGAACACGATACAACAATTGCCCATTACCATCTCTCAATTCTATATCCGCAGAGAAAGGTCCATTATCTACATCCAAACGAACACTGTTTAGACGAATATATTCATTGACATTAAAAATAATCCCCCTTGGCATAGCAGCCGTATAACCAGTACCTATCCCATTTAGAGACAAGCCCAAAGTAGTATCTACAGTATTAAAATATCCAGCACGATAACGCAACAAAGTAGTATCTTGTAAATCATATTGCAAAGTATCACCAACTGCAAATACTTGATTGCTGCTATCTATCCATTGTATAATTCCTAAATCAGATTGCGCCACTAAGGTAACCACTTCTCGACAAGCGTTTTGATCAACAGGACGGGTAGTGAGTTGAGGTTGTGTGATAACCGTCACTTGGATAGAATCCGAAACAGGACACAAGCCATTTTGAGTAACCGTCACATTGTACCAATCGGTATTACTAGCAAAAATAGCATTGGTATTGGCTCCTGTGCTCCAAGTATAAGCCGCGCCTGTATTAAACGCGTCCAACAACAAACTATCACTACACAAAGTGGTATCTGTGCCTAAATTAACAACAGGGGTTTCCAAACTATTAATCAGTACCGAATCTAAATCCGCACTACAAGAAGCATCAATTAGAGAGATTTGCCAATCGTAGAAATAAGCATAAACAGCAGCAAAGCCAATGCCCTGCACCAATTCTACATAAGGGGAAGCACCCAAAGTATTCCAATTGGTTACACCCGAATTAAAACGCACCTGCCCTCCTGTAATATTGGTTAATAACAAACTATCACCCACCCCTGGTGGAATATCCATGTTCACAGGCACCGTATACTGCCCTGCACTCGGAAAAGAAACAGGAACACGATACAATAGATTGCCTTGTCCATCTCTCAATTCTATATCTGCCGCAAAAGGCCCATTGTCTACATCCAAACGAACACTGTTTAGACGAATATATTCATTGACATTAAAAATAATTCCTCTGGGTACAGCCGAGGTATAGCCCGAGGCAGTGCTTGTATTCAATGATAAACCCAAAGTATCGTCTAAAGGCAGTAAATAACTGGCTTGATACCAAATTCTAGCCGTGTCGATTACAGTGTAATTCAAGGTATCGCCCAAGGCTATAGTTTGCCCTGTACTGTCGAGCCATTGTACCACTCCAGCATCCGCTTGTGCCACCAAGGCCAAATCGCCCTGACATACATCTTGGTCTACAGGTCTACTGGTAAAATTGGGTTTTTGCAGCACCACAATATCTATAGAATCGACCGTTGTACAAAGTCCTCCTTGCGTTACCGTAACACTATACGTAGCGGTTGTATTGGCAAAAATAGCATTGCTAGGTGCTCCCGTACTCCATACATAACTCGCCCCAGTATTGGAAGCATCCAACAAAATACTACTTCCACACAAAGTCGTATCAGGGCCTAAGTCTACTACAGGTGTTGGCAAGCTATTGATAATAACAGCATCCAAATTGGAACGACAAGAAGCATCCAGAATGGAGATTTGCCAATCGTAAAAATAAGCATAAACAGAAGCAATTTGAACGCCTGCTACCAAATCAACATAAGGCGTAAAACCCAAACCAGCCCAGTTGCTTACCCCAGAATTAAAGCGCGCTTGTCCGCCCGATATATTTTGCAAAGTCATGCTGTAATTGCTGCCCACAGGCAAATTCACATTCAATACAGCGGTGTGCTGTCCTGCACTTGGAAAAGCAATTGGAATACTGTGTAGCAAATTATTTTGTCCATCCCGAATCTCTATATTCGCGGTAAAAGGGCCATTGTTCACTTCCATTTGCACACTATTGAGGCGCAAATATTCATTCACATTAAATACAATCCCTCTTGGCACCGCAGCCGCAAAACCAGAGCCTGCACTACTCAATGAACGCCCAAAAGTAGTTCCTAGAGGACTAAAATAACTAGCCTGATACCAGATTCTAGTAGTGTCTACTAAGGTGTAATTAAGCGTGTCGCCCAAGGCTAATAATTGCCCTGTGCTGTCTAGCCATTGTACCACACCTGTATCCACTTGAGCGGTTAACACCACATTGCCTTGACAAGCATCTTGGTTGCTTGGTCTATTAGTAAATACAGGGGGCTGCAAAACCGTAATAAAAACAGAATCGGCCACAGGGCACAAGCCTCCTTGGCTTACGGTCACACTATACCGACCTGTACTACTTGCAAAGAGGCTACTGCTACTCGCTCCTGTATTCCAATTATAAATAGCCCCAGTATTGGCAACATCCAACAATAAACTATCTCCACACAAAGTCGTATCATTTCCGAGTGCAACTATAGGTGTTTCGAGGCTATTAATGAGAATAGAATCCAAATTGGAACGACAAGAAGCATCTAAAATAGAGATTTGCCAATCATAAAAATAAGCATAGACCGAGGCAAATTGCACCCCTGCTACCAAATCAATATAGGGTACAGCTCCCAAACCAGCCCAGTTGCTTACCCCAGAATTAAAGCGCGCTTGTCCGCCCGATATATTTTGCAAAGTCATGCTGTAATTGCTGCCCACAGTCAAATCTACATTCAATACAGCGGTGTGCTGTCCTGCACTTGGAAAAGCAATGGGAATACTGTATAGCAAATTATTTTGTCCATCTCGAATCTCTATATTGGCGGTAAAAGGGCCATTGTTCACTTCCATTTGCACACTATTGAGGCGCAAATATTCATTCACATTAAATACAATCCCTCTTGGCACCGCAGCCGCAAAACCAGAGCCTGCACTACTCAATGAACGCCCAAAAGTAGTTGTAAGTGGTGTAAAATTGCTCGCCTGATACCACAACAGAGTTGTATCTGCCACCAAGTAATCAATCGTATCTCCTATGGCTATAACCTGATTGAAGCTATCCAACCATTGTACAATCCCCGTTCCTGCTTGTATTGATAACTGCTGCCCCCCTTTGCACAGTCCTGTATCTGCTGGCAAGGAAGTCGACAGCACAGGCGGAAGGTTTAAAATCAAAACAATGCTATCTCTAGTTGTCCCCGTTCCGTCTGTCACTTCTACCCAATACAGCCCAGAACTAGTTGCAACAATAGAAGAAGCCGTTGCTCCTGTATTCCACAAAAAAGTAGCCCCTACATTATTCGTTTGTAAGGCGTAAGAACTGGCACAAATAGTCGTATCTGCTCCCAAATTGACGGTTGGTTGAGCCATCAAACCACCTATTTCTATCAAAAAACAAAGAAGTAAACCAAAAAGAGTTTTCATAAACACAAAAAAGTAGAGTAATACAATAAGGAGTCTTATCTAAAGAACGGTATATCATAGACGTTTGCTGGTTGGCAAACGCTTGAAACTAACTTCAAAATAACACTTGACCATAGGGCACAGTGAAGTGTTTTTATTTTTTATAAAAACAAAGATAAGAAAAGAGCAGGACTAAATATTTATATAGAAGGGTTAGAGGCTCCAAAGAGTGCAATCATCAGCAGATTGATGGGTATATAAGTTTTTGAGATCCACTAAAATCAATTTGCCCTTGCTCCACTCCTTAAATTGAGACAACTGCAAGGACTGGTATTCTTGGTGGGATACGGCTACTACAATGGCATCATACTGGCCTGTGGGCTGCTCTACCAAGCCAAAACCATATTCTTCCTCTACTTGCTGGGCAGAAGCATGGGGGTCTACTACTTCTACCTCTATTAAGAAATCTTGGAGCGCCTGTACCAAATCGGCTACTTTAGAATTTCTGATATCTGAAACATTTTCTTTGAATGTAATACCTTTTACCAATACTCTAGCCCCTTTTATGGGTTTATTTTCTTGTAACATCAACTGTACTAGACGTGTAGCAACATGACTCGCCATGTTATCATTGATGCGTCTACCACTTAGAATAACCTGTGGATTGTACCCCAATTGCTGGGCTTTGAAGGTTAAATAATAAGGATCTACGCCTATACAATGCCCTCCTACTAGCCCTGGATAAAAATTGAGAAAATTCCACTTGGTTCCTGCTGCTTTGAGCACTTCTAGGGTAGAAATATTCATTTTATCAAAAATAATGGACAATTCATTCATCAACGCAATGTTGAGGTCGCGCTGGGTATTCTCAATCACCTTGGCCGCCTCCGCCACCTGAATGCTGCTGGCTCTATACACCCCTGCTTCTATAATCAACTCATAGACTTTGGCTACCAAGTCCAAAGCAGCCTCATTACTTCCAGAAACCACTTTTATAATTTTCTCAATCGTGCGTTCCTTATCACCAGGATTGATGCGCTCAGGCGAATAACCTATGCTGAAATCTTCGTGTAATTTAAGCCCTGATAACTCTTCCAACATAGGCAAACAATCCTCTTCGGTACACGTAGGATAAACGGTGGATTCAAACACCACACAATCGCCTTTTTTGAGTACTTGTGCTACTGTTTTGGTCGCAGATAATAAGGGTTTGAGATTGGGTGTACGCGAAGCATCAATAGGCGTGGGCACTGCTACTACATAAAAGCTCGCTTGCTTTAAATCCTCTAAGTTGGTTGTAAACTGAATATCTGCCCCATCAAAAGCACTGGCTTCTAATTCTTGTGAAGGATCCATTCCTTGCTGCATTTGAGCCACTCTTGCTGCATTGATGTCAAACCCCACTACACTTAGTTTTTTGGCAAAAGCCAGTGCAATAGGCAAGCCTACATAGCCCAATCCAATTACTGCTAATTTGGTTTCTTTGTTGAGTAGTGCGTTGTACATCGTTTATAATTTGTTTTAGAATTAATCTTGTGAATAGTTCCCTGCAAAAGTACCATTCTGTTTTTATGTTTTAGAATTTGTAAAAAAAATCCAGACATTTTTTCACTTCTCAACCAAAAATCAACAGCTTACACTATCTTTGCCCTCTGAAAATGTGTTTACACCACCAAAACAGTTTGGAACCATGACCATTGCTATTATTGGAGCAACATCTTTTTTGGCAAAAGCTCTTTTCAAGAAATGGAGTACCACGCCTCATTCGCCTACATTTCATTGTTACAGTCGCCAGCCTATGGCACTAGACGCTCCCCACCAATGGACGGCCTATGATTATCCAGCAACTCCTTTGGATATAGAAGGCTTATTGGACTATGCGGTCATTTATTTTTGTGCAGGAGCAGGCATTCAGCCCAAACACAATCATAATGCACCACAAATCTACGCGCTCAATGCTTTTGAGCCTATAAATTTGGCCGTTGCTTTAGAAGTGGCCAATTATCAGGGCAAGTTGGTTACTTTTGGTTCTTACTTTGAAATTGGCGACCAGCACGCGCAACAAGAACGATACGGTACGGCTGCTTTGGCGAGTCACCGAAACCCCTTGCCCAATGCCTATTGCCGCGCCAAAAACCTCTTAACGCGTTTTGCGGATAGTAAATTGCTCTCCAATACGCCTGCACTCCCCTATTGTTGGCAGCATTTTATACTCACTAATATTTATGGTGCAGAAGAAAACACCAATCGCCTCATTCCTTACATTGTGCAAAGCAGCATCAAAGGGGAAACGCTAGAATTTACGGCAGGGGTGCAACAACGTCAATACACCCATATCAACGATGTAGCCAATTTCTTGATTCAAACGCTTGAAGAAGCTACATCGGGCGTGTTCAATCTAACTGCTCCTGAAGTACATACGGTTAGAAGCGTCATAGAACAAGTTTTAAAGGCGGTAGAAAAAAGATTGGGTCAATATCCACAAGCACAATTTGGTACGATTGACAAACGAGATGTTAAGATGCAGTACTTGGCACTGGATAGCAGCCAACAACCTTCAAGCTTGCATTTTGCCCCCCAAATAACCTTAGAACAGGGCATTGAAGAGTATTTGGATTATTATACGACCTCAGAATCCTAAAATTACTCCCTGTGTAATAAGCCTAGCGCGAAAAAATGTCTTACTTTTGTGTCCAATTAATAAAGATTATGAAAGTTATCAATACGCTACTCGCTGAGGTTCAAGTTATCCAAAGTCCTGCCTTTGTGGACAATAGAGGTGGTTTTGTTAAGTTGTTTAATCAACAGGACGAACACTTGAAAACCTATCATATTCAGCAAGTAAATTTTGTGCAGAATAAACAGGCGCGTATTTTGCGTGGCTTGCATTACCAAACAGGCGCGTGGGCCGAGGCTAAATTTTTTAGAGCTACCAAAGGCAGCATTCAGTTGGGATTTGTAGACACTAGAACAGGTAAAGCCTCGACTGATTTGGCGGCTACGGTAGTACTAGATCAGCCCGATATTGGTGTACTGGTGCCGCGTGGTTTTGCAACAGGCTATTTAACACTTAGCGAGGATGCTGAGGTGCTTTATTTTTCTGATAATGTGTATCATCCAGCAGCAGAACGAGGCATTAGATGGGATGATCCTGCCTTTGCCTTAGATTGGCAAACCAAGACGGTTGATGTATCAAATAAAGATGCAGCTTGGGCTCTTTGGTAATTGCTAACCTCCTAAATGAAGTATAATGTTAATTGATGTTCTTATTCCTACCTATAACAGAGGTGCAGATGTATGGGCCAACCTAAAAGATTTGGAAAACCAAATCGCGCAATACCAGCTTTGGGATAAGGTGCAAATTATTATTTCTGACAATTGTTCTCCTGATGACACCAGTGTTTTGGTAGAAAAATATTGCCAGCAAAAGCCCCCCAATTTATCCGTTCATTATTATAGAAATGAAGAAAATATAGGCTTGGAACGCAATGCAGTAGCAGTACTCGACAAAGCGACCAGCCCTTTTGTATTGTTTTTGGGGGATGATGATTTTTTGGCAGAAGGTTACTTAAACTACTGTTATCAATCTATCCAGCAATACAAAGATTTGGGGTGCATTATTCCAGGTATTGTCTCTGTTTTTCAGGATGGAAGCACCAAGGATGTGCGCGGAAATGACACGGAAGCGATCAACGAGGGAGGGTTTGAATCCATGTTGGCTTGGTCACATTGGGGGCATCAAATGTCTGGCATTTTGTGCAAACGAGAGGGGCTGTTAGCCTCCTATTTGGATCAAGAGGAATACAGAAACCCGTATTTGTTCCTCTATTTTACGGCTTATTGCTTGTATCATCATCGAGGTATTTACAATCCACAATACAAAACACGCGTTAATACTTTTAATGAAAAAGATTGGGGATACAACAAGGTTGGTTTGCTCGATGAAGTCTATCAATGTTATTATTATTTCTTAGAAGAATTAGGAAAAGAAAAAGTCACCCAATTGCTTTTGCGTTTTACCGTATTGCACTCCTATAGATTGGCTTTTAATACTAAAAACCTTCGCAAGGTATATCGCCAATATCAATACTTGGTGGATTATACCCAACATTTGCCCACTGCCAAGAAAGGACTACGCAGTATCTTTTTCAAGGATTATATCAAAGCATTGTTCTAGCAGCGCGGAATCGTATTATCATGCAAACAAACTACACTATAATTATCACGTCCAATGAACCTTGGTCTGCTGTTTGGTTTTCCAAACAACACATTGCCAATGAATTGAGTAAGATGGGGCATGAGGTGTACTTTCTGAATGCTCCTACACAGTGGAATTGGCGACAAGTGGGGCAAGTGAATTTGCAACTAACTCCCATTCATCAAGGGCTAACCGTGGTCAATTATACCAATCCATTTCCATTGCGCTTGCACAAACGTCTTGCCTTGTATTGGAATGATCGTCTAGTATCCAAAGCCCTTTACCAAGCCTTGCCGAAGGAACGGCCAATGCTGTGGTGGCAATTTGACCCTTTCCGTTTTGTAGACATCCCTGCCTTTGGCAACAGCAAAAGAATCTATCATATTGTAGATCCTTATCAGCATATTTGGACCGATGCCCATCTGGCACAAAAAGCTGATTTATTGGTCTTGGTTAGTCAATTGTATGAAACAGTCTACCAAGCATTTGAAAAACCCATGTTGTATATTCCTCATGGTATTAGTGAAGCGGAACGCCAACTACGCCCAGAGCGTTTGGAGGCGATAAAACAACAGTGGGGCAAGGATTATTTGCTCTTTGTGGGCACACTCAATCCTGATGTAGATTTGGAATTGCTGCATGTACTGGCCAATGAACTTGACCAACAATTATTGTTGATTGGCCCCAACAAACTGCCTGCCCAACAGCAAGCTTCTTTTGAAACCTTAACCGCCAAAAATAATGTCGCCTATTTGGGCATTCAAAAAGCAACCGATCTAAAGGAATATGTCGCCTTGGCTGCCGTAGGACTCGTACCTTACCAACAACAACGTCAAGAAAATGTACATCGTACTCCTTTAAAATTGCTCAACTATTTGGCGCAAGCCACTCCTATTGTTACCACCCTCAATTACGAACTGCAGCAACTCAATGATGTACTCATTTATCCAGCCCATTCCTCCGCCGAATTTCTAAAAGCTGTCCAAGCATTATTACAAGGCAAAAAAGCGGTGGATCAAGCAGCAGCAAAAACGTATGGGGATCGTGTTTTATATCCTGTTTTATTAGAAAAAATACTCGCACATGTCTAAGACACCACTTGTTTCTGTCATCATTCCTGCCTACAAAGCAGCCGCTTATATTGAAGAGACCATCAATGGTGTCTTGAACCAAAGCTACCAACACTTTGAATTGATTGTCGTCAACGATGGCTCACCTGATAATCAAGACCAATTTATTCAGCCATTTGTAGAGGCCGACCCACGTGTGCAGTATATCAAACAGCCCAATAGTGGTGTTTCGGTAGCCAGAAACAATGGATTTGCCCACAGCAAAGGAGCATTGGTCGCATTTTTGGATGCGGATGATGTATGGTTGCCCAAAAATTTGGCAAAAAAAGTGGCCCTCTTCGCTCAAGATGAAGCCTTGGGTTTGGTGCATTCTGATTTGGCCGTTATTGATAGTAATTCTAAGCCAACAGGAGAAACCAAAGCAGGCAAAGAAGGGCATATCTTAGAGGATTTGCTGGCTTGGAATGGCACCTGTGTGCCTACGCCTAGTAGTGTTTTGGTCAAGCGTGAAGTCGTAGAAAAAGTGGGCGGTTTTGATCCAGAATTGTCCAATGCAGCCGATCAAGAATTTTTCTTTAGGGTAGCCAACGCCTACAAAATTGGACGGGTTCCTGAGGTCACTTGGCATTATAGGGTGCATGATAATAACATGCACAGCAATGTAGCAGTGATGGAAAAAGATGCGTTATTGGCCTATCAAAGAGCCGAAGAACATCATTTATTTAAATCAAAAGCTTTTCGCAATCAGTGTTTTGCTACGATGTATTGGATTGTGGGGGCTTCTTGGTGGGGCGATGGCAACAACAAAACCAAAGGATTGCAATATTTGCTCAAAGCAGCGCGCACCCACCCCTCAACAGCTTGGGGGCAATTGCGTAAAAAATTATTCTCGTAAAATTATTTATTATGGCTTTGCCTGCTGTTATTATCTGTGCCTCGCATAGTTTTAAAGATCCATTGTTTAATGGTTTGATGTATCAATACTTACTGGAGCATCAACGCCAATCTCCACAAGCTTTTTGTTATCATATTATAACAGAAGAACAGCAAGCCTATGCCCTACCAGCAGCCGAGCAAAAGCAATTGCAAGCACAATTGGCCCAACAAAACATACAATGGCATCCACTCCCCTACAGAGGTGGTCGATTTATTCTATTTAAAAAACTGTGGAATTTTATACGGCTCTTTTTTAAATTATGGGGTATTAAACGAAAGGAAAAAGTAAAACTAATAGTAGGTTTTCTAGCTATTGCGGGGGGCTATGCTTTTTTGATTAGTCGAATTTTGCGTCTTCGCTTGTTGGTTTTTTGCTTTGAACCACATAGTTTATATATGAAGGAGTTTGGCATTTGGTCGGCACAATCCTTAAAATACAACATACTACATCAAGTAGAAGTTTGGCAAGCGACCAAAGCAGATTATGTCACTGCTCCTACCAAACATACGGTTCAACTTCTCAAAGATTGGCATTCCAAAGCCAACATTTCAAGAATTCCTATCTCTGTAGATACCGATAAATTTAGCTTTTCGGCAGCAGCACGCACTAGAATACGCCAGGAAAACGGTGTACCCGACGGACGCTATGCCATCTTGTATTTGGGCAAGTTTGGAGGCATTTATTATTCGGCTCAAGAAGTAGCTGAATTTTGCAAACGACTGCTCGACGCAGAGCCAACTTTATTTTTCTTTACCATTTCGCCCACCCCATCCGATGAAGTAGAACAAGCGTATTTGGCAGCAGGCTTACAGCCCAGTGATTTTGTTGTGCTCAATAAGATTCCTTACAGTCAAATTGAAGACTATATATCTGCCTGTGATATGGGCATGGTAGCCATTCCCCCCTTAGATTCGCAACGTTACAGAACACCTGTCAAGATTGGCAATTACTTGGCTTGTGGCTTGCCTATTTTGCTTAACAAAGGCATTGCAGATGATGATGACATGGCAGAGGAGGAAAATGTAGGCGTTGTTTTTGACAGTCTAACGCAAGTAGATCTTAACCTTCCGTTACAGCAGTTACAACAACTCATGCAGGAAGATCTACAGCAACTACGGGCGCGTTGCCGAACGGCTGCCATTCATCACAGAGGGCTACAAAATTCCGTAGATGTCCTGCTAGAAATATTTGAAGAGGTTTATCTTCCTACTTCATTGTAATAATTATAATACTAATATGGCAACAGTTCTCCTAACAGGTGGCACGGGTTTTATTGGCTCGCACATCGTAGAAGCCTTGCTCCTACAAGGGCACCAACTAAGTGTGCTCACCTCTAGTTCGAGCATTCATCCCAATATCCAACCTTATCAAGATCAATTACAGTTGTTAAGAGGGAATTTTGGCAATGAGCGATTGATGCAACAGTACTTGCAGGGCGTGGATTATTTGATTCATGTGGCTTGGACTACGGTGCCCAAAACGGCCACTGAAAACCCTATTTATGATGCACAAAGCAATCTTATTGGGGGCTTGCATTTGTTAGAAGCTGCAGTCAAGGCAACGGTCAAAAAGGTGATTTTTATCTCTACAGGGGGTGCCTTATATGGCCCACCACAATACATTCCTGTAGATGAAGCACATCCCTTGCATCCCATCTCGGCTTATGGAACGTCCAAATTAGCCTTTGAGCGTTATTTGCATTTTTATTATGAGAATAAAGGATTGGATTACAACATATTTAGAGTAGCCAATGCTTATGGCCCACGCCAAAACTTGACCAAAAATCAAGGAGTTATTGGGATTTGGCTGCAAAAAATACAACAGCAACAAGCTATCGAAATTTGGGGAGATGGCAGCATTGTTCGCGATTATGTGTACGTAGCCGATGTGGCCCAAGTAGTCGTCCAAAGCCTCGCTTATCAAGGGCTGCAAAAAATCTTTAATGTCGGTTCTGGCCAAGGCTATTCTTTGAATGAAATTCTTGCCGCTTGCCAAACCACCAGCCAACAAAGCCCCACCGTACATTATCTCAAAGGACGTAGTTTTGATGTGCCTGTTAATATCTTATCTATTGAGCGTGTTAAAACGGTTTTAGATTGGACTCCCTCTACCAATTTAGAGGTAGGTATTCAGACTACTTGGAATTGGTTATTGACTCAGTAGAACCAAAAAAGAGAAATTAAACCCAAAATGGGAACAATTAAAACAAAATTTTATATACAAACAATTGACTAGTAAATAAAATTTCGTTTGGCACTTTATTGGAACTAGGTAAATCAACTTAACAAGTTCAAAAAAAAACAAAATGCTTAGTAAGTAAGTATTTTACAAAATAAAAAAATGGTTTTGATTGGAAAATAACAAGGTCGGGAAGCCTCAAACATTTTCAGGGAAACAATTATTACCAGAGGGAAAACATAAAACTCCAAAAAGTCGGGAAACTTTTTGGAGTTTTTTTTATGCCTAAAATGAACGAAGATATACGGAACTGTATACGATAGATACAACAGATCTGTTGTATCTATCGTATACAATGTTTAACAAAATCTACAAATAAAGGGTGTGGATTCTCTACCGTGCTCTTATATTCGGGATGAAACTGCACCCCCACAAACCAATTGTGTTCAGGAATTTCAACAACCTCGACCAAATTACTTTTGGGGTTGATCCCTGTAGACTGTAAACCTGCTTCTTTAAATTTTTCTAAGAATTCGTTGTTAAACTCATAACGATGCCTATGACGCTCCTGAATATGGCTTCGTTTGTAAATGCTCTTAACTTTAGAATCGGGCATTAAATCGCAAGGATAGGCTCCTAAGCGCATCGTTCCCCCTTTCTTGTGTATTTGCTTCTGATCTGCCATCAGACTAATGACAGGATACTTTGTATTTTCGTTCATTTCGGTAGAAGAAGCACTTTTGAGGCCTAATACATTGCGTGCAAACTCTACCACAGCACACTGCATTCCCAAACAAATACCAAAGAAAGGCAAGTTGTTTTCTCTGGCATACTGAATAGCTATAATTTTGCCCTCAATACCACGCTCTCCAAATCCAGGAGCTACCAAAATACCGTCTAACTCTTCTAATTTATTTTCTATATTATTAACCGTAAGCGCGTCCGAACTAATAGGAACGACTTGTACTTTGCATTCATTGGCAACACCTGCATGTACAAAAGCCTCCAATATAGATTTGTATGCATCCTGCAATTCGATGTACTTTCCAATCAATCCAATTCGGATTTCATGCACAGGGTTCTTGAGATGGCCGAGGAATTTTTTCCATTTTCTCAAATCAGGCTCACGGAGATCTGCTAGACGCAACTTGGAAATAACAGTGAGGTCTAATTTTTCTTTGAGCATAAGAATAGGTACATCATAAATACTCTCTGCATCTCTTGCTTCGATAACTGCATGGGGGCCCAAATTGCAAAACAAGGATAATTTACGACGAATGTTGGAACTTAGTGGGTGTTCGGTACGACAAACTAATATATCGGGTTGTACACCAGCACTCAATAATTCCTTTACAGAATGTTGGGTGGGTTTGGTTTTGAGTTCTCCTGCTGCACTTAAAAACGGTACCAAAGTCAAGTGTATGGTCAAACAATTATCCGTTCCCAGTTCCCAACGCATTTGGCGAATGGCTTCTACATAAGGCAACGATTCAATATCTCCTACGGTACCACCAATTTCTGTAATAACAATATCATAATCCCCTGTATTCGTAATCAATTGCATTCTGCGTTTGATTTCGTCTGTAATATGAGGAATGATTTGTACGGTTTTACCCAGATACGCTCCTTCGCGTTCACGATTGATAACCGTCTGGTAAATTCGTCCTGTAGTTACGTTATTGGCCTGAGAAGTAGGCATATTCAAAAAACGCTCATAATGCCCCAGGTCCAAATCTGTTTCTGCACCATCATCTGTTACAAAACATTCCCCATGTTCATAGGGGTTGAGTGTACCAGGGTCAACATTGATGTAAGGGTCAAATTTTTGGATGGTAACAGAAAAGCCGCGCGCTTGTAATAATTTGGCCGTAGAGGCCGCAATAATTCCTTTGCCAAGAGAAGAACTAACTCCTCCTGTTACAAAAATATACTTTGCCATGATGTGATGCAGTGAGTTGAAAAAGTTAAGTTGTTGTTATACAACAGCCCTATGTAGCTTACAAACCAATGCTCGCAAATGTACTTTTTTTTTCCTAGAAACAAGCGTCTGTATAGGGTTTATTCGTTTCTAAAATTTTTCTACAACTTATGCCACCAAAGAAGAAAGAATTATAATTCTAATAAGTACACCCATGCTGTTTTTAATGCGCTACAAAAGCATCCAACAACATGGGTATAGTGCATACCAAATGCACTTATTTGGGTACAGATTCACAGGGTACTTGACCAGAAGATTGGCCATTCACTTCATAATCATATACATTATTATAGACCTTATACGCATTCTCATAACTAGCTCCATTAAAACTTTGAACGACTCGATAAAGTCTAAAAAAGCAGCCTTTTTTATTGCGTCCAAATGCTATAACACCTACTTGACGATGTAATACGACTCCTGTTAGCTCATTCCGAACAATTTCATAATTGCGACTACCAATAATTACTTTATGATAATCACTATCAGGATTACTAGATTGTAATGTTCTCAAAGTGGATGTTTCGAGTGCTGGATTAGACATACCTGCTGCTAAGTAAGATTGAGAAAGTGTTTTTGTTTTGTTTTCTTTGGTAACCCTTATTTTGACACTTCCTTCTGCCATAGGAGGCGTGCTAAATTGTTCATTGCCATTGTACCCTTCTACTCGTATCATTAAAATATGCTCTCCTTCTGTAAGCATATCATTGTTTTCGGCCAACACCTTGGCGCTGTACAATTTTCCTAGAGTGCTTACACAACCTTTACTTGGAGAGAATACACACTCTTCCCAGATCAAATCATTTTCAGGATTTGTTTCAAACATAATGGTTTGGTGTTCATCATCATCAACAGTAATCGTGATTTTCCCCACCCGATTTTGATTGGTGTAGTAGGTTCCAGGCTCAACAGTTGTCTTTTGAGTGTAACCATAATTGATAATGGTCAATAGTAATAATACCACTAAGAATTGTTTTTTAGTTTTCATTTTTTTGTATTGAATTGATTGTGAATTTATTTTAAATTACCATGAGTGAAATCAGATAACCCAATACAAAAATATAGCGCACTGTACAAAACAAACTACTTCATTTATATTCGCTCATATCTACATCAAATTCGATCACAATGGAGGCATTTTCGAATAATGCTCCCTTTATAAAAATCTCTTTTATAGCATCCAATTGTGATTACGCCCTGCAAAACATCTTATAATTTTCTATCTTGGAGTATATTGTTATTGAGAACAAAGCAACTACTTCTTCTATCTTAACCCATCCAATATGCGTTCATTAATTTTTTGCTCCATTTTGTTTTTACTCTATGCCTGCCAAGGCAATAAAAAAATTACCAACAAGTCTATTGATGAGTTGGAGGATCTGCAACAGTTACTAGATAAAGTGAGAATGCAATACAAGATGCCTGCTATGGCTGCTGCTATAGTACGCAGCAATCAAGTAGAAGTAGCCGTATCTGGAGAGCGTAGATTAGGTAGTAGAATTGCCGTTCAGCTAGAGGATCGCTTTCATTTGGGCTCTACCACCAAGGCTTTTACCGCACACTGGGCTGGGGCACTGGTCGAAGCCGGTTTGATTGAGTGGGAAACCAAAGTGCTGGATGTTTTTCCGCATTGGAAGGATGATGCTTTTAAAACCTATCACCATATTACCTTATCCGATTTATTGTGCCATAGAGCTTATATTAAGCCGTTTACAGGCGCACAAGAAATATCACAAGTGCCGCGTTTCCCTGGTAATGCAACCGAGCAAAGACGCGCTTTTGCCAAGTGGCTCATGCGCCAGAACCCTGCAAAAATTGGTGCTCAAGATGGCTACACCTACTCTAATGCAGGGTACTCTGTAGCAACAGCCATGCTAGAAAAAATAAGCGAAAGCAGTTGGGAAACAGCCGTAGAGGCGGATATTTTGGAACCCCTAGGCATTACAGGGGTATTTGGCTGGCCTACAGATGCCCATCCTGAGCAGCCCTTTGGACACCACTCCATTCATCCTTTAGATTCTAATTTGCGCCCTGTTACGGCTAGGAATATGTTTCCCATGCCCAAATTCTTGGCCCCATCAGGAGACTTGAGTTTGTCTATTGGTGATTATACCAAATTTGTACAGGCGCATCTCAAGGGACTTCGAGGACAAAACAACCTACTCACTAGCAAAACCTATGATTACTTGCACTATGGTCGCGAAAACTATGCAATGGGTTGGACAAGGTTACTCAAGAAGGAGGTACACATCAGTACACATGATGGCAGTGCAGGCACCTTTTATTCTCACACTAGTATTCTCAAAGAAAACGACTTAGCTATTGTTATTTTTATTAACGCTTCTAATATTTATGCTGCTAAAGCTGTTTACAGCCTCAAAAAACGCCTAATGGATTTGCACGCGCCTGATATATAGAGCTGGCATTATTTTTTCTAAGTTTATATAAGAAAACTAACCCTACTCTATCCGATCACTTCAATACCTAACCACTACTATTATGACAGCTCTGTTTACACAGATGTGGCTACTGATAGGATTGTGCGTACCATTTTTTATGTGTGCACAAGATGTCAGTTTGCCCCATGTTCAATCCCAGTATCTTTATCAAGCTAAGAACAGCGGCGCGCCTATTTTACGTATTGCTTATGAAGATCAAAAAGTACAATTGCATAGCACACAAGGACGCATTGATTTTTCTCAAGAAAACATGACCCAACTCTTAGAAGACCACAAACGCACGCATAATCCTATTCGAAATTTGCTGGCTGCTTCCGTACGCTTGCACGCGCCAGCCAACTTGCCTATATCGTATATCAATGATTTATTTTTTTGGTTGAGAATTGGTGGTTGCAATACACTTTATCTTGCAGTAATAGAAGACATGCAGCCTACAGAAATCCAATACTTACGTATTCCAATTGCGCCATTTACACTCTATGATGAAATTTATAAAGATGTAGAAGCGGCACAAAAAGTGCATCCCAACACTAGTTTTTTAGATGCCAAATTTGACTGGGAATGGTATTTTGAACAGATCAAAACACAGCCTATTGCTTATGTACCAAGTCTTATTCACCCCTTGAGTGTAGAAAAAAGGCAAGTAGTCTTTCAGGAGCAATTGGTGAATCCAATGGTCTTGAGCACTTTGCTACAAACGGCCTTGGCACAACATTATCAAAACAGCTATAACAAAGCTACCCCAAAGCAATATTGGAGTTTGCTTATTGAGGTAGAAGCGGCTGTCCAATACCAAGATTTTATAGCGGTGATGGGCAGTATTGTAGAAGGGTATCATCTCTATTGGGAAGAGTTGGCTTTTGCCAAATACCAACAAACGTACCTAGAATTGGAACCCGAAAAACGCTGGGAGGTACAACAGGCTGCTCCTTTCTTGCCCTTATATTATGATAATTTGCAGGCACAAGAATTGGCACCACTTTATGAGTTGACCCCTGCTTTATGGGCTGAATTAAAAGATTATTAGCCTCCATTTTTTCAAAAATTCCTTCTTTGTTGGAACAAATCGGCTATTGGTCGAAAAAGAAGAACCTTCCACTCATCTTGTATGTATATTTGTTTGAAAAGGGTTGAGAACTCCTCTTTTTGTAACAACCTAATTCCTATACATTTTAAAATACAATACAACAATGAAAAATTTGCTATTCATATGGCTTACACTAGTTAGCTTTCCCCTTTTTGCCCAAGAGTATCAGTACAAAGTAGATCTAAAGAGTGTCAACAAAGATGAGATAATGGTTGAATTGGCCGTTCCTGTACTCAATAAAAAAGAACTCCTATTTCATATGCCTGCAATGGTACCAGGCACTTATAGTGTTTATGACTTTGGTCGCTTTATCTATGATTTTAAAGTGTATGATAAGGAGGGAAATGCTTTGGAATGGGAGCATCCAGAAGTCAACACTTGGAAAATTCTAAATGGTAAAGCTGTTGCTAAAATTACGTACAAAGTAGAAGATACTTGGGATACCAAAAAACCCAATGTTATTTTTGAACCTGCTGGAACCAATATTGATGATGATGTTTTTGTTTTTAACAATCATGGTATTTTTGGATATTTTGCAAGCTTCGAAAAATTACCTTTTCGCTTAGAAATTGACCGTCCAGAAAATCTTTATGGAGGTACTGCCATGAAGCGCGTAGGTGGTGATGCCGATACGGATATTTTCTTGACAGATAACTACAATAGTCTAGTAGATAATCCCATTATGTTTGCAAAGCCTGATACGGCCATGCTCCAAATTGGAGAAGCAGAAGTATTGATTCACACCTACTCTCCTACAGGGCGTGTACAATCAAAAGAATTAGTAGCAGATATTCAACCAATACTAGAAGCTCAACGTGCTTACTTGGGGGGCAAATTACCTGTAGATCGTTACGCCTTCCTTATCTTTTTAGTGCCAGAAGGCGACTCTTATTTGTCGGGCTCTGCGGGAGCCTTAGAGCACTCTTATTCTTCTTTTTATTGTTTATTTGAGGGCGAACCCAGCAGTATTAGCCAAACGGTACGCGATGTAGCAGCACATGAATTTTTCCATATTGTTACCCCTCTAAATATTCACTCCAAAGAAATTCACGACTTTGATTTTATCAATCCAAAAATGTCCAAGCACTTGTGGTTGTATGAGGGAGCAACAGAATATGCCGCACAACATGTACAAATCAAACAAGGCTTGGTGCCTTTGAAGCAATTTCTCAATACCATGAGTCAGAAAATGCGTCAGGCAGCCTTATTCAATCAAAGCATTCCCTTCACTACCTTAAGCGAATTGGCATTGGACGAACACAAAAGCCAATATCCCAATGTTTATCTCAAAGGAGCGTTGATTAATATGGTCTTGGATATGCGTTTACGCAGTTTGTCTAATGGAGCCTATGGCATTCAGAATATGATGGAAGATTTGTCTAAAAAGTATGGAATTGATAAACCGTTCAAAGATAAATGTCTATTCAAAGATATTGGAAAAGTAACAGGCTACCGCAAAGAGATGAAGGACTTTTTTGGTCGTTATGTGGCTGGTGCCGAAGCCTTGCCTATTGCCGATTACATGGCCGAAATGGGCATAGAATACCAAGAAGAAGGCACTGTTGTAGAATTGTCGCAGTTTGGCTTTGATCTCAATACAGGGATTACCTTCAACCGTGGAAAAATGATGATCGAAATCAAAGAAGATGGTATTGATCCTTTTGGGAAAGATATTATAGGCTTCAAAGGAGGAGATTTATTGTATAAATGGCAAGGTAAGGAATTGACTATTGCGAGTCTACAAAGCGTACTAGGACAACACCAAATGGGTTCTAAGGAAGGTGATGATTTATCCGTGGTTGTGTTGCGCAAAAATGATGCAGGAGAATACAAGGAGATGGAATTAGCTGGTGTTTTGAAAAAAGTGCCTGTAAAAGCCAAACATGTGCTTGCTCCCAAAGACGATGCTACGCCCGAACAATTAGCACTACGCAAAGCTTGGTTGGGAGACTACAAAACAGAGTCTTAGGAAGATATACCTTCTAATTGTTCCTTGCCAAAAATAAAGAGCAAAAAAGTATTCATTCAATAATCCCGAATTGTAGCTAATTTACAATTCGGGATTCTTTGTAGCAGCTCATAAACAACTCTCCCTATACTGACCAAACACCCCTTCTAGGTATATTCTAAAGAAAATCTACTTGCAAACGTTCATTTTATTTCATATATTGAAGTTATCTAAAAGATCGAACACCTTATCTAGACAATAACGGTTATCCCGAATAGAATTTATGAAAAGAGAGCTGTTCTGATTTTTTTCTTTAACAAAGAAGCGAAAACGTGCATCCTCGGAGAGGCTGCACGTCTTTTGATGATGCAGATAAAGGAAAAAATGCTACAGCGAACCATACAACTTTATTCGTGATAACCGTTAATAGGTAAAAACAAATAAACTATGGAATTAAACGACCAAACCAGACACTCCATTATACGTGATGCCATCACTAAACTTTTCAATTCAGTTTTAGAATTTTTAGACAAGGAAAATCACCAAAAACAATGTACTTCTGCCTAGTACAAAGGTATGCTTATTGATAAAAGAAGCAAAGGCTATTTTGTTATCCCCTTGCTCAAAAAAGACATCTTGAATCCACTCCTATAGGTTACCAACGCCCCTTCTGAGTATTAGACATTATCATATTCCATGGATCAACTTAACAAAGAAGAATCACGAATAAAGCGTCAAGCTATGCGTGAAAAAATAAACGAACAGTTAGAAGAAATAGATAGTTTCATAGAGATAACTAGTATTAAAGAGCTAGAGGAATGCCTTCAAATATGCCGTGAAAATATAATGCTCATCAAAGAAGAAGCCCATGAAGAAGGTCCAATAGAGCCAATGGAGTCCATGGAAATAGCTCTTGTTGAGCAAAAAATATATGCTTTAAATCAAGAAATCCATGAAGATTCAAGCCAAGACCTTGATGAAGCTGAAAATATATTAACTAAGGACAATTATGATAAATTAGTGCAAAACATGAAAAAATTATCCGCTAAATTGCAGAAAATTATAGATGACTTAGATCTTGAAAATTTGTTCTAAGCAAATACCAAAAATAGATTCTAAAAACAAGATTTTTTTTAAAATGACCACCACTCTGTATATAAACGACCTATGCTCTAGCAGCAAAAAATACAAGCTACAGAGTACTAAAACTGTAACGACCAATGGGAATAGTTATCGGCGTTTTGCTAGGATTACTTGCCATAGCAGTGATTGCTGCTGCTATAAGTAGGGCCAATCTAGTAGAATTTAAACCTGTACATGCCAATTCTGAAAACGAATACCAAACCGTAGACCAATACCCCGACCACTTTGCAACACAACTAAGACAAGTACTTAAGTATTACAATGTGCCTCACCAATTGGATAGAGATAGAATATTTATTGATAATACTGTTTATGATGACAAAGAATTAATGTTCAATTATACCAAAAAGGCATTGGACGAGACTTGGCTTCAACAACATTCAAAATAGACTCCTTAATTGCACTTGCAAAAGGCAGCCTCAAAGCTCTATTTGACGCTGTCTTTTTTGTATCTTAAGCAGTTCTATTTTTTGCTTTTTGTGAAAATTACCTACTACTATGAAGCTCTTAAGTATTCGCCTCAAGAATCTCAATTCCCTCAAAGGAGAAGTTTTTTTGTCTTTTGAAGAAGCCCCGCTCAAAAATTGTGGCTTGTTCTTGATTTCTGGCCCTACTGGGGCTGGCAAATCCACGATTTTGGATGCCATTACTTTGGCTTTATTTGGGGAAGTCCCCCGTTTTCAGGACATGGGTGGTAAAAATAAGGAACATAAAATTGTGACGTATGGAGCGGCGGATGCCTTCTCGGAAGTTACTTTTCAGAGTGGAGAAGGGATTTATAGAGCCAAGTGGAGTATTGGCAGAAATAGCAAAGGGAAAAACAAGGGCAAATTTCAGGATTCTAAACGAGAATTGGCGCAATTGGCAGCCAATCAACAAAGTGGACAACTACTAGCCACCAAAAAGAAGGACGTTAATACCCAAGTTGAGCAACTACTCAACGGGCTTAATTTCAAGCGTTTTATTCGCTCGGTGCTGTTGGCTCAAGGCGATTTTGCGGAGTTTTTAAAAAATGTTCAGGATAGAGCAGAGATACTAGAACGTATTACCAACTCTGAACGCTATTCGCAGATTTCGAGCGCGGCTTTTAAACGCCACAAATTGGCCGAAGCAGATTTACAAAAATTGCTGGATCAGCGCGAAAGTTTTGCACTCCTATCCTCAGAAGAACAAGTCGCATTGACTGAGCAATGCCAACAACTGGAGGAAGCGCAAAAAGCCAAAGAAATTCAAATCAAGCAACAGCAACAGCAATTACAGCAATTGCAACAATTGGCAAAATTGGAAGCAGAAGCCGAAAAACTGCTCCTACAGCAAAGCCAACTAACAACCGATTGGGAAGCCGCGCAGCCTATGCTCCAAGCCTTGCAACAGCACCAACAGGCCGCCGTTTATCAAGGTGATTTGGAGCAATTGGAGCAATTGCAAATACGAGGTGGTCATTTAAACCAAGCCTTAAAACAATTATTGGTAGAAGAACAACACACGCAGCAAAAACTCCATCTTTTAGAACAAAAAAAACAAAGGGTACAAGAACAATGGGAGCAGGAAGAAGCTGCTTATAAGGCATTTGATAAAAATTATGCTCGTGTGGTAGCACTGGATAGCAACATTGCGAACCAACTGCAACATTGCCTAGAGTTGGGCAAGAAAAAAGATGCTTTGAGGCTTAAAATCCAAGAAAAAGAAGCAGCCATTCAACAGTTAGAACAGCAACGCGTACATGCTCATCAACAGAAAAGCAATTTGAATAAATGGCTGGAACAATATGCCCACCATGCCCCTCTCCTAGAAACAACGATTATTGAAAAATTACAATTAGAACAAAACAATTGGGCGGATAGTCAAAAAGCCTTGCAGACGTTTCAAAAAGATGAGCAAAAACTGCAAGAAAAACAACAGCAAACCAAACAACAGCAACACCGATTACAAGAAGATCTAACAATCGCCCAGAGCAAACAGGCGCAATTTCGAGCAGAGTACCAACAACTCTGCACCAAAGAAGGACTGAATATGCTCCAATCACATGAAGAACATTTGGAATTGATAAAGCATTCTTATGAGGATTTGGATGGCACACTAGAGGTATTAAGAACCATAGAGGAAGAACGGAAAACAAACTATGGCTTACTAGAGGAGTTGATGGAACAAGAAGAAGAAATTAGAGGACAGCAAGGAGCATTAGAGCAATTAGATGTTGCTTTTTTGTCCAATGAATTTGAACTAGACCGCGCAAAAAAAAACAAACTGTACTACACAGAGGTGCACCAAACTAGGCAGGAACAAAACAATCTTAGTGAATTGCGTGGTGCCTTAAAAGAAGGAGGGAAATGTCCTTTGTGTTTTTCTACAGAACACCCTTTTAGAACCGAAAAAGTGGATGTTAGTTTTGCCTTGCAAAAAGCGGCCGCAGACCTAAAAACAGCAGAGGCCAAATACGAGCAATTGGACAAGCAGTACCGAGAAATTGTAAACAGTGAGCGTTTAGCCAGTCGATTATTGCAAGAGGCGCAAAAGAAAAAAGATCAAATTCAGCAAAAAATTGAACAGGTAGAAGCGCGCATTAGTCGCTTACTAGAGCAATATTCTATACCCAGTGGCTTGGTTATTCACCAAAAACAGGCACTACAAGCACAAATTGTCCAAACCAATGCTACGATCAAGCATTACCAACAATTGGAAACACAGTTAAAAGACTGTAAACGCCAAGAACAGATTCAAAAAGCGGAACAAGAAAGCGTACACAAACAATTGCAACTCCTTCGCAAACAAGAAGAACAACAGCAACTAGATCAAGAGAAACTGGCGTTAGATCAACAACACCACAAAGATAAAAGTGCAGTACACTTGCAAACCATCAAGCAGGTTTTACTGCCTTTTGGATTGACGGAAAACGATACGCAGGCATTGCAGCAATTGGAACAATACAAAGCCACCTATAAACAACAATCAGAGGCCGAGCAGCAATGGTTGAGTCAATTAGAAACCTTGCAACTCCAACTCCAAAATGCCCAAGAACGCTTATTGGACTGGACCAAAGAGGAAGAAGAATTACAAGTAGGGTTGACCAATTACAAACAACAATTACACACTTCTAGAACCGAACGCCAGCAGTTGTTTGCAGGAGATTCGGTAGAAGCCGCCAAAACCGCGCATCTCCAACAACTAGAAACCTTAAAACAGGCACAACAGAAGGTGCTGCAAGACATCCAACAACAGCAACAAGGTCAAGCGAGTTGTAAAGGAAAAATAAAGGTTACACAAGATCAAATAGCACAAGTAGAACAACAACGAGCAGAAAAACAGACCGTTTTAACACAGCGTTTGCAAGCGGCCAATTTGGGTGATATTCCTAGTTTGCGTGGCTTGTTATTAGAAAAAGAAACCCTAGCGGCATACGACGAGTTGAGCACCAAATTGCAACAACAACAACAACGCCTTGCTCAACAACAAGAAAGCAACCAGCAGGAGCTGCAACAGCAACAAGAATTGGTAGCACCAATAGAGCAAGGAGCAGAAGAATTGGTTGCCACCTTAGCCATGCTGCAAGAAACAAGAACTGCCGCACTCCAACAACTGGGT
Organism: Aureispira sp.; assembly: GCA_045105775.1. GTDB lineage: Bacteria > Bacteroidota > Bacteroidia > Chitinophagales > Saprospiraceae > Aureispira. Next base: position 68,116 of record JBGCDW010000116.1, read on the forward strand.
GCCATTAAAGAAAAACTCGAACAACAGGTCTTGCAACAACAACAACATGCCCAGCTCTTGGAAACCATTGCTCAACACCAAAAAGAAGTAGCACGTTGGGAAGTGCTCAAGCGTTTGATTGGGTCTGAGAATGGCAGAAAATTTAGCCGTTTTGCACAAAGTATCACCCTCAAAAAACTGGTCAAACTAGCCAATATTCATTTGGGCACTTTCCTCAATCAACGTTACTATTTAGAAACACGCTTGGAAAGCCTTGAGAATACCAAGGATAATGAATTGCTGGAAATTGATATTGTAGATACTTTCCAATTCAACCACAAACGCCCCTTGAACACCTTGTCGGGTGGGGAGAGTTTTTTGGCTAGTTTGTCCTTGGCCTTGGCTTTGTCTGATTTGGCAGCCGGGCCTGCTACTATTGAATCCTTGTTTATAGATGAGGGCTTTGGCACCTTGGATACCAATACCTTGCAAATGGCGATTAGAGCATTGCAGACCTTGGAATCTCAAGGCAAAACCGTGGGTATTATTTCTCATGTGGAAAAACTCAAGCAGAGCATTGAAACCCAGGTTCAGGTCGTCAAAAAAGGGGGTGGCTATAGTACCGTTACCGTTCGATAATTTATTCCTAACAGAATCTCTATCAGACCTCAATTAAATCTATAATAACAGTTAAACTAGTTATTATGCCCTAACTTCTCAAGTTAAACTAATTGACTGAAGTTACGCAAGAGATGGATATTCCATCTTTAATAGATTGAGTTGCTTGAAAGCGGCTTTATTAGCAGCAAGGTAAATTTTAGACTTTATTGCAAAATGGTTTACCCCTTGAATAAACTTGAGTTTTTCCAGTTTTA
>JBGCDW010000117.1:0-16620 GCA_045105775.1 Aureispira sp.
TTCGTACTAAAAAACGATTCTTTTGCCCTAGCTCGGCGTTGAAAATACGCGCTTTAGCCCGCTAAAGCTTTGTTTTTCGCCTTGATCTAGACCAAAATCTCTCATTTTTCATTGTACGATTTCTTTTTTGCACCTACTTAACACCAGCAATCCGTTCTTCCATGACCAGTCGTTCTTTACTTATATTCCTATTGGTAGGACTGCTCCCCTCTACAATCCTCGCCCAAAAAACAACGGCTTATCAAATAAGTGGCTATATCAAGGAAGCTAGTACAGGAGAAACCCTTATAGGAGCAACTATTTACAATCTTTATGATAGTATAGGCACTACCAGCAATTTGGATGGGTTTTATACCCTAACAACCAAAAAAGATACGGCCTTATTACAAATTTCTTATGTAGGCTATGAACCCATTGTTCAAAAAATTGCCTTGTCCAAAAATAAGATATTGGATTTTTCCTTAGAATCCACGGTGGCCATTCCAGGAGTGGTGATAGAAAGCAATAGCAATCGGCAATTATTAGAAGACCCACAAATGAGTGTGGAGAAAATTACCGCCAAACAAGCGAAAGAAATTGCCGCCCTAATGGGAGAAGCTGACATTATCAAATTGCTACAACTCAAACCAGGGGTACAGGCCAGTATTGAAGGCAGCAGTGGGCTTTATGTACGTGGTGGAAGCAGTGATCAGAACTTATTTTTATTAGATGGGGCCACACTGTACAACCCCAGCCATCTATTGGGCTTATTCAGCACCTTCAATGCCGATGTTATCAAAAATGTACAACTGTACAAAGGGAGTTTTCCTTCGCGTTTTGGGGGGCGTTTATCTTCTGTGCTGGATGTGCAATTGCGAGAAGGCAACAAAAAGGAATTTAAACTGGCTGGTGGCTTGGGGTTAATTGCTGCTCGGATTTCGGCAGAAGGCCCTATTGTCCAAGACAAAAGCTCGTTCTTGGTAGCTGCACGCAGCAGCTATGCCCACCCTTTCCTAAAAGCCCTCAATGATGGCAACCAAAACAATCCCAATTGGACCAGCTTACCCGAATATCATTTTTATGATGCCAATATCAAGGCCAATGCAGAATTGAGCCCCAAAGATCGCCTCTTTTTGAGTGCTTATGCTGGCAATGATGATTTTAATTACAATTTTGATGATGCCAATTTTGATTTAAAATTTAATTTGCAATGGACCAATCAAGCCGCTAGTTTGCGTTGGAATAGATTGTTAGGTGCCAATGCCTTTCTTAATACCAGCATCAGTTATACCCGTTATAACAATGCTGTAAATACACGTTATACAGGCATTTCTCTCAGTTTGGCTTCGGGCATTGAGGATGCTCAAATCAAAACAGATTTGACGGTAGCCTTGGGCAACCAGCACACCTTGCGAGCAGGAGTCAATGGCATTTATCATTACTTTTCCGTTGGGCAGCTCTCTGCCAAGAGTGAAGATGGTTTGAATTTTGAGCGCGGCACCAAGCTTCCAGCAGCCGAGTGGGCGGCTTACCTCTCTGATGAATGGCGCATTAGCTCTAAGGTATCAATGGCGTTTGGCTTACGGCTCAATAATTTTCATACAGAAGGCAAATGGCATACAGGGCTTGCCCCTCGTTGGAACTTTCGCTATCTACCGCACAAAAATATTTCCATCAAACTCTCTTATGCACGCAGTTATCAGTTTATGCACTTGGTTACGCCTGCCACGTCTACCCTGCCCACTGATTTGTGGTATCCCTCTACCCAAAATGTAGCCCCTCAATTTTCGGATATTGCAGCGGCAGGGCTTTCTTTTGCCTTGGGCAAATCCTATTATCTAAATATAGAAGGCTATTACAAATGGCTGCACCAACAACTGGATTTTAAAGACGGTGCGCGCATCTTTATCAACCAACGCTTGGATGAGGAATTTATCCGAGGTCGTGGTTGGAGTTATGGTGGTGAGGTGTATTTGGAGAAAAAAGAGGGCGCACTGCGTGGCTGGATTGGCTATACCTTGTCGTGGACTTGGCGACAATTTGATGCAACCAATGGTGGCCGTCCTTTTCATCCTATCAATGATCGACGGCATGATATTTCGGTTGTAGTATTGTGGGACTTGCCCTTTACAAGCCCCAAATTTCCTATTACGGTTAGTGCTTCTTGGGTTTATGGCACAGGGAAGTCTGTTACGGTTCCTAGATCGCGTTATATTCAGACCGATATTACAGGCACCAATTTGTTTCAGTTTATTCCTATTTATAATGAGCGTGGAAATTATCGCTTGCCAGCCTATCATCGGCTAGATTTGGGCTTGGTTTGGAAACTCTACCCACTTAGTGACAAACGCTTTAAGAGTGATTTGACCTTGAGTGTGTATAATGTTTATGATCGAAGAAATGCCTTTTTTATGTATATCAATGCCGTTTACTCCCAAGATAGTAGTGGTGGCTTGTCTGCTTTTCCCGACCGACTGGAGGGACGCATTGTTTCCTTGTTCCCTATTATTCCTAGTCTGACTTGGAATTTTTATTGGTAAATTTTTTCTTACTTTATTATCATGAAAAATAAATTATTACTCCTTGTATTAGTAGGGTTCTTCTGCACGACTTGTCAGGATTTGGAAAATGTTATTGAGATTGAGTTGGAAGAGGAACCCAGTGAATTGGTGGTAGAATGTTATCTGCAAGATGGGCAACCCTTTCGCCTGTTATTAACAGAAACCAAACGCTATTTTGACCCTGTGAATGCTTGTCCTTTTGTACGCAATGCACTTGTTGTGCTTACCTATCAAGGCCAACGCGACACCTTACAAGAGGCCGAATTTACCAGCAGAGCTTGCAGTAGTATTATCCCTTATTTTGACCAAGATTCTATTCGTTTTTATAATTATGGTAGTGATAAGATTTGTAATGCTGTGCCCAACGAGGAATTTTTATTAGAAGTATGGGACACGACCAACAATCGCTATGCCAGTGCCCAAACACGCTTTTTGCCCATAGTGCCTATTGATGTTTTTGAGCGAGGGCCTTATAGAAACGACGGTGCAACAGGTACACAAAATGCTGTTGTGACCTTGGGTTGCCAAGATGATTTGCAACAACGAAATTACTATCGTTTTACCTTGCATAAGAATGCGCTGTGGCAACGCGATAGCAGTGGTGGCTTGTTTGGTAAGGTAGCGGTGGAGCCCCTGATTGATGTGGTTTTGTTTGACCAAGGCGTATATATTGATGGCAAGGTTTTTCAACGCAGTGATTATGATTTTTATCGGGGCGATTGGGCCATTGGTACCATTTATCATATTGACCGCGCTTATTATGATTACATGCTTACTTCTAGAGCGGCACGCAATGCCAACCTCAATCCTTTCTTGCAACCAGCCAAGGTCAAATCAAATATTCAGGGTGGGCAGGGAATTTTTACAGCCTTGTCTTTTGATCGTTTGTTTTTGAGAATCAATTAGTGGGCAGCATTGGTATATTTTAAGCGGAATAAACGAATGTTTGTTTTTGGTCTTACCCAAATAATTGTACTTTTGCAATGCAAAAAGAGGACTTAACGTTCTTTTTTTTAATACAATTTCTACTAAAATCATTACAAACACTATACATGGCTTTAAAATGCGGCATTGTTGGACTACCCAACGTCGGAAAATCTACCCTTTTTAACGCACTTTCTTCGGCTAAAGCACTAGCTGCTAACTATCCTTTTGCTACCAAAAAACCCAACATTGGGGTTATTACCGTACCAGACGATCGTCTAGTAAAGTTGGAACACATTATCACTCCTCAAAAAGTTATTCCTACTTCTATCGACATTGTGGATATTGCAGGGCTCATTCGTGGAGCCAGCAAAGGGGAAGGAATGGGCAATGAATTCTTGGGTAATATTCGGGAGGTAAATGCCATTGTACATGTTGTGCGTTGTTTTGATAATGATAATATCATTCACGTTGACAATAGTGTCGATCCTGTTCGCGATAAAGAAACTATTGATCTAGAATTGATCTTTAAAGATATTGAAACCCTAGATAAACAGATTCAAAAGCAAAAGAAAATGGCTAAAGGGGGTGACAAGGCTATTCTCAAACTTCTAGATGTACTAGAAAGCCTCATGGAACACCTCAATGCGGGTAAACCAGCTCGTAGTTTTGACGACTATGATACCGAAGATACAGCATTGTTGGTTGCGCGTTTGCAATTGCTTACAGACAAGCCTATTATTTATGTGTGCAATGTAGACGAAGGCTCTGTTTTGGAAGGAAATGCGTACACCAAAGCTTTTGCAGAGGCTGTAGCAGACGAAAACGCTGAAATCATCTTAGTAAGTGCTGCGATTGAAGCAGACATTGCTGAATTGGAGGATTATGAAGAGCGTATGGAGTTCTTGGGAGATATGGGACTTCAAGAGCCTGGGGTAAACAAACTAATTCGCGCTTGTTACAATATCCTAAATCTTATCACTTATTTCACGGCTGGTGAAAAAGAAGTACGCGCTTGGACCATCCAAAAAGGAACCAAAGCACCTGGTGCGGCTGGTGTCATTCACTCCGATTTTGAACGCGGTTTTATCAAAGCCAAGACCGTTGCTTTTGACGATTTTATCGCACAAAGTGGTTGGAAAGGTGCCCAAGAAAATGGTGTCTTGCGACAAGAAGGCAAAGAATACGAAGTAAAAGATGGTGACTTGCTGGAGTTTATGTACAATGTGTAAGTCCTTCTTAACTCAAATCTTAAAATAACTAAAAAAAGCTGCTTCTAAATAGAAGCAGCTTTTTTTATGCGCAGAATTCATTAAAAAAATGGACAAACCGATCTTTAATTATTCTATATACATTTAAAAAAATTGGAAAAAATACTTTTAATTTTATATATTACAATAGACATTATTACGAATGGAATTGTATAGAGATTAAAAAGTGAGATTTTTTCATCAATCAAGGCAAAAATTTAGTTCATAGCAGCGCTATGGAATTAATTTTTAACGATGAGTGAGGGAAAAAGATGCTTTTTTCGCTACAAAGCTATTCGTAATAATGTCTAATAGTTCCCCTAAATACTAAAACAATCCTTTACTTATGAATTACCTCATCTACTCTAGCCATCGCAAGGCCAATTGTACCGAAGAAGAAATAGACCATATTTTACAGACTTGTAAAAAGAACAATCCCGAAAAAAATCTTACAGGAATTTTATTGCACTCCAAAAATTATTTCTTGCAATATGTTGTACTTTACTTAAGTGAATAAAAACTACTGAATAAAAAAGGAAGAAAAGCCAATCGTTGGCCCCGTAAATCGTGTAAAATATCCCCGCCATCTTATCGGCTTCATAAACAGCAGAGAGATCATTGTTTAGCAACCATTTGATCCAAACAAATCCATAGATAAATTTCTCTATTGCAAAAGCTGCAATGAGCCATTTGAGTTGTTCCCATTGAGCAGCCATTGCCAAGAAAACAAGTCCCCAAACGACAATCATGAGCAAACCAAAATTGGACATGACCACAGGGTCGGCTTCATTGAGTACTGTATTGGTAAAAAATTTTGAAAAGATCAACGCTCCTCCAATATTTGCTATACCCGATAAATACATTCCTTTCTTGACAAGTTCTTTATTCAATTCCATTCGTTGCTTTTGTTAATTGACAATGATTAATAATTAGAGCACTTTCTATGAATATCCAATTGCGAATCTTCTTTTTTTAACGCTAACGATTCCAATATATCCTTTCCAATATTTTTGCCCAAATGATAATAGGCATCCCATTGTTCCTTACTAAAAAATTGATTAGCCGTTGGTTCATGCGGAAATTTTGGAGTATACGTTCTGTACATCGTATGATCTAATTCTCTTCGTTTTTCTTCTAATTGGTTACATTTTTCTTCTAACTCCTTCAGGCATTCTTCTTGTACTTCCTTTCCTTTACCCCCATTTTTTGAAGATTTGATCTCCTTTTGTAACACTTCAATTCTGCCTTTTAAAGCTTCAACATCCTTTTTTAATTGTCTCAATTTGTACACCTTAGTAGTCAGTACCGAGGATTTGATGTACACCAACACCCCTTCATAATTGGGGGTGTAAGAACCTTTTAGTCCCGAAATTTTAGCCACAGCAAAGTGACTTTGGGAAGTGCCAGTAATAAGATCAGGCTTGATGCGTTCTGATGGTCCATTATCTTTATCAAACTTAATAACGATTCCCAATTCGTTTCTAGCTCTGATAATGAGATTGCGTAAGTCAAAAAAACCAAAATCATTATCTTGCCCACCATCGACAACAATTATAGTTTTTACTTGTCTTCTCAACAATTCAAAAACAGCTAAATTTTCTATATGGCCGCCATCCGAAACCTGAATTTTGTAAGAAGTAGTTTTGGCTTTTCCTCGCATTTCTAAATAGGTATACCAAGGCCAAAATACGGGAAACCAATTTTTTAGAAATGGACTTGGAGCTAAATATCCTGTTCTTAGATTGGCCAGTATCATTCCCCATCTTATAGGTATAGGCACATTCATGTTTCCCATAAAAGTATTGACGGCCGCTGCACTTGTAGCCATTGCCGTAGCCAATGAGACCTTGGCATACAAAGATTTGGAGGTCTTGGCATAATGGGTCACTTGACTGCCACAATAAAGCGGCGAAAAAAGAAAGTAGTTGGTGTTAATCGTCCCTCTGTACGAAATAGATTGTGCTTTATCATAATCATCCTCATCCAAATGAACGGTAGCATTAATCAATGGATAAGGGGCTTGGGGATTCTGTAAATCTTTGAGCCGAATATCTTGCTGTGGCCATAAATAGGCTTTTTTTAATCGTTGTTTATAATATCGATGTAGAGAGCTAACATTGGGCGAAATTAGCAAGCCTGGAAGGACCATTAATAGAATAAGAATAACATACCAGCACCAACCAAAGGGAACGATTGTGCAATAAAAAATCGCTGGCAAAATTACCCATAACCAATTAGATACAACGGCTGCGATGGCCACCAGTAACAAAACGAATTGACTCAAGGATTTATAATTAGGCCAAAGGTACAAGTGTTTTCGATGGTCTCTTAAGTGCTGTATGGCGTTGTCTTTGGTAAACAATTGCTCATATGATGTAGACTCAGGTTTGTTCAGAGAAGAATGAATATATGAAGCCAAATACCCCCCACCAGAAACAGAACTGAGATAATCGGCCTTTTCTATCAAACCTATTTTATTAAACTCCTCCATCAGCCCCAAACACAAGGTTGCCGATCGAATTCCTCCACCAGACAGAGCTATCCCCAATGAATCTTCCTTGAATTTGATCGTAGTATTTTTAGGCGATTTTTTCTTTCTTCTTTCTCTTACATAAATCTCCTCCATTGCCAACAATTCTCCAAGATTCAAAAACAATTTATCTTCAAGCTTTTTCTCTGTTTTTTGTTCCATTTTGATCTATTTATAGGGTAATAGGATATTTATCCGCCCAAACCCGATTTTTTGTTTTCTTATGCGGTAGCATTTTTAACATTCCGAGCAACTAATCTAGTATTTTATTATAAATAGCAGGAATATTGCCTAAAAGTATTTCTTATAATCTGAGGACAAATTTCAACTATTCGGTCGCTACTCTTGTCTTTATGATAGTAATTTGCAAGCAAACATTAATCTTCAAAAAAACAACAATGCGTCTATTGACTATTTTATTATTATCTATTTTATCCAATTGGGCTGTTTATGGACAATGTGCTGCATTGGGGGTTTCAGTATCTGCTTCTGATACGAGTTATGTACAGTTGTACCAAGCTGGCTTTTTTCTAATTCCCTCAGGCATAGACAATGTTTGCGAATGGGAGGTAACCACTTTTTCGGGTGTCCTTGTACATCGCGATACGACTTCTGGTAGCCACAACGACCAATCTACTACCCTATTCAATCATACTATTCCAATTGCGGATTCTATGAACCTACGCTTGTTTATTACCAATGTGACAACAGGTATTACTTGCACGATAGAGGATACGCTTTTTTGGGAGGAAATCCAAGTACTTCCTGGTGCCTTTATTGGCAATTGGAATGTCTTGAGCAACAATACAGGCAAGGAAGATCCATTGTTTGTTTCTACTCCTAATCTCCAGAATTTGCAAAAAATTGCCATCTACCCTACTCCCACACAAAATTATTTCCAACTAAAAACGAATCAATCTATTCACCAGCTCACTATTGTCGATTTAAACAGCCGTGTATTAACATCATTAAATGCACTTGCCCCACAGCAACTAACCATTGATGTTTCGACCTATCCTTCTGGAGTCTATTTTGTTCAATGTTGGGATACAAAGCAGCAATTAATAGCCTCACACAAACTGATCAAGTTCTAGAGTTTAGAGATCATCAAACTAAATTACTTATTTAAATATTGAATACAAAATTCAAATCCATCAATAAAAAACAAAAAAATTATATTGAAAAAGTTCACGTAAAAAAACATTAAATACCTTTATAAAATCTTCAAAACTTGACGTGGGAACACTCGCCTTTATCCGAGAAAATAGCTACTTTTATTAGTACGATATTTCTATTTAAATTTTTATCTAGATATTTTTTCCCAATACTTGCCTAAATCTTTTAATCCTTATCCTATTTTTTTAATCCAATTACTTTGATATTTCGTAAGTAATAACATTATAAATTTTAAGAATATAGATGAAAAACAAACAGGCTCCTGACTTCAAACTTCAATCAATTGATGGTTCATTTGTAAATTTGCATCAGTTTAGAGGAAAAAAAGTCTATCTTACCTTTAATCGGTGGTCCTCTTGTCCATTTTGTGCTCTTACCACCAATAGAATTGTTTTGAGAAGCAAAAAGCTTCAAACAAAAGGAATTGAAACCATCATGGTTTTTCCTTCTCCCTCAAAAAATATTGAAATAAACTTACCGACAAAATTAGATTTAAATTATACTACATTCTTATCTGACACTACCTTAGATACGTTTAAAGTGTATGAAACAAGAGCCTCTTTAAAAGGAGAATTGAATACACTTAAAGATTTCAAAACCGTAAAACAAGTGCTTAAACACGCAAAATGGAGTTCATTAGCTATTCAAGGCAAGGTGTTTCAACTCCCCAGTGTTTTTTTAATCAATGAAGAAGGGGTAATTGAATTAGTCAAACATGGAGAAAATTTAACCGATATATTAGATCCAGAAGAGATTCTGGATTATGTGGAAGGGGTGCAGGTATAAACATACCATTTATCAAGCAACATAATTATCAAGCATTTTAAAAGTGCCTGATAATTATGTTTTGATTAGAACATATTTTAAGGAGTCTCTAAACCGAAGTTCTGCCGAATTAGGTTTCAGGTTTATAAAATTCTATAAAAATGCTCCCCCTACAATTTACCAAAACGCTCTTCCAATACGGTCTTACGATAATCAAAAATATTGTGGAGTTGTCTTTTTACAAATAAGGCATGTGCAATAGGGCCAAGTGGGCCAAAAGGCAAACGATAATGCACAATATCATCTACTTCTACCCCGCCCTCTATGGCCTTAAAAAAGTGCTGGTGGTGCCACATATTGTAAGGGCCTACACGCTGCTCGTCTATAAAAAATTCCAATTCCTTTACCTGAGTAATTTCTGTCATCCAATACATTGGAATACCCAATAAAGGCTTAACTGTATACTCAATAATTTGCCCTGGATACATTTTCCCGATATACTCTTCTGAGCGAATATTAAAACCCATGTAAGTAGGAGTAATTTCTTTTAAGTTTTTGGGGTTAGAAAAGAAGTCCCACGCTTCTTCTAAGGTAATGGGCAGTTGTTGCTTGGAGCGTATATTGTAAGTGAACATAAAACCTATTGTTGTTTTGGTGAAATTCTAGTATTATAACAATACTTTTGCTTTTAGGTTGTATATGCCACACCTCCAGTAATCAATAAAAAAGAGAGCTAAAAATAAATTTCTTAGCTCTCTCCATATTGATTATATGTATCTACTTATCTAACAATCCATCTTGCAGCAGTACATGTCGCATTTTATCGCGCTTTGTTTTTAGATAAAAATTATTGTATTCATTCGCTTCTATCTCCAAAGCTACCATTTCTACCACTTCCACTCCACAAGCCTCTACTGTTTCTTTTTTGAGTGGATTGTTAGACATCAAACGCAAGCGTTGGATCCCCAATGATTTGAGTGCTTCAATAGCTGGAATAAAATTCCGTTGGTCGGCCTCAAAACCTAAGTGTAAGTTGGCTTCAACGGTATCCATGCCTTGTTCTTGTAGTTGGTAGGCTTTCATTTTATTAATAAAACCAATTCCTCTACCCTCTTGTTCTACATAAAGTACTACGCCTTGTCCTTCCTCTTGTACGCGACGCATAGCTGCATCTAATTGTGGCCCACAATCACAACGCATAGAGCCTAAAATATCCCCTGTAATACAGGAAGAGTGTATTCGAACCAACACAGGTTCTGTAGGTTCCCATTTCCCTTTGGTCAAGGCAAATAAATGTTTTCCTGTTGATTGTTCAAAAGCGACCAACTCAAACATACCATGCTCTGTAGGCATCTGAATACGTACTGCTTCTCTTGGGGATTCTTGAGGTGCATTGCTATCTGTTGCTTTCATCTACAATTGTTCTCTCTTTAGATGTTGTTGAATAAGTAGTAACGCTTCGTGAGGTATTACATTTTTATTTACGAACTTACCAATTTTATTTTTATAAATAAATAAAAAAATATACTGTTTTACAACTGATTGTCAAATAATTAAAATTGTTTAAACTTTATTTTTATTATTTTAACAGTCAATTAGAATTTATCTTTCACGAAGTAGCACTAATTGGTTACCAAGTACAACAACCAACTAAAATCAGAAAGGTTCATTTATTCTGCTATAGAATTATCCGCAACTTTTCTATGCAAGTGCCCTTGTACAGAAGTCAGTGGTACATTTTCTACAATTTCTAAATCATATCCGATTAAACCAATACGTCTAGTAGGGTTATTAGTCATTAGACGCAATTTGTTCACCCCCAAATGGCGCAACACCTGTGCTCCAAGACCATAATCTCTTTGGTCAGCGCGCGCTTTGAGACGACTGTGTATATCTGCCACGCCCAAGCCCTCCTTGCGCATACGATCATAACTTTGGAGTTTGTTCATCAAATCCTTGCTGCCTCCATCGTGTTCAATAAACAACACCACTCCTTTCCCCGCTTGCTCTACCTGTTGCATAGCAGCGTGTAATTGTGATCCAGAATCTCCTAGCAAGGCACCAAAAATATCACTGGTTGTAAACGAGGAATGCACTCTCACCAAAATAGGTTCATCCTCTTGCCACTGCCCTTTTACCATTGCAAAAAGGTTATTTTCAGTAGTTTGATTCTCAAAAGCCACAATTTCAAAATTGCCATATTCTGTCGGTGTTTCTACACGCAATACTTCTTTGACAAGCGTTTCTTTCTCTAAGCGATATTTGATCAAATCTTCTATAGAAATAATCTTCAGATTGTGCTTTTTGGCAATTTCAAACAAATCGTTTAGGCGTGCCATAGTTCCATCCTCATTGAGAATTTCGACCAATACTCCTGCTGGTTGTAAGCCTGCCAAACGCGCCAAATCTACAGAAGCTTCGGTATGGCCTGCTCTACGCAATACCCCACCATCCTTGGCAATCAACGGAAAAATATGCCCTGGACGTGCATAATCGCTGGAAATGGTTTTAGAATCGGTTAATTTTTGTATGCCGGTAGCTCTATCGTAAGCCGAAATACCTGTGCTACAACCAAATCCTAACAAATCAATAGAAATAGTAAAAGCTGTTTCGTGTACCGCTGTATTTTGTTGCTGCATAGGACGCAATTCTAATTCGTCACAGCGTTCTGCAGTAAGCGGTGTACAGATTAAACCACGCCCATGTGTAGCCATAAAATTGATCATCTCTGGGGTGACCAATTCAGCTGCACAAATAAAATCGCCCTCATTTTCACGATCTTCATCATCAACTACTATAATTAATTTACCCGCTTTAATATCTTCTAACGCGTCTTCTATACGATCAAGGGTTTGATTATTAGATGTTTCGTTTTGTGGGTTGCCAGATGCCATTTTGTACTCCTTTTAGGTATTTAAAAAATCCGTTAAATAATGCCAAATTCATCGCATTAAAATAAGTAATGTAACGTAAGATGACTACGTTTATATTAAACTTCTTAAGTATTCCATCCAATAATGGAATACCAAACAGTCCTATGTTTGCTAACAGTAACAAGGTTTTGTAAAATTGGTTGTCGTAACCAATCGTTAATATCCACAAACAACTGTAAGAAATAATGATAAAAAATGGGCCTAGCCAACGCAATACTTTGTGCGATAAAAAAGCAAATGCTAGGCTACTTGTTGGAGGCCACAACAAATGCTTGAATGCAGCCAAATTGGCAAAATTCCCTGCGGATATACGCGTTTTGCGTCGAAATTCTTCTTTTAAATCACTAGATACAACTTCATAACACACAGCCTCTAATTCATTGATAGCACACCCTCCTTGTTCAAAAACTTTCATAGCAATATAAAAATCATCGACCAAAAAATTGGCGGGTACGGGCGAAAACAACTGGGCGCGAATAGCATAACAGCCGCCCAAAGGCCCCATCGTACGCCCCCAAGCGCGTCCTTCTAAATGCTTGATGTACACTTCTCTAGAGATATAGCCATCTTCTGTTGCTGCAATGCCCTTGGCATTCATTGCTCGTTGACTAGGGTGCTGTATATTGGAATCGACCAATCCAATTGTTGGATTCTTAAAATGCTTGGCCAATTCATAAATGGTAGTAGGTTCAACGAGTACATTTGCATCCGAAATAATCAGGACATTATCTTCTGAAAAAGGATGTTTGGCTTGAGCTTGTTGAATCAAATCATTGATGACACTTGGTTTGCCACGTCGCTCTTCAAAAGCGTAGAAATGTGCTTGAGGATTGTTGTTGGCCCAATCCGCCACTAAGGCATTGGTATGATCAGAAGAACAATCAGAGCCAATATAAAAGTGCAATTTATCACTGGGATAAGTGCTTTGAGAAAGGGTTATCAATTTTTCGGCAATGACACTTTCCTCGTTGTACAGAGACATGACAAAAAACACGGGAGGCAGTTCTTCGGTTGGTTGGTGGATCACTTGATTATTGCTCTTTTTAGCAGCAGCCCAGCGCACCAATAAGGGATAAATTATATAAGAATGCGCCAAACTATAGACACAAATCCACAATAAAATTTCACCAAAAAGCATCATAGCCTTAGTAGTTGGTTCAAAAAAAAGGCAACTGGATATGCAAAGTTGTATTGTAAATCCAGTTGCCAAATATCTAGCGTAATATTCTAAACATTACACCTTTGCTGTATCTAAAACAGCACAAATTCTATCAAAGATTTCTTCAATGCTTCCAATTCCGTCAATACGTTGGGTTTTGCCTTGTTCTGCATAGTAATCTGCTACAGGAGCTGTTTGGCCTTTGTATACATCAATTCTATGTTGTACAATAGCAGGATCTTGGTCGTCTACACGATTCTGTTCTTTTCCTCTTGTGGTAATTCTCTTCACCACTTCCTCATCGGCAACAATGAGTTCTACCAAACTTGTAACCGCTGTATTTTGCTCCGATAAAAAAGCATCTAATGCTTTTGCTTGATCTACATTTCTTGGAAAACCATCTAAAATATATCCTGTAGCATCAGGAGTTTTGTCCATTTCTGCTTTTAATAAACGAATGGTAATAGAATCAGGAGCCAAAGAGCCTTTGTCTACATAACTCATTACCTCTTGCCAGATAGAACTATTAGCAGCTTTTTCTCTTCTAAATAAGTCTCCTGTAGAGATATGGACTAAATTATATTTTTCAACTAATTTGGCAGCTTGTGTACCTTTCCCACTACCGGGAGGGCCAAAAAGAATAATGTTAAGCATATTTTTTTTGTTGTGATAAAATTAATACTTCGCAATTTTTACTTTTTCTTCAAGCACTAGAAAGCTCTACATAAAACTAATTTTCAAGGCAATCCAGCTCAAAAAAACACCATTATACTTTGGTAATCAATCACATATTTTTTTCTACGAAGTAAGGAAATTAGATTGATGATTTTTGGTTGATGGTAAAACAATAGAATATAATAAGCCCTTACAACAAGTTATTGTAAGAATTTATTAAAATAGATTGCTACTACAGGGCAAAGATAAGTATTTTATAGAGCAAAAGCTAATACCTAGCATTCTTAGTGCAAAGCTTTATTCAAACTTTTGTCTAAAATTGGAAGCATCCACGCTGCTATTTCCTCTGCTCGCTCCAAAGGCATAATGTGTGTTCCCCCCTTTATGCGATTGTTTACATGTGGCAATGCACTATTAAAAATATGATCCTTATCCCCATTCAAATGCCAACAAACGGCTGGAATATCCTCGTTTTTCCAATTCACAATAGCTTCTCTCCCCCAAGCATAATGCAAAGCAGATTTTGATCGGAACATAGCCGTCAAAATAGCAATATTTTCGGCTGTTATAGAACCAACTAACGAAGCCATACGAGGGATAAATTGGTGCGTATACCAAGTGGGAATAAGTCGGTACAATGGAAGCACTCTAGCCATTTTAAAAGCAAGAGGGGTCTCTTTGTTTTGTTTGTAAGTGGCCAATAATACAACCACAACATTTTTATATTGCTTGGCAATTTCTACGGCTATAGGCCCACCCAGAGAAAAACCTACCAAAATTAAGGGTTCCTTTCCTTCTTGAGGCGGAATTTGTGCCCCTAAACGCTGGGCGTAATCGGCCAAAGACTCCTTGTAGTTCAAGGGTTTGATATAATTCAAAACAACCTTTTCATAATTAGGCAATAGCGGAAATAGTTTGGAATATATTCGTTCATCCGTTCCCAAACCAGGTACACAATAAAGAGTAGCCATATTTTAGTATAAAAATAAATAATTAAAAATACTTTACTTAAAAGATGCTTTTTTGTCCAAAACCAAAGGAACAAAGTCAAACGACCACATCCCCATCAACAAACAACTTCATAAAGAAATTGACACAAGAATAACAACGATATATCTGCATAAAAGTTGCCAAATAATCGTGCTAAAACCATCCAAAACCCTCAATAATGCATCTATCCAAGTGTTTGAAGCAAATACATGTGTAAACATCTTTTTTGATGTTGGAATTGTATTTTCACAAAGTATTTCTTACTTTAGGTAAGATTAAAACTAATCCCACAAACTTTTAAAGTCAAAAACAATAAGAATGAAGAACAAATCCCCTAGAAAGATTCAGTTATCGGTTGTTCAAAACAAACGTCCCTTTGTTGAGTCCAAACCGTGCACGATCCAAGTCAACTCTTGGGTCAATACCGCACTTACCAAAGTACCAACCAATACTTCTAAGAGTAGTCCGTCTCAAATGGTAGAAGTTCATTTTGCATTTTCCAAAAGTATTATGAATAGACGCTAATACTTTTTGTCCAGTGTTTCGAAAGATCCTCATCGTCTTTTTTGCTCACTAGCAAACACCCCCTATGCTGTCTATACTAATTCCTTGTTATAATTTTGATGTCTGTAATTTAGTCCATGAATTGCACCAGCAAGCCTGTATCTCAGCCTTAGTATTTGAAATTATCTGCTTGGAGGATGCCTCTGGTATCGATTATGTCAAAATAAATTCAACCGTACAACACTTATCGCATGTTCAGCATGATGTTTTGCCCACTAATGTAGGTCGTGCCAAAATACGTAATATATTAGCCGACCGTGCACAATACCCTTTTTTGCTGTTTATGGACTGTGATGCTTGGCCACCCGATGAATCGTATATCCAACGCTACGTGGAAGCATTGGACCAAGAAACCATTTTATATGGAGGACGTTGTTACCAGCCCAGTCCTCCTACTTCGAGCACACTTTATTTTCACTGGTACTATGGACAACAAAGAGAAGAAAAAACAGCACAGGAACGCCAAAAAGCACCTTATCATTCTTTTATGACCAATAATTTTTTGATTTCTAAACAACTATTTTCGACCATTAAATTTGAAGAACGATTAACGCAATACGGCCATGAAGACACTTTATTTGGTTTAGAGCTGGCGCGCAGGCAATATGCTATTGTTCATTTAGACAATCCTCTAGAGCATATTGGGTTGGAACCAGCGTCTACCTTCCTAAACAAAAGCAAACAAGCCCTACAAAATCTTTGGTATTTGTATCAAAACCAATTATTACCTCCAGAATCGACCCGATTATTAGCTTGGTACCATAAGATCAAACGATATTATTTTTCTATTTTTTTACTCATATTTTATCATCTTTTTCATCGCCTTTTTTTGGCGCAATTACAATCTAAACGTCCTATTCTACTTTTTTTTGATTTTTATAAATTATGCTACTTGGCATATTTAAATAAGAGCAAAAAAAATGAAGTTAAATTTTAAAACAAAAGAATAATATTTAAGTATTAACTTTCTTTTGTTTCAGTATTAGACATTATCACGACTAAATTCGTAGCGAAAAAAGCATCTTTTTACTTCGTGAGCCCTTCGGGGTTCCCTCACTCATCGTTAAAAATTGATTCCATAGCACTGCTATGAACTAAATACGCTAGTACTTTT
>JBGCDW010000118.1:0-31769 GCA_045105775.1 Aureispira sp.
AATCAACCGAGCGGAGCGAGTTCATAAAATAATTTTTAACGATGAGTGAGGGAACCCCGAAGGGCTCACGACCACGAAGTAGCAGCGAAGCTAAGTAAAAAGATGCTTTTTTCGCTACGAATTTAGTCGTGATAATGTCTACTATCTAAAAACATTTTAAACACTTTTTTCAACCTATTTACTATATGCGTTTTATCATCCTGCTTCTACTTGGGTATTTTTTTGTACTAGCCCCCATGCAAGCACAGCAAGCTCGCAACAATAAAGCTTTGCCTAAAATCATCAATGCTACTCAAAATTCTGCTGCCCTAGAGGAGTTGAGTAACCAATATCAAAGTTCTCTGTTTTCGGCTTCCGATGCCAATTTTGTTACCACTATTAACAATTGGAAGGGCTTTTTGCAGTTGATGGAGGAATATTCAGAAACGATTGATTTTGATATACGAGGTGTAAAAGTGTGGATGAAAGTTTTTTGGGCTAAAGATGGTAACATAGATTACATTGTTTATGCCTTGTCTGATCGCTCCATTAACATTGATGTGATAGAATGGGAGGCTTTTTTGCGTTCTTTTATACGCAATACCAAATTGCCGATTAAGTACCATCGAGGGTTTGCTTATAATGGGCGGGTGATGTTTCCATTGTCTTACAAAGATCCCAGCAAAAAATAAAAAAAGCTATCCCAGATCATTTTGGGATAGCTTCAACTAATTAGCCGTTAGTTATTTATTCTGTTTCAGCAATTTCTACGCGACGTACGAGTTCCTTGCTGTTATTTTCATCGGTTAGTCTTAGAATATAATCTCCAGGTTCTAAGCTAGATACATTTAATGCTTTGTAATTGTTTCCCTCACTAAGCTTGAGTTTATTATTCGCTACCTGTGCAAAATCTTCCTCATCGTACATGGTTAATGTCAAGTCCTGTAATTTAGTCGTTTGCAAATTAAAGAGCAAACGTCCATTCTCTACAGGAGCATCTGCTACAAAAAACTTAACATCCAATTGACTAGCGGGGCTTTCGGCAGCAATCAAAGCATTAAAAATACTAGTCACTAATTCGGCAGCTTCTACATTGGCAAAATTTTCGGATTTGGCTTCTATAGCTGTATTGCTAAATACCTCCATATCTTGAGGGCTAATCCCCTCTGGAAGCATATCCATAGAAAATTTAAATTGTCCAATAGTAGGCAACTGCCCTACTTGATCGCCTACACTGGTCACTAGGCGTTGTCTAAAAGGACGAGTATCCTCCAATTCACGAGTTAAATTTCTATCTGGACAATTACACTCTGGCTGACAAGCCGTAAAAGTAAACAGTGCTATTGATAACAAAGAAATTTTGATTAATACCTGTGATGTTTTCATGCGTGATTCTTTTTTAACACTAATTAAAGATCCCATTTAGAGGCAGTTTTGATTAATCTACTGCTCTGTGAGTTTTGATAATCAGGTATAGGGTACTATCAATGACCTAATATTTTTTGTAAAGGTCAATTATTCATACTATAAATTATCCTTACTTCTATTAAACGGGAACTTTGGGGGTATAGCTGGTCTATTGTATGATTAAAATTACTTGGGTAAAAAAATAAGGTAGCCTGTCCAATACATAGCTACCTTATTCTTTAGAGGGCAATAGTTAGTTTCTTTGCTCCTTGGGTTAGTCTACTAAAGACTAAAATTGATCTTCGTGTGCAATGCTCACGGTACGAGCCAATTCCTTGCCTTGGTCATCTTTCAAACGGAATAGGTAATTGCCATCTTCTAATGTAGAAACGTTTAATGCTTTATAATTATTACCTTCATTTACAGCAAATGAATTGTTGGCAGCATAATTATATCCTTCTTCATCGAACATTTCTAAGGTAATCGCTTTGTTATCTGGAGATTCAATAGAAAAAACAAACATACCATTTCCTACAGGCTCATCAGACATAGAGAAATTAACATCCAAAATTTGGGCTTCTTTCTCAGCGGTCATCAAAGACTCGCTTATACGCATCATTTTCATAGCGTCAGCATCCGCAGCTTCAGCCTTTTGTAATTTAAACGCTTCTAACTGATCTAAGTTAATTTGTATGTCTTCGAGTGCGAAACGTGTAATAGCTTTCTTGCCACCTTCACTACCGCGATTAGTTTTGATATCTACCATCGTTTCTTGTGAGGCTACAGAGGCAGCAGTTTCTTCACTATTATTGGAATCACAAGAAATGGCCAAAAAAAGAACCATTGTGAGGGTTAAAAATTGTGAGACGGTTTTCATAATTTATTATTTTTTATTTTTTTTCGGAGATTATTGCTTATACTTCTTTATCTCCATTTTTGACAATTTGTTACCGCTAAAGCGATTTTTTTTTCAAAAAATAGGTTTTTTTTTTCATTTACTACCCAAAAAACATTTTTAAGTAGCTTTTTAGAATGAAAAAAAACAAAATCATATTGCATTCATCAAAATATAACATGCCTAAACAACAAAACAAGCATATATTATTTGGTATTTTTTTTTATTAAGAAAATCATAGGAATAGAATGCCTACGACCAAAAATACTAACTTTTGTGTATCTTGGGAGACTTAATTTTTATTAACAAAATCGTTTTGGGACGATTACATTTTCAAATATTTATGCAGGAGCCGCCAAAAAAACAAAATGAGTTAAATATTGAACTATCAGAAGAAGTTGCTGATGGTATTTATACCAACTTGAGTATCATATCACACTCCGATGCTGAATTTGTTTTGGACTTTATCCGAATTGTTCCAAATCTACCCAAGGCTAAAGTCAAATCTAGAATTATCATGTCGCCTCAACAAGCCAAACGTTTATTGCAGGCATTAGGTGATAATATCAGTCGTTATGAAGCCACTCATGGAACCATCAAAGATCCACAAGCGCAGGGAATTCCTTTTCCAATGAATTTTAACACGCCCAAAGGGCAGGCTTAAGAGCGATTATATATTACTAGAATGGTGTACTATTAAGCATAAATAGTACACCATCTTAGATGAATGATAAAGATACAAATAGTTTATGGTTCCTTTTTATCTTCTGCTTCTTCAGTAGCTTTCTGTTGCTCTTTCTTTTCTTTAAAGAGTTCTTCCTCCTCGCGACGAGCGTCCAATACGAGTTGAAAGTTGTTAACAATAGCCCCTACTACCAAGTTGACCAGCAAGTAGGCTGCAATGACCATCCAAGAAACATGGTAAATAGTTACGACTAAATTGGAAGTTTTGGGTACGGTATTCAATTCATCAGGTACTATTTCCCCTGTTGGCACCTTTCTTTTAGTACCAATAGTATGTTCATTGGTCAATAAATTATATCTCAAATCCGTCCAGTCCTCTCCTGTCAAAATTCTAAACAAGGTAAAAAAGGCTTCTCCCAAGCTCCCATAAGGATCAGGATTACTAATCGTCAATTCTAAATGTTCTGAATTGTTGTAATCCTTATTTTTGAATAAAGTTACCCCCATAATAGCATAAATGTACATTATCAATAAAAACAATACAGCAATGTAAGAGAGGGATTTAATGGACTTGAGTAAAACGCCTATGAGTACTCGTAATTCTTCAATAGCTCGAATAGAGCGAGTCAATTGTACAATACGCAAAACTCGGAGTGTAGCAAAAACTGAATTTTGCTGATCGTCCATGTGCGTAAAAAGGATACCTGCTACTTCGGGGATAATCCCAATGACGAGAATAAACACATCAAACCAATTCCAGCGATCGGCAAAATACTCGCGTGTACTGCTCCGCCCATGCCATCGTAGAAGCACTTCTATAAAAAAAATAAACAATATACAGAGTTGGAAAATCTGTATATAATGTGGTACGTTATTGTACGTTTGTACACCAATCAGCAAACCATTGAGCACAATCAGACCTAAGATGGTCATATTGAACCAAGTGCTGTTGATTATTTTTCGTGCTTTGAGTCGAGTTGGAGCGTCTAACGTGCTCATAGTTAGTCTAGTATTGTTTTTCACAAGAGTTGATCTAACTCTGCATAAACGTGGATATTGGTCAAGGTTTAAGAAACCTTGAATTTGTTTAAAGGTAAGATTACTTAACTTCAACAAGTTCAGGTGATAGGTCGTTCTTTACAAAAAGGTTCAAATATTGTATAAAGTAGCTTCTAATTTTTCACTTTTTATAACAAAAACAAAAAATATTGCATCTAGTTGACGAATAGTTGATTAAATCAGACACCACATATCTATAGTACTTTAACTATCAACCAGATAGAACATTTTCATCAAATAGCCTTTACAAAAACCGATTTATTATAATTTCTAAGAAATTAAGATAGTACTATCCTTCTTAATTCCAAGAAAAAAAGCCTCTTTTTCTCAAAAGTAATTGGAAGCCTTGTATAACATACTCTTTTTATAATAAATAAGTACTAAGTTGTGACCGAGTAACTTCTAGTGGCGTATATTCTTCGTCCAACACCAAACGATACCACTCTATCGTTTGTTCAATTGCTTCAGTAGCATTCCACTTGGGTTTCCATTGCAACTCTTGCGTAGCTTTGGAACAATCTAAACGCAGCAATTGTGCTTCATGTACAGCATTCTCAGGACGCTCTACTCGATAACTGCCTCGCCCCCATGATTGGATAGCCTGTTGCACCAAGTATTCTACACTAACGGCTTCATCTAATAAAGGACCAAAGTTGTAAGCCGTTCCATACTTTAAAGGATGCTCTGCAAGAAGCTTGCCCAAAATGAGGTAGCCGTACAAAGCTTCTAAGACATGCTGCCAAGGACGTACAGCCTCAGGGTTTCGCAAAACCACTTCATCTCCTGCCTGCACTGCTCTTACAATATCAGGAATCAGTCGATTGGCCGCCCAATCACCACCTCCAATAACATTGCCTGCACGCACAGTAGCCAATGCTGTTTGATGCTGCTCATATTGAGCGGGATTGAAAAAACTAGACCGATAAGAGGCAGTGACCAATTCTGCACAAGCCTTGCTCGCACTATATGGATCATAACCTCCGAGCGCATCGTTTTCTCTATAAGGATAATACCACTCTTTGTTGTCGTATACTTTATCTGTTGTAATATTGATGACGGTACAAGCTCCTGGCAAGTTCCGAATAGCTTCTAATAAATTTGCGGTTCCGATTGCATTGACCTCAAAGGTATAGACTGGGTCTTTGTAAGCCTCTATGACCAAGGGTTGAGCCGCCAGATGGAACACCACTTCAGGTTCAAAATTTACAACTGTTTGTTTCAACAATGTTTTATCAAGCAAATCACCAATAGTTGATTGGCAAAGCTGATCGCCTTGTATATCTCTATAAAGAGCAGGTTGTTCTGCGGCCAACGCATAGCCTTGCACTACTGCCCCCAAACGTTCTAGTAAAGTAATCAGCCAAGCTCCTTTAAAACCTGTATGTCCTGTTACCAAAACGCGTTTACCATTATAAAAAGTGGTTAATTCTGCTGTTGTCATTGCTATCTTAATTTACCATTTTTTCCAAGCAGGGTTCCCCGATGCCCATAACTGTTCGAGGTCGCGCTTATCGCGCAAAATATCCATACATTTCCAGAAGCCATGATGTTTATAAGCAGCCAACTGCTGATCGGCTACCAACTCATGCAAAGGATCTTGTTCCCACATAATAGGGGTTAGATCCTTGCCTTTGAAGTAATCAAACACCTTTCTATTGAGCACAAAAAAGCCTCCATTAATCCATGTTCCTCCCCCTTTGGGTTTTTCTACAAATGCCGTTACAGTGCCTTCTTCGTTGGTATCCAATACGCCAAATTTGCCCGCAGGTTGTACCGTAGTTACCGTTCCAAGTTTTCCATGTGCTTTATGAAAATCAACCAAGGCATTGATGTCTATAT
Source organism: Aureispira sp. (assembly GCA_045105775.1). Taxonomy (GTDB): domain Bacteria; phylum Bacteroidota; class Bacteroidia; order Chitinophagales; family Saprospiraceae; genus Aureispira. The sequence continues at coordinate 5,864 of JBGCDW010000118.1, forward strand.
CCGACACCCCATCTCCATAAGTCAACATAAAGTTTTCATCCTCTCCAATATATTTCTCTACCCGTTGCAAACGCCCTGCCGTCATTGTGTGCAATCCTGTATCGACCAAGGTGACCTTAAAATTTTCGGAATTGGTTTGGTGTACCTCTACTTGATTATTAGCTAGATCTACTGTAATATCAGAATTATGATAAAAATAATTACAGAAATACTCTTTAATCATATAGCCTTTGTAGCCCAAACAAATGATAAATTCATTGAAGCCATGTGCTTGATACATTTTCATAATATGCCACAAGATAGGCTTGCCCGCAATTTCGATCATAGGCTTGGGCCGCATATGAGATTCTTCAGAAATTCGAGAGCCTAAACCTCCCGCAAAGATGACTGTTTTCATTTTTTTATGGCGTTTTTATACAATTGATAATAGTCCTTGGCTGTATGTTTTAAATCAAATTTTTCAAAAGCTCCTTGTACAGCTTGTTGATAATGGCTTACAACAGTTGGGTCATTCAAAAAATGCAAGAATGCTTTTTTTAAGGCGGCTCGATCTACTTTTTTTTCTTGATTAATAGGAACCAACACCCCTGCAACATCCCCATTAGGTGCTTCAATCATTTCAGCTATAGCCCCTACATCTGTAGCAATACAAACCTTGCCACAAGCGAGATATTCTATAATAGTAAAAGGCATTTCTTCATAATAAGAAGGGAGTAGCCCTACATCAAAGGTAACAATTTCTTTTAATGGGGTATTGGTGGAACCAAAGTACTGGATTTGAGGAAACCAATCTTTTTCTTGTAGGAGTGTTCCCACATAATCCCCATCGGCAAATAGACGCAATTCAAAATTAATGTATCCTTCTTGAATCAATTCCTGCGCCACTTCCAAAACATCCACCCACCCCTTGTCGGGATGCCCCCGAGCAACCATACCAAAGACCAAGTGTGTGGTACTCGTATCCTTGACAGGCACTTCTGGAGCTGCCAATCCATTGTAGATGCGTTCAAAATTAGGATAACTTGTTATCGTTTTTTGGGGTAATAACTTGTAAAAAGGCTCTAAATTCTTAGAGGATAAATACACAATACTGCTTGCTGTTTCTAGCAAGTTTAAAAACACTTGGCGTAATTCTTCTTCTTCGGCGGCACTTACTTCCTCGCGCAAGATATGTTTGTACGCCCCGTGTAATGTCGTGATGTAAGGCACGCCCAGCTTTTGCTGCGTATCATAGACCAAAGCATCTCCTACTTGAATATTGTTATGAATAATAACCTGATGCGCTTGTTGTATTTTTTTTATTTGTTTAAAAAAATAACGTTTGGTCAACCATTCCTTTAGGTCAAATTGGGGGCGAATTACCTGGAGTAAATTTCTAAGTTTATTAATAACTTTAATCACAAAAGAGCTTTTGGACAAAGCCCATAATTCCACCCCCTTAGGGATACCTTCCTCTTCTGATAATTCAGGATAATGACAAAAAATTGCCACTTGCACATTGGGATAAGCTTGTAGTGCCTCTGCCATCTGCAATACAAAGGTTTGTATGCCACCAATTCCCAAACGCGAGGTATATAATACCAAATATATTTTTTCCATGCTGTTTAACTTGAAAAATGACCATTCTTATACCACAACCAACTGCTCTCCAGTATTTCATCAATACTATATTGAGGCTGCCACTTTAGTCGCTTGTTTGCTTTTTGTGCATCTGCATAAATCGCTGATACATCTCCTGCTCTTCTTGGGCCAATCTTATAGGGCAATTCCTGTCCTGTGGCTTTATTAAAAGCCATAATCAATTCCAATACAGATACCCCCTGCCCCAAACCAATATTAAACACTTCGCAATTTTGTTCTTGTTGCTGTGCTAATAAATATTGCAAGGCTTTGGTATGGGCATGTGCTACATCCATTACATGAATATAATCGCGCACACAACTCCCATCTGGTGTAGGGTGGTCATCACCTGTAACCGTAAATACAGCACGCTTACCTTCTAAGGCTTCCATCAAAATTGGAATGACATTGTACGCTCCTTCTTGAGGAATTTCGCCCAATTGTCCACTAGGATGTGCCCCTCCAGGATTAAAATAACGCAACAAAATGCTGTTGCTTTTAGGGTTGGCTTTCGCAAAATCTTGTAGGATGTGCTCACACATTTGCTTGGTACGTGCGTATGGGCTCTGGGCTTCCTCCATAGGCGTTGTTTCTACTACAGGAGAAGCACTAGTATTGCCATATACAGAGCAAGACGATGAAAAGATTAAATTGGACAATTGGTGTGTTTCCATGCACTCTAGGAGATTCAACAACCCTGTTAGGTTATTGTGATAATACATCAATGGATTGGCGACGGATTCAGGTACACTTTTGTAAGCAGCAAAATGAATAATACCTTCTATGGTATGGTGTTCAAACACTGCTTGCAAGGCTTCCTTATCACATAAATCGACTTGTACTCTCGCTACGGTCTTGCCTGTAATTTGCTCCACAGCATCCAGCATACGAACATCTGAGCGCACATTACTATCCAAGGCGACTACCTCAAAGCCATTTTCTAACAAATCTATGAGTGTATGGCTACCTATATAACCACAGCCCCCCGTTACCAATATTTTTGCCATTTATTTTCGTTTTAATTTATCTTTTAGTGTATGCGCTTGACTAGGCTTCATGCCCATACAAGCACTCAACCACAAGAATAAGCTGTAAGCAGATTTTTCATAACGCCACTTCTTCCACAATAGAGTTTTATTAGTAGCATCATTTTCTATCAATAAGGTCATAGAGGGCCGCTGTGCTGCTCCTATTTTTTGATCCAATACGTTGGATTTCCCTCGGTGTTTCTCCAATAATTGCACACTATCTTTGGCCATTTTCAACTGAAAAGAACTCGTTTGAGAATTGGAACTTGGAAAGTGGCGATAATAGACCAAAGGCTCTTCCAAGAACAAAAAATCGTATCCAGCAGCCGCCAATCTCAACCAAGCATCCCAATCTTCGTAACACAATTGCTCATCATACCCTCCCAAGTCCACAAAAGCTTGCTTTCGCATCAAAATAGAAGGTGCCAAAATACTATTTTGTGTAATTAATTGCTCTAATAATTGGGTTCCTTTTATGGCTTTTAAATTCCAAAATTGATGAAAAGAATCGTGAATTAGTTTACTATTTTTATCCAACACCAAAGCATCGGTATGTACCAACACGGTAGTTGCACTAGCCTGCTCCAAGGCTTGCACTTGGGTAGAAATTTTGTGTGGCAACATGACATCATCACAAGCAATCACCTGAAAGTATTTCCCTTTGCTTACGCCCAGTCCTTTATTAAAGGTTTTGCAAATGCCTAAATTTTGCTCATTGGCAATTAATGTTGTAGGAATAGAAGTTTTTGTCATCCATTCCTCAATGAGCTGTACAGAATTGTCCTTAGAACCATCATCTGTGATTATTAACTCTATATAGGGATAATCTTGTGCAGCAATACTATCTAGTGTTTCTTCCAAAAAAGCAGCATGATTAAAACAAGCTGCTACAATACTCACCAATGGCATTTTAGGCTCCTTCATAAGTATTCAGGCTACGAATGACATAATCCACTTCTTCTACCGTTAGCACAGGGCTAATGGGTAAGCTCAATACCTCTTGGTGCAATTGTTCTGTAAGGGGCAACGATAAATGATGATATGCTTTGTAAGCAGCTTGTTGGTGTGGCGCAATGGGATAATGTACGACTGTCTGAATGCCTTTTTCTTCTAAATAAGCTTGTAAATGTGCTCTATTGGCTGTTCTAATTACATACAAATGAAACACATGTTCCGTCTTGTCCCTATCCCATTGTGGCAACTGAATGGCTGTATTCTTAATTTCTTGATGGTATCGAGTAGCTATGGCTCTGCGCTTTTGGGTGTCCAAATCTAAATACTGTAGCTTAACGGATAAAGCTGCTGCCTGTATCTCATCCAGTCTACTATTAATACCAATATACTGATTGTGGTATTTTTTTTCAGAACCATAATTTCTTAAGGTTTTCACTACTTTCGCCAATTCAGGGTCATTGGTAGTAATGGCTCCCCCATCCCCCAACGCTCCCAAATTCTTGCCTGGATAAAAAGAAAAACCTGCCGCATGTCCCCAATTGCCTACGCGTTTGTCTTGCGCATACGCTCCATGAGCCTGTGCGGCATCTTCAATTACTAAGAGTTGATGCTGGTTTGCTAATTTCATAATAGCAGCCATATCCACCGCTTGTCCATACAAGTGTACCGGCATTATGGCCTTGGTTTGGGGGGTAATTGCTGCTTCAATAGCAGTGGGGTCAATATTAAACGTAACCAAATCAGGTTCTACAAATACAGGCTTTAGCCCACGTTCGCTCACAGCCAGCACGGTAGCAATAAAAGTATTGGCAGGCACAATCACCTCGTCCCCCTCTTGCAATTTGCCCAACTCCATATAACCATTCAAAATCAAAATCAAGGCATCCAAGCCATTGGCTACCCCCAAGCAATAATCGGCACCACAATACTCCGCAAAGGCTTGTTCAAATTGTTGCACTTGCTTGCCCAAAATATACCAGCCCGATGCGACCACTTGCTGGATAGCGGTACTTAATTCGGGTTCGTATTGGGTGTTTATTTTTTGTAAATCTAGAAATTTAACACTAGTTGTTGTCATGATTAATTTCTTTTAAGTATAGGTTTTCCCTCTACCAATTCATATTGTTGTTGCCCTTCTGCTGCTTCTAAGGATAAGTTTAGAATAAGCCCTTCCTCTGTGACATACCCTCGATGTTGGGCGGGATTGCCATACCATAAGGTATAAGACGGTACATCTTTGGTAACCACACTGCCTGCTCCAATCATGGCAAAACAACCAATAGTAATGCCCGCAATGAGGGTTGTATTGGCACCAATAGAAGCTCCTTGCTCTACCTTTGTTTTGCTCCACTCCGCAGCATGCTGCTGAGAACGTGGATACAAATCGTTGGTAAACGTTACATTGGGTCCAATAAAAACCCGATCTTCTAAGGTGACACCATCCCACAACTGCACGCCACTCTTAATAGTGACTCGGTTGCCTATTTGCACCTCATTCTCAATAAAACAATGACTGCAAATATTACAATCTGCCCCCACAACAGCCTGTGGTAGGATGACCACAAATTGCCATACTCTAGTTCCTGCACCAATATTGGTACTTTGTACCAATGCCGTTTCGTGAATCATTTGTTGTATTGTTTGAACGTGTTATAATCGCGAATATAATCGGCTTCATCATAAAGTAACGAAGCCAAGCACAAAAGCACAGCACTGTGCGAAAACTGCATACGCCTCCAGTATCCAGGAGGAACATGCACCCCTTTGCTCGGATCATCCAAGGTAAATTTAAATACCTCGCCTTTGGAGTTTTCAAATTCAAATTTGATAATGCCCGAAACACAAACAATCACCTGCTCCAATGCTTTGTGGGCATGATTGCCACGCTCCACATGATTGGGTGTAAAGTACGTCCAATAGACCCGTTGGATAGGAAAAGGAATGTTATGTTCGATCTCGGCCACACTGATGTATCCCAAATTTGGGGTTCCAATTTTATCAAACTGGATAAGACTTGGTGTTGTCATTTGGTGCTTGGACATCCTGTTATTACTTTTATAAACTGGCAACAATTTTTTGAAAATGCTGCCATTGTTGCTCCTTATTATAATGTATTTTTATCATTTGATTGCCCGCTTTTGCCAAGGCTGTACGCTCTTTGTTATGGTCTAATAAATACTCTAACTGCTGAAAAAAGTCGGGCATATTTTTATAAGTAGAAAAATGCTTACTCGCCTCAAAATGCTTGGGATAAATCCCCTCATCGGACAACATGTGTGCCCCACAGCCCAACACTTCCAAATTTCGCATATTTACCTTGTATTCCTTGCTAAAATCCACCCCTGCATTAAAAACAAGTTTGCTCTGGCTCAATTTTTCATACAAATCTAAACCATACACTGGTGGCAGGGCTGCAGACCGCACCAATTTAGAAGGGTGTTTTATTTTTTGCCAGTAGCGTCGCACATAAGGAATATTCACGACGGGTTCTTTTTCTATTCGGTACTGTAAGTGGAGCTCAATTCTATGTTTGGAAGTTGCCTGATAAGCGAGCAATTGATCCAGTTGTTCATTTCTTCGTTTAAAAATAGCTCTGGCATATTGCCCGTAAAAAAACAAATCAATAGGGCGTTCTTTATTGCTGGCATACGTTTCCATAACAGGATCATACGCAGGTTGGAATAAATCACTTCTAAATCCCATTTCACTAGCTGGGCGAACATCCAAAGGCAAATTGGTCAAGCGTGTTTGGTAGGCTTTGAATTGTTCATTCTCATAAAAAGGAGAAGCAGACCAACATATTCTAATAATACTAGGGGCAAGGTTTTGCTCCAATTCTCCAGGTTCAAAAAAAGTAGGCGACATATTGTAAAATACCTCAGGTTGGAACGCCTCTATTTGGGCATACAAGATTTTTTTCAAATCTCGCTCTTTCCAGCCCTGCTCTTCTGCCCATTTGTATTGCAATGCTTCGTAATTCCACAAAGCATAAAAAGAATTGGGCGCACGTTCCAATACAGGTTTTAGCAAATGTAAGGCATAAAAACGATCTTGAATCAGCGTTTGCACATGCTCCTCAAAGGACAAGTGTTGGACTTGGTATTTCTGCTCAAAATGCGGGATATAAGGGGCATACTTGTGTAATGCCTGAAAAATTCTCATAATATGTGATATGGAATCAACTAAGCGGTCGTTAATTGTTGAATAGAGGCCACTACTTCAGCTTGTTGTGCTTCTGTTAGTTCTGCATACATAGGCAAAGACAAAATTTCTTGTGTTACTTGGTGGGCAACAGGAAAATCCTGTGCTTGATAGCCTCTATCTGCATAACATTCTAAGAAAGGCAAAGCGGTTGGATAATGAATGGCAGCACCAATTTTTTGATCTTTTAGATGCTGCATCAAAGCATCTCTTTCCTTGCTTCGGATGACATATAAATGAAATACATGCCGTCCTTCATCTAAGATTTGGGGCAATTCTAGGCCACTATCAGCCAATAGTTTATCATAGTGTTTGGCATGGGCAATTCTAGCTTCTGTCCATTGTTCCAGATAAGGCAATTTGACAGACAATACCGCAGCTTGCAAACCATCTAAGCGACTGTTTCGACCTTCCATTAAGTGGTTGTGCTTGCCCTCTTGTCCATGATTGGCTATTCTTCGGGCTATCGTTGCAATTTCTGCATCATTGGTTACCATACCTCCTGCATCACCATAAGCCCCTAAGTTCTTACCAGGATAAAAAGAAAAAGAAGCACAGTGTCCAAACGTCCCTATTTTCTGACCATTGATCGTAGCACCATGCGCTTGCGCACAATCCTCCAATACCTTCAATCCATGCTTATTGGCTATTTTCATCAAACGAGGCATATCTACTGGCTGTCCATACAAATGTACAGGAATAATTGCCTTAGTTTTTTCAGTGATGGCTGCTTCTACTTGATCCAGATCTATCGTATAATAGGTAGGATCAATATCTACAAAAACCGGCACGCCCCCCAAACTAGAAACAGCTTCTGAGGTCGAAATCCACGAAATAGCAGGCACAATTACTTCATCGCCTGCCCCCACGCCCAATACACGCAATAAAATCTCTAAGGAGTCTGTGCCATTGGCACAAGCCACACAATGCTGCACGCCCAAATAAGCCGCAAACTCTTGTTCAAATTTGGCCGCATAACTCCCTCCAATAAAGGCTGTATTATCAATAACAGCCTGCATTGCAGCATCCAACTCTTCTTTGATGCTTTGATATTGTGCTTTTAAATCTACAAATGGTATCATAATTTTCTTAATAATTTAGCAGGATTTCCAGCATAAACGCCTTTGATGGTAATGTCTTTGGTCACTACTGACCCCGCTCCAATAACCGTTCCCGAACAAATATGCACTGGCAAAATAGTGGCATTAGAACCAATAGAAACTTGGTCGTCAATTTGAGTGCTTTTCCACTTGGAAGCATCGCCTCCAGCAGGGCCACCATTCTCAAATAAATCATTGATAAACATTACCCCATGTCCAATAAAACAATCTTGCCCAATGGTCACCAACTCACAAACAAAGGTATGTGATTGCACTCTAGTACCTGCTCCAATTACTACGCCCTTTTGTACTTCAACAAACGGCCCAACAAAAACACCATCTCCAATTTCACATTCGTATAAGTTGCAAGGTTCTACAATAGTCACCTTCTCTCCAAATTGCACAGCACGTACTTGAGCTTGGTAGCGTTTGGGTTGATTATCTTCCCCCATTTTTTTCTATTTCTTGATAAATTTTGTCAATAATCTCCACCGTTTTCAAGCCCTCAAACATATTGGTCGTAATTTGTCCGCCACACAACAAGACATCGGCCACATTTTTATACACCAAATCATGGTTAGACATAGAGCCTTTGTACTGTCCGTAATTATTGGCTGTATTGCCTTCGGGTAAATTCTCAATTTTGAGCCCTTCTATATTTTGATATTCTAACTCGTTGAGATATTGTCCACCAATTTTGACGGTTCCTTTATCTCCAAACAAGGTCAAAGAACCTTCCATATTGCCCCCATAACTATTCACCGTATAATTGATGGTTCCCAATGCATTGTTGTGAAAACGTAAAATAACAACGCCTGTATCTTCAAACTCCGTAATTCCTTGATGGCAAAAATTATCCCCAAAAGCCTTGGCCTCTTTTACATCGCCCACCAAATAATACAACAGGTCTACAAAATGACTGAATTGGGTGTACAAAGTTCCGCCGTCCAATTTGCGGCTTCCCTTCCAGCTGTTCTTATAATAATCTTCGTTTCTATTCCAAAAACAAGACAATTGTACACTGTTGATCTTACCCAAATGCCCTTGATCTATGGCCTTTTTGATGGCTTCTACAGGCGGATTGTATCGGTTTTGTTTGATAACAAACAGACGTTTATTGGCCTTTTCTGCCGCTTTAATCATCTCGCCACAATCGTAAACTGAAATAGCCATAGGCTTCTCACACAGCACATGTTTGCCTGCGTTGAGGGCAGCAATACTGTGGCTGGCGTGCCAGCCATTGGGGCTACAGATAGATACAATATCTACCGTGCCATTCGCTAATAGTGCTTCTATACTATCAAAAGCTTGTGCTTGATAAGCATTTCCCAATTCTTCAGCACGTTCTGGTACAATATCACAAACGGCCGTTAATTCTATTCCTTGGGTATTCTTAATGTGTTTAGCGTGGCGTTGGGCAATGCGGCCGCAGCCTACAATACCAAAACGTAAAGTGTTCATAGTGTTTAATATAAATGTTTGTACACCGCTACCCAGTCAGCAATACATCTATGCATAACCATTCGCTCTCGTGCTATGGTAGCATTTTGGGCGCGTGCTGCTGCACTGGGTGCTGTATTGGGATTGGCCAATAAAGGAGGTATTTCTGATAATTGGGCAACTTCGCTGTATTTTAATCCTGCTCTTCTTAAGATACCATACGGCAACCATGCTCCAACAATAACCCAACAACCTGCATAAATTGCTTCTGTCATGGCATTGTTCAAGGCATCTGCATCTCTGATATTCAAATGCACATCTGTTACCACTGGTAACAACAATACTTCTTCATCCGTTAGATATTTGGTCAGATGAGCATGAGCAAAGATACTATTTTCTAGGGTAGTCTTTAGCAAATTGAAGTAATTGCTATCTTGGTTATTATAGGTAGTAGGTACCAATAAAAATAGTTCGTCTTTTAGGTGTGGTACTTGTGCTGTCAACGCTTCAATTACGGTTACATGCTGATGTCCAACCCCTCCACTGTATCCAATTTGTACAATGGTCTTATCCTTAGGAATATTGTACTTTTGTTGAAAAACTTTTATCTTTTCTTTGTCCTGTTTTAGTCGTTCAATTGTATCAAAACGCTCTTGGTGACAACCAAAAATCACTTGATGTATCTTGGGCTTGAAGGCGCGACCAAACTTGGAAAGAAAAATTTGTTCCATTTCTGGCGTATGCAGGGTGATCGCATCGGCTCGTTCTAGTGCCGTGAGCTGTTGGTCATAGGCTTTTCGACCTGTTTCTTGAAATAAATCAGACCCCCAAAAAGATAACATTACTTTCTGATGAGGTTGCACGTAATCCAACTGCTGCAAAAATCCTGGCGCGCAATAATGGATATTAACAATATCAAAAGGGGCAAAAATTGCTTGAAGCGCACAGTCTTTATAATACTGTTCTACCCATTGATACAGCACTTGATACGCCGAGCGAATTTGCAACCGCAATAGTTTTTTGACAAAAGCTCCCCAAGGCTTAGGACGCTCTTTGAATGCCAACCAACGCCCAGAAAGAATTGCTTTTTTGACTTTAGCAGGATCAACTACTGGTCGTTCTATCAACTGTCCAAAATGAGCGCGATCTTCTTCTGTGAGGGCACTCCCCGGTTTGTTGAGTCCATACAACGCTATACTAGCCTCTGGCATGGCGGTCTGCAATAGGGGATAAAACTGCTTCATCAGTACAAAGCTGGTATGTCCTGTCAGTAGTATTTTCATCCAAATCTTTGCTTAAAACTGCTTTGGGATTTATCGTACTCCTTCCAGTTGCCTATATCCATCCAAGCCCCCTCACTCACTGGAAACACACCCACCTTGCCTGCTCTAGCCATAATTTGTTCCATCAAGTGCGTGATGTGAAACAAGCCCTCCTCCTCTGGAATTTCATCCAACAAATGCGGCTCCAAAATATATACCCCTGCATTGACATAATAAGTCAAGTTAGGTTTTTCGGTCAATTTAGTCAACAATCCTTTTTCAGAAATTTCCATAGTTCCATAAGGAATATTGTACTCTTTGATGGTGGCTACAGCCGTCAAGTCATTGTTATTATCTTTGTGATACTGTAGAATATCTCTATAATCTTGATCTATAATAATATCACAATTAGAAACAAAGAAGGTGCTTTTGATAATGTCCTTGAGCAAACGCAAGCTTCCTGCTGTTCCTAGAGGTTGTGGTTCTTTAAAATAATGTACTTGGTAGTTTTTATCAGGAATAGAATCAAAGTGAAACTTAATAAAATCGGCTTTGTAATTCACAGACAAATAAAAATCACAAGCGCCTTCCTCACAAAAAGAATCAATAATGGTCTCTACCATTGGCTTGCCTCCCAATGGAACAAGTGGTTTGGGAATAACATCTGTGATGGGTTTTAAGCGCGTTCCTTTGCCGCCTGCCATAATTACTACAGGAATATTGCCTAGCAACTTATCCTTGCGCTGGCGGCGTTCATAACGCTCTCTCCAAAAAATGACATCATTTAGTTTTCCGTCTTGATCTAAAATGGGTAATAATTCAATGCGCTTTTCTTCCATCAAATCACGAATACTCGTTGTGGTATCGGTTGTCTTACCCACTGTAATTTGAGGCCGCAATACGGCTCCAACTTCATAATCCAAACTCCCCTTGGACAAAATTCGGCGTTGAATGTCGCCAATACTAATCAAACTATAATAAACGCCTTCTTTAGTTACCAACAAGGATTTACAATCGTTCTCGTCCATCTGCCTCATAGCCTCTATCAAGCTGGCTTGATGGTCGATCACTAAGTGTTCAATTTGGCTTAAATCATACATAATGTGGGTATTTTATAAGCTGTTTGTAATAAAGAATGGTCATGCTCAAAAGCAACTATTGGATTATGGTCGTACACTACTCGGAATATTCACTACACGTGCAGCGTATGCGGTTGCTTGTGTAAGATCGCCTCTAATACTATCGTGATACTGTGGCAAACTATTCATCAAATCCCAAATAGGGCGTGTCATAACCCCTTGGCTATTGGTTGCTTCCAAAAACGCTTCTTTCTCTTCGGCATCGTTTAGCAAAATGGTATTGAGCCAAAAATTGGCAGTGGTTCCCTCGCGCTCCCAAACAAAGTCTGGTTGTTGTTGTGCAAAAAAATCACGGTAGCTGGTAGCTAATTGTCGCTTGTTTTGCAAAAACTGCGGCAACGTCTCCAATTGAGCAACGGCTAAAGCGGCATTAATATTGGGCATTCGGTAATTAAATCCTATTTCTTCGTGGCGATAAGCCCATTTATGAGGCTGCTTGGCCGTAGTAGTAAGGTGTTTGATCCGTTTTCCTAATTCGACATCTTGTGTAACCACCGCACCACCACCACCTGCTGTTGCAATTTTGTTGCCATTAAAACTAAATACCCCCAAAGTACCAAAAGTACCAGTATGTTGTTTGCCTACATAACTCCCCAATGATTCGGCGGCATCTTCTACCACGGCAATATTCCATTGCTGACAAACCGCTACAATTTCCTCGATTCTACAAGGAAAACCAAAGGTGTGCATCGGCACACAAGCTTTGATAGCTCGGTTCGTAGCCCGATGAATGCAGCGTCCAGCGAGCAGTTCACATTCTTGCTGCAAGAAAGTAGCCAAAGCGGTTGGCGACAAACCCATCGTATCTGCATCTATATCTACAAATACAGGCGAGGCACCTGTGTAAGCAATGGCATTACAGGTAGCGACAAAGGTGAGTGGCTGTGTGATGACCAAATCTTGCGGCCCTACTTCCAGTACGTGCAAAGCAATGTGCAATCCACTCGTTCCATTTACTACAGCAGTAGTATGTGCTGCACCAGTATACGCACACATGGTTTCTTCAAATCGATCTACAAATTTCCCTACAGAAGAAACAAAGGTAGAGTCAATACATTCCTCCAAATAGGCTTTTTCATTGCCTATAAAAACAGGGGCATGTAAGGGGATGAAATTTTTATCCTCTTGAAATTGTGTTCTAATAAAATCAACAACGCACTTCATATTATTTTAATTTTATTGTTTTGGCTGGGACTCCTCCTAAAATAGCACCATCAAGTATATCTTTAGTCACAACACTATTTGCGCAAATAATAACATGATTTCCTATGGTTATCCCTTCTCGAGTATATACATTTGCTCCTATCCAACAATGGTCTCCAATTACAATATTTTTTCAATAGCCTTACGGCTTTCTATCGAACCTGTAGGTTCATTCACATCATGGGTTACTGCTAATATCATCACATTGTAGGCCATAGCACACCATGCGCCTATTCTGACAGAAGAATTCTTGCCTGATTGAATGATCCCTGAGTTTAGATAACTGTTTTCTCCTATAGAAATATGATCTCCAGCAAGTACAATATTTTCAATTTGTCCAAAAGAAAAAGTATCTGCTAGATTATATTTTTGTCTAAAAAAAGCTTCTCTATTAGCTAGTTCTTGTAATATAATTTGATCCTTAACAGTAGAAACAATAAACCTTTTTAGTTTCTGTTTAAAAAAACTAATCATGAATTTCTGTATTTGGAGGCATCTACATCAATAAAGAAACCTTCTTGAACAACTTGTTTGATTTGTGCTATACCCTGAGGTACTTTTATAGAAACTTCAAATCCTAATTGATTCTTAATTTTATCAAAGTTTACCCTATAATCTCTTGGGTCTTCATTTTTTTGGACATATTTTATTTTAGCCTCTGGAATTTGCTTAATAATCTCATCTACAATCATCTTCTTGGTATAATTTTCTGTAGTATCACCAACATTAAAAACCTCATAAGCTACTTTTTCAACAGTTGATTCTAATACCAAAACAACAGAACATGCCAAATCATACACATGGCAGTAAGGTCTCCAGAACTGCTCTCCAAAAATCACTAGTTCCCTATCCAGAGCCAGTTCTTTGGTAAATTCATTCACTGTCAAATCAAATCTAGATCTTCCTGATAAACCATAAACCGTAGAAAATCTTAAAGAGGTAGGCTTACAAATATTCTCTTTAGGTTGATTTAATAAAAATTCTTCAGAAGCAACTTTTGTTTCTGCATACAAAGAGACAGGAGCTAACTTAGACGTTTCTACGACAAAGTTATCACCCTCCATTTTGCCATAGTTACTACAGGTAGAAGCAAATACAAATCGTTTTACTCCTTTTCTATTAGCTGCTTCGTATAGTGCTTTCGTGGCCTCATAATTAGTTGCTTTAGCAACTTCGGGAGATTTTGCACAAGCAGGGTCTCCAACAATAGCTGCCAAGTTCACGACTCCATCAATGCCATCCAACGCTTTTTCTATATCTTTTGGATTGCGAATATCTCCTTTTTGAAACTCAAACTCAGGGTAATTAAACAATTCGATAAGGGACTCACCACCAAATATCAAATTATCAATTACACGCACATGATACCCCTTTCTTAAAAGAATTCTAACTAATACACTGCCAATATAACCAGCTCCGCCAGTAACTAAGATTTTTTGAATACTCATAGTTGATTGATTTTTTTTAATGCTTTTTCTGTTAATTCATAAAATTTATTTTGCTCCTCCTTTGTCCAAGTTTCCACTCCATCAAATATCATCTTTTTTGTTTGATTTTTTTTAACAGTCATCAATTTCAAACGCTCTTGCAACTGCTCATTAGTTAACTCTATACTCATAAAAGCTAGTAAGCGTTCTATCGTTTGTTGGCGTATAATGGCATCTTTAGAAAATAAAGCTTCAAATTGGAGGTGTAAAGTTTTTGTTGGATTAGCTTCTACAAAATCCATTAAAATAGTATTACACTTATTCCAATACCAAGCAATCCTTTCTTGGCGACTAAAAGTAGACCAAGCATCTTGGTATGGATCACCCTCAAAATCTGTTGCTGCAATTCGCTTGCGCCTATCATTATCATCATAAGCGTAGAACGAACCATCATCTAAGGGTGATTTATTCAGAGCAGACTTCATATAAGAAGCAGCCTGACGCGTAATAATAACAAAGCGTGCTTTTGGGAATATTTGTTGTGCCTCTGGTAGTAATAAAGAAAGAAAAGGGTTACTTTCTACGTAGCGCTTGGTGCGAGCATGACAATAAGACCGTAAAAAAGGTTCTCTTGCTGCGCGAAGAGTCTCAGCTATAATTTTAGTGTTTTTCTTATTCCGATGCTTTTCGATTCCTAAATCGAACAAATCGGGCTGTGGTTCGTGTACAGACAATGTATGTGCATCAATTCTTTCAAAAAAAGATTCAAAAAAATTCGTGCCTGTCCTGCCTGTACTGACTATGAAAGTAGTATCGAGCTTTGCTGGACGCAAATACTTATAATAATGTGCTTGATTGCCTGCTTTTGTTAGGATAGATTTAATCATGTATTATTGTACCATCTAATAAAACCATATTATTACTTCTATTGGAACGCCCTACTTGCCAAAAATCACCTGGAAGAATCGTCACAGGAAAGACACTAGCAATATTGTCTAGCATGTGCTCTGGCTGTGTTCCCCCTTCAGAAGCCACTAGTTTCAATTCATAATTGCCGCCTCTAAGTGCCAACTGTGGTAAATCAAGCGTAAACTTTCCTGTTTTGCCCAATTCATGAAAGTTGGTTCCCATTTCATCACTCACAAAGCCTAAAATGCGATTTTCGTCCTTATCCCAAACACTCACTCCCAACAGGAAACGCTCTGGCTGTACGGTCCCATCACTGGTATAGTGAAATACAAAGCGCACAGGATCGGCAGAAACTAATTCTTGTGCGGCACTTCCATCTGCTCTGTACATTTCTACCTTCGTAAATTTCAATCGGCCATTGCCCAAACGGTCTGTACGATTTGCTAAATCTTGGCTGGCATCAACCTTCTGACTATTGAGATAAAAATTAATCGCATCATCAGGGGTACCATCATAAATTTGCTGTCCATTTTGCAAGACAATAGCGCGCGTGCAAAGGGTTCGGATAGAACCCATATTATGACTCACAAACAAAACTGTTCGACCGCCTCCACGGCTTACTTCCTTCATTTTGCCTATCGCCTTTTTTTGAAATTCTGCATCTCCAACAGCCAATACTTCGTCTACAATTAGAATTTCTGGCTCCAAAAAAGCGGCTACAGCAAATCCCAGACGCACCCTCATCCCAGAAGAATAACGCTTGACAGGTGTATCTATATACAAGGCACAACCTGCAAAATCTACAATTTCATCAAACTTGCGCGTGATTTCGGCACGGCGCATTCCTAAAATTGCTCCATTTAAATAGATGTTTTCTCGGGCTGTCATCTCTGGGTGCATTCCTGTACCTACTTCCAATAAAGAGGCAATACGACCTTTGGCCTTAATATAACCTTGTGTCGGAGCCGTTACACGTGAAATTAGCTTTAATAAGGTAGACTTACCTGCCCCATTCTTGCCAATTATGCCCAGTACTTCGCCTTTTTTGACTTGAAAGTCAATATCCTTGAGTGCCCAGACATACTCCGAGTCACCTTTGTCCTGTGAGCGATCATTAACTTGCCCTACCAAGCTGTAGGGATCTTCTTTGCCTCGGATTTTTGCCCAAAGTCGATTAAGGTCGTGGGATAAGGTTCCCGTCCCAATCTCACCCAGACGATACTGTTTGGATAGTTTTTCAATACTTAATGCCGTAACAGACATATATTTTTATTTTAATAATTTTTATTTAAAACAATAGTTAGATACTCCCGTTGCGTTTATTTTAGACCGTATCTACAAAGCTTCGTTCTGTTTTATTAAAGATGAGTACGCCCATCAAGACAACCACTACCGTAAAACCACTGGCATACAATAACCCTGTTGTTGTCAAATGTCCCTCTCCCAAGAAAATTTGTTTGAACGCTTCTACAATATGTGCTAGTGGATTGTAGAACATTAAATTGCGTAGTGTTCCTTCTGGCAATCCGTCTACAGGATAAATAACAGGCGTTGCATACATGAGTAGTTGGACACCAAACTGTAGTAAGAATTTCAAATCGCGATACTTGGTTGTTAATGCACTAAAAATAAGGCCAAAGCCCAGTCCTAAGCCTGCCATTAAAACAATGAGAATAGGCAAGAGCCAAATGAGGCTCCAAGTAAAGCTAACTGTGCTTCCTTGGACCAAATAAAAAGTATAAACACCTAAAAATAAGGCCATTTGAATACCAAATTTGACCAAGCCTGAGACTACTTTGGATAAGGGCATGATGAGTCTTGGAAAATAGACTTTGCCAAAAATATCGGCATTGCGTGTAAAGGTATCAGAGGTCTGCATAAAACAGTCTGAAAAATACGTCCAAATGATGATTCCAGCCAAATAAAACAAGGATGGTGGCACAGTGCCTACATCAATCTTGGCAATGGTTCCAAAAACGACCAAGAACATAAACATGGTCAATATAGGCTGTACAACAAACCACAAAGGCCCTAGAACGGTCTGTTTATAGACCGTTACAATGTCTCGCTTAACAAACATGAGTAGTAAATCGCGATAGTCCCACAATTCTTTTAAATCTACCTCTAATAGTCCTCGGTGTGGTTTTATGACTAAATCCCAATCTTCTTTCATACAATTAATGGTCTTTCTTATGAGAATGATAAAGCATTTTTTGGATGGTTATTCAACCTTAGTGGAGGTGGGCAAAGATAGGCTTTAGCACTGAATAACAAAAGATTCTTTGGGCTTTTTGCTTTTAGTACCAATGACTTATAATTGAGTGTTATTGCTCAAAAAAAGCCCTATATACAAGGCAACTAGGCCCACCAACAAACTGAGTATTACATAGCCAATAGTGTACCAAGGAATTCCCTGCTCTACCAAATCTAGTGCCTCTTTTGAAAAAGTGCTAAAAGTACTGAAACCACCACAAAATCCTGTCGCAGCCAGTAATTTCCAAGGAGCTGCCCAGCCCAAACGGCTGCTGTATCCTGTCACTAGACCCAAGACCAAACAAGCCAAACTATTGGCCATCAAGGTTGCCCAAGGAAAAGAGCTGCTATCTATATATTGACTTATGCCATAACGACAGAGGCTTCCTACCCCTCCTCCCAGAAATACAGCCAACCAATTAAGCATGATCTTGATGTGTTTTTTTGCGATGCAAGCCCCACTCTACCATCCCTGTTAATAAAATACCAAGCAATGTTACTACTCCTAGCAAAGGTAAGGTGCCTATGTTTTGAAAGGTAAATACCACAACTATAAAAATTAAATTCACGGTTCCCAGTATACCTGTGGCCTGCAAATGTGTATATCCTAAATCTAATAATAAATGATGAATATGGGTGCGATCGGGATGAAAGGGAGAATGCCCTTTGAGTACGCGCAAGGTGAATACACGCAAGGTATCAAATAACGGAATAATCAAAATACCAATAGCTACTGCGGGCACAGATTGAACACTATCTGCATGGCGATAAATAGCATTGTCTTGAATAAAAGAAACAGCCAAAATAGAGGCGGTGAGCCCAATAAGTAAAGAGCCTGTATCTCCCATAAAAATTTCGCCTGCCAAATTATAACGCAAAAAAGCCACCAATGAGCCTGCTAATGCGCCTGACAAAATCGCCAAATCGGGCCGCCCTACTCTATAAAACCAATAACCAAAAGTACCACAAATAATACAGCCTATTGTCCCCGACAAGGCATTGATTCCATCAATTAGATTGAAGGCGTTGATAATTACTACCATCGTAAAAATAGTCAATGGTATGCCCAAGAGATCGGGGATATTATAAATACCAAAAATTCCATACAGACTGGTTAATTGAATCTTGGCAAAATAGACCAGTAAAAAAGCAGCAAATAGCTGTCCCGCAAATTTCTTGGAGGGCGTTAATGGAATAATATCATCTTTGGCTCCAATCAAAAAAATGACAATGAAGGCGCAAAGGATGTATTGTAAATGCGAAGGTTGGTTGTGAAAAGGCACCCAAAATGTTGTAGAGAAAATCAATCCAGCAAAAATTCCTAACCCTCCCAAAGTGGGTATGCTCTTAGAGTGAGAACGGCGTTCTCCTGGCTCATCTACCAAATTTTTGACCTCTGCTATTTTTATAATAGAGGGAATTGCAAAATAGGTAATCAAAAAGGCCGTCAGAAAAGCAGGGATTATATCATACATCGCCAAGCAGATAATTTAACTAATTATTTATTATAATAATAGAATAAGCAGCAAAGGAGATAAGTTTACAAACTTACAAGAAGTTGTTTAAAATAAGTAGTAATAAATCCTAAAGAAGTACTCTTATAACTGTTTTTAGTGCTTTCTGGGTATTACTTACTATCTAAAGGGCAAAAAAAAGATGTTGACCGTTTGTTTTTGATCAACATCTTTTCTTTTTTTTTAGTAAAACCCTAACGTGTTACTTTAATTTCTGCACGACGATTGCGTTGTTTTCCTGCTTCGGTGTTGTTATCGCTCATTGGATATTTCTCCCCATAAGCATTGTACTTGAGACGCTGGTCGCTAATACCTTTGCCCGTCAAATATTTGAGTACAGCTTTGGCACGACGCTCAGATAATTTTCTATTGTAAGCAGTACTACCATCACTATCAGCGTGGCCTCCTACTTGTAATTCTAAGCGTACACATTTTTGCATCGCATCTACAACACGATTGAGCTGGCGCAAAGAAGACTGATCGGCTTTCGACGCATCATAATCAAAATAAATAGCGGCTGTTAAGGTTTGCAAATTAATGCGATTACAATTAGCGGCTTCTACTGGTGTAAGAGGCACTTCATTGATTGGATTATCATAAATATTGCTATTGTTGGGATTGCCTCCACTGCTTCCATTTCCACCATTGCTACCATTGCTACCATTGCTACCATAGTTGTATCGGCTATTGTCAATCGTAATATTGCCTCCGCCGCCACGTTGGTCAGGAAGATTTCCATTCCCAAATTTAATTCCGCCACCAGTAGCACCACCATTTACCTTTTTCTTACTGATTAGACCTTCACTGGTAAACGCATAGCCTTCATCATCCACTCGCACGAGCAAGTCATCAATTGTTCTGATATAGCCATCTCTATCAAACATATACGTTTGGGTATTAGAAATAAAAGTTCCATTAGCATCTACAATATCGCCTGCTACTACCGTTATGAGTTTATCGTTTCTATCGTATAATTTACCATCATAACTCTTGTAATAACCACGCTCTGCCAAACCATTGGCCTTAGCAGGGTGCCCGTACAAACGCGCCAATTCCATCATATCTCCAATAGCAAGTGGACAACCATCATACTCTGCCACACCAAACAATTCGGGACAAGCATCTAGTTCGTCTTTGATGCTATCTCCGTCCTTGTCAGGACAACCATTGGCAGTAAACAAGCCTCTTAGTTCGGGGCAAGCATCATCCTCGTTCTTCACACCATCACCATCCAAATCGGAGGGATCAATATCAGGACAACCCGTTTCGCGCTCTCCATAAGCATCAGGACATTCATCTTCTGGATCAATAATTCCATCATAATCTCGATCCAAACAGCCCATTAAATTCGCATATCCCTTATCATCAGGACAACGATCTTCGGCATCTTGGATACCATCTGAATCAGCGTCAGGGCAGCCAAAAGTGCGTGCTGTTCCAAAAATATAGGGACATTGATCTACATCATTGGGCACACCATCGTAATCGTCATCTGGTGCTTTGGTATTATTGCTCGCTACTGTACTGTCATCTGTTTTGGTTGTTCCTTTGGTGGAGCCACAACTCAACAGTAGTGAAAAAGCAAAAACATAAAAGATTAAGAATTGTATTTTCATGGTTCTATTTATAAATTATGATGGTACTTAGATAGGTTCTTAATAGTAAAAGATAACATAAAGTAACCCATTAAGCAAGAAGCAACTACAAAAATAACATTTAAAACGGATTATTGGTTACAAAATGCTACAAAACAAACTTTTAAGATTTGCTTTTGTTGAGCAGCACATTTTTCCAATATGGTTTAAACAATTATTGTACTGTTTCTAAAGTTGTTGCAACAAATAACGCAAGTCTACTTGTTGGCTAATCATACGCTCCAAATCCTCTACAGCAATACGCTCTTGCTTCATAGTATCGCGCTCACGTACAGTTACCGTTCCGTCTTCTAATGTTTGCCCATCAATGGTAATACAGTAAGGGGTTCCTAGTTCATCTTGGCGACGGTAGCGTTTGCCTACAGAGTCTTTTTCATCATATTGACAATCAAAAGAATACTTCAATTGATCAAAAATTGCTCTAGCTTTGTCTGTCAATTCTTTTTCTTTCTTAACCAATGGCAATACCGCACATTTGATAGGGGCAATAGCAGGATGAAAACGCAGTACTACACGCTCTTTTAAATCGCCTTTGGCATCAGGCACTTGTTCTACGGCATAGCAATTGCTCAATACCGACAAGAACAAACGATCACATCCAACAGAGGTTTCTACCACATAAGGGACATAACTTTCCTTGAGTTCTGGATCGTAATAGGTTAGTTTTTTGCCCGAATGCTCTTCGTGTGCTTTTAGGTCAAAATCGGTACGCGAGTGAATCCCTTCCAATTCCTTAAATCCAAATGGGAATTCAAATTCAATATCTGTAGCAGCATCAGCATAGTGCGCTAATTTTTCGTGATCGTGAAAACGCAGTTTGTTCACTTGAGTGCCGAGTACTTGGTGCCATTTCATGCGCTTTTCTTTCCACAGCTCATAAAACTCTTTTTGAGTACCAGGACGTACAAAGAATTGCATTTCCATTTGCTCAAACTCCCTCATTCTAAAAATGAACTGACGAGCTACAATTTCATTTCTAAATGCCTTGCCAATTTGTGCAATACCAAAGGGTACTTTTTGACGAGAAGTATTCAGAACATTTAAGAAATTGACAAAGATACCTTGGGCAGTTTCTGGGCGCAAGTACAATTTATCGTCACTGGTAGCACCTCCTCCTTGAGTAGAGAACATGAGATTAAAATCACGCACATCTGTCCAGTTTTTTGAACCTGATTCGGGACAAGTGATTCCCAACTCCTCAATAAGAGCCTTTACATCTGCAAGGTTTTCAGCGTTTAGGGCAGCATTCATTCTATTAAGAATGGCATCTGCTTTTGCTTGACGCTCTAGTGTGCGTTTGTCCGTTGCTCTAAATTGTACCTCATCAAAACTATCTCCAAAGCGTTTTTTGGCCTTATCAATATCTTTGTTGATTTTCTTAACAATTTTGGCTTCAATATAATCCTCGATAAGAGTATCGGCACGGTAGCGTTTTTTAGAATCTTTGTTGTCAATCAATGGGTCACTAAAAGCATCCACATGTCCAGAAGCTTTCCATACAGTAGGCTCCATAAAGATAGCGGCATCTACGCCCACAATCTCTTCATGCATTTGTACCATAGAACGCCACCAATACTGCTTGAGATTATTTTTTAGAAGCACACCATATGGGCCATAATCATAAACAGCACTAAGTCCACCATAAATGTCACTAGATTGGTAGATATAGGCATTTTTCTTACAATAAGAAACAATTTCACTAAAAGTCACAGAGGTTGCTTGCTCGGCCATTTTGTTATTATAATTAGATAGATAATAGTCTTAACATCAAAGTAGCTTAGTATCATGTATGATGACTAAGCTACGGTAAGATTGCAAAAATAGTATTTTAAGAAAAAAAACATGCTGCAAAAAGAGTTATTTTGAGGAATATCTTGGTTTTGCAAAACCAATGCATTCATTTTTCCCCAAAAACACCTTATCGTTTTCCAAATGCAATGCTACAATTCCTAAAGGCTTCTGTCAATTTTTTTCTTTCTGATTCGATAACACTATAGGATTTGATCCGCTTAAATGCATGTTCTTTGAGTACAAATATTTCCTTGAGCCAGGTCCTACCCACAATCTGAACCTTTGATAATGATTCTAAGAAATGGTTGGTACTCCAATTCAACAAACCACCATAGAGCTTCCACACATTCCATTTGATAACTACAGAACAATACCTTAAATCTAAATAAAGCACCTTCTTTAATTGGTTAATAGTACTAGAAAATTGAGCCGTTGATTCTAGTGCCAAGCAGTTCAATGCCTGATTCTTATCAATAGGCTCTGGAACAAGGACAACATAATTATGGAGGTATACAAAGATTAGCTTAATAATTTGTATAAAATTATTGGTCAATTCCAATACAGGACGCTGTTCTGGTCGAGCAAATAGTAACAGTGACTCTAGGTTCTTCAACTCTCCAATCCAATTGGGAAACTCCCTAATATACACCTCCCCTAAGTCCAATTTTTTCAGTTGCTTCATTTTGCGAAAAAAATCAGGCAATAGATAACTGTACGCTTCTCTTCTAGGATCTTCTTCTGTGTATTGGGTTGCCTCCAAAATATCTTCAATTCCATATAAAATTAGCTCTTCCAAATAGGGTAGATTGGCCAAATTAGAAGGTAGATTTCTCAATTTATAATTACAACTCAAATCTAAGCTGACCAAATTGGTCAATTGCTCTATTTCTGGTGGCAATACTTCCAAATCATTCCAAGATAAATCCAATTGTGTCATAAACGTACAATTCAGCAACACCTTGGGAAAGGTAGATAATTTGGGTGCTTGTTCATTATCTTTATCTCCTGTTAGTGCCATTTTTTCCTGAAAGTATACGGAACAAAACCCTTCAATATGAAGTTGTTGCAAAACCAATGTTTCCGTTGGCCAGTCCAGATCTTGCTCTTTGTAAACCTCTTCCATAAGCAACAACCAATTACTTTTTTCAGACTCAAAAGTTGGTAATTCCTGCAAAGCTGTATAGAATTCCTGTAGCATTTCCTCATAACATTCCATGCCTTTGGCCAATTCAAAGGCTAAACTGCGATTGGCAACATCCGTAGAATAAAAAAGCATTCTAATTTTATTTTTACTATTGGACATATCTTATAATTAATTGGGGATTCAAACACGTTTTAGAATAGCTGATGACTGCTTTGAGTATTGTGGGTACAGCTATACAATGGGATGAACTCATAATTAGAGTATGTTAAAGTTTTCAACGTAGCAAATGACCATATTTTATCATTTCAGCACCAATAACAAACACAGTAGTGTATAAGAATATTCCAAATCAAATGTTTTTCTATTTTCATTTATACATTTTGGCCCCTATGAATGATAAGATTTGTTGAAACAGTTATCTTGTAAAAATCAATTCTTAGCATTGGGTTGAATATATACTTTCTCTCCTTCAGGAGTGAGCCAAAAATAATTGTTCTTAGGTATTTGTTGGCTATCCAAAATCAAACGCATCCGCAATTCATAGACAAACTGTACAGCAGGTTCTAGAAGTTCTGGTTCTATGACAATATCAAAACTTTCTGCCCGTAATTGATCGTAATAATAAGTGGTAGGTTTATACATATCTTGCGTTTTGCTACGCTCATTGATATTTCCCATAGATACATTGGCAAACGCTTGGTAACTAGAATAACGGCTCGATGGATACACCACATATTTGGATTCTGCCAACGAACGATCAGCGTTGGTCAAGTCTATGGCCAGTTGTTCTTCATAACCGTTCAGTTGTTGAGCAATGTTTTTCATAGCACGCTCACGCATAGTACTGTATACTCCTTCATGGTCTTTGACCTGATATTCTACGGTAATTAAATCAAAAACTTCATATTCTGCTGCTTTGGTCATAATAGAGCGCAACTGATCGGCTTGTGTATAAGCAATATGTATGTTTTGCTGCAATTCATAGCCTTTGGGAACTTCGTTATTTCGATTAGAAAAAATCTTCTTATCCTTCTCATATTCATACAAAGGAATAAATGTTACGACATCTATATAGATATTTTCAGAGGCAATTCCCATACCTTCAAGTCCTAATTTAAACCCATCCACGCGTTCTTTCATGAGTTTGTTGGTCTCCCCTGCAGTACTGGCAATTTGCGTGAGATTAAAAATAGCTACATATCGATCTGCTGCCTTATTACTCAATACGCGAACCGTTAATTCCAATGTTTTATTGTTCAATAGTTGGGCTGGCCCCAACACATTGCTAGACACCTTTGTTCCATTATTGGTCACGGTCATCTCATCTGTCAAATAGCTTTCATAAGCTTGATCCTCTATTTTTCTTTTACGCTTGTCATAACCACCTTGATAATCAGATTTTTGAACCTGTTGAAAACGGGTAGCATTGCCCTGTACCTGAGCTTGAGTTGTTTGCAATAAGCTTCCTACCATTATCCAAATGGCAATAGAAATAAATGGCTTCATACTATAATTTTAATATTTATAAAAAAGAATTTATTCAATATCAAAAGACATTGAAGCTTGTTCGTTCAATTGCTAATTATTCGTACTAAGATTCATTATCCAAAGTTGAGGCGACTTTGGAGATAATTATATGCACAGTTTTTTAAATCCTTCTAAATGAGTTAGACACCCTATCAACTCATTCAGATTGATTGATACGTGTACAACAATCTACACTAAACAATTGTACTCGCGCAATAACCTGACCTGGGTTATTTTGCACCCAAAAATGCAATGCCCAAATTCACAGCTCACAAGCACTCGCGAAGCGAACAGCAGGTAAAATTAAGACTGTAGTAAAACAATTCTCAAAATATTATTTTATAAAATTTGTCAGTAATTTAATTAACAATGTAATAAGACCAATGCTAATACATTAGTAATTTACAAGCATAGAAACTCCCCCAAATGTATTGAAAAAAAACACTTTATCTCACCTTTCATCGACAGTTCATCCAGAACAGTTTATTTTTACTTCAAGACTTAGTTCATTTCTAAAAAAATTAGGGATGCTCAATGATAGTTATTTCTAACCATTCTGCATACTTTATGAAAATTTATACCTGTTTTATATTTTCACAACAATAGACATTATCACGACTGGAGTTGTACAGAGACAAAAAGTAAGGTTTTTTCATCAATCAAGGCAAAAATTTAGTTCATAGCAGTGCTATGGAATCAATTTTTAACGATGAGTGAGGGAAAAAGATGCTTTTTTCGC
>JBGCDW010000119.1:0-12500 GCA_045105775.1 Aureispira sp.
ACTACCAACAAAAAACGGTTATTTTTCTCCAGCTCATCGTTGAAAATACTCGTCTTAGCCCGCTAAGTCTCCGTTTTTCGCCTTGATCTGAATAAAAATATTCCATTTTTTTAGTTAACATTTATTTTGACCGTCTACTTAGAAGTTTGTTGTAGAATAAAATCCTGTAGTGCCTCCAAAGAAATATACCCTTCGTACAAAGCCTTTCCGATGATAACACCATAACAGCCCATCTCTTGTAAGGCAACCAACTCTTCTATGGTCTTCACGCCTCCACTGGCAATTAATTTTAGATCAGGAAATTGGGTACGCAACTGTTGGTACAAGCCCAAGGCGGTTCCTTGTAGCAAACCATCTTTAGATACATCCGTACAAATACAGTATTGTGCCCCTTTCTGGGTATAACCTTCTAAGAATTGCGCTATCTTTTGCTCACTCTCCTCTTGCCAGCCATGAATGGCAATATGACCATTGCGTACATCCGCGCCCAAAATAATGCGCTCTGCCCCATATCGTTCTAACCACTCGGCCACCACTTCGGGCTGTTTTACCGCCAAACTGCCTGCTGTTACTTGCGTCGCACCTGCATCCAATACTTTTTGCAAATCTTCCTCCGATTGTACCCCTCCACCAAAATCAATGATCAGATTGGTTGCTTTGGCTATCTTTTTCAGCACTTCCAAATTGATTACTTTCCGGGCCTTGGCTCCATCCAAGTCCACCAAGTGCAATCGGGTAATCCCTGCGGCTTCAAACTCTTTTGCCATGGCTACAGGATCACTATTGTATACTTTTTTTTGTTGATAATCGCCTTGTGTTAGGCGTACACACTGACCATTAATCAGGTCTATAGCGGGTATTATTTCTAACATGATTGTTCTTTGTGATAATTTTTGAGAATGAAAATTAAGCATCCAATGCCAAGAAATTGGCCAATAACTGTGCGCCTACAGCACCCGATTTTTCGGGGTGAAACTGAACAGCATAAAAGTTATCTTTTTCCAATATCCCACTAAACGGCTGCCCATGTGTACTGACTGCGGTAGTAGCATCCACTACAGGAACCGCATAACTGTGTACAAAATAGAAGTAAGAAGCGGGTGACAACCCCTTTAGTAATACACTATTCTCTGCTTGCAATTGATTCCAGCCCATATGTGGCACCTTCAAATTGGGCGCAGGTGGAATAGCTTGAACAGTCGTGTCAAAAATTCCTAAACCCTCTGCATCGTTTTCCTCCGAAGCCCTACACAACAATTGCATTCCCAAACAAATCCCCAACAAAGGTTGTGTCAAGGTAGGAATCAATTTGTCCACGCCACTTGCTCGCAATTGTTCCATTGCAAATCCTGCTGCCCCTACACCTGGAAAAAATACACGGTCAGCCGCCTGTATCACCTTCCAGTCTTTGGTCAATGCAGCTTCTACGCCCAATCTACTCAAGGCAAATTGCAACGAACGCGTATTACCCGCTTTATAATCAATGATGACTGCTTTCATCTTATTTTTTATTTTTTATTATAATAAAAAAATTACAATACCCCTTTGGTAGAAGGCAAACGCTTAGAATTGGGATCTCTACGCAACGCCATCTTGATCGCACGCGCCCAAGCCTTAAAAATAGACTCAATTTTGTGATGCTCATTTTGCCCACTCGCTTGTACATTTAGATTGCACTGTGCGGCATCCGTAAAGGATTTAAAAAAATGCAAAAACATCTCCGTAGGCATTTTACCAATCATCTCTCTTTGGAATTCAGCTTCCCAAACCAACCAAGGACGGCCCCCAAAATCAATGGCTACTTGCGCCAGACAATCGTCCATAGGCAAGCAAAAACCATAACGCTCCAAACCGCGTTTATCCCCCAAGGCTTCCTTAAAAGCAGCCCCCAACGCCAAGGCGGTATCCTCAATCGTATGGTGTTCGTCTACCTCCAAATCGCCCTGCACCTTCAAGGTCAAATCTACCCCTGCATGGCGCACCAATTGCTCCAACATATGATCAAAAAAGTGAATTCCTGTGCTAATATCCGCTTGAGCATCCCCATCCAAATTCAACGCTACTTCAATAGCAGTTTCCTTGGTGGTTCTATTCAAAACCGCTGTACGAGCAGGTCTTTGCAACCATTCATAAATAGTTTTCCAATCAGGTGTTTGCAAGGCGACACAAGCGCGCGTATTGCCCAAAGGCTGCACTTCATTGGCAGGCTGTATCCAAATGCCCTTTGCTCCCAGATTTTCGGCCAGTTCCATATCCGACCACCGATCGCCCAGTACATAAGAATTCGCTAAGTCATAATCCCCTTCCAAATATTCGGTCAATAAACCCGTTCTAGGTTTGCGCGTGGGCGCATTATCTTCTGGAAAAGAACGATCTATAAGAATGTCATCAAACACAATTCCTTCATTTTCAAATGCCTTCAACATCTTATTGTGTGCGGGCCAAAACGTTTCCTCAGGAAAAGAATCTGTACCCAACCCATCCTGATTGGTTACCATGACGAGCTTATAATCCAATTCTTGAACAATCTTAGCCAAATACTGAAATACTCTAGGATAAAACTCCAGTTTTTCTAAGCTATCCAATTGATAATCTATGGGCGGCTCGATGACCAACGTCCCATCTCGGTCGATAAATAATACTTTTGTTGCCATAATTTAGATAGAAGTTGAAGAGGTTAAGCGAATCGCATACGCCTCTAATGCTTTTAATAATTGTTGATTCTCCGTTGGGCTGCCTACTGTAAAGCGCAAACAACCCTCGCACTGTAAGACGCGACTCCTATTTCTAACCACAATTTTTTGTTCAATAAGATACTCATACAGTTCATTGGGCTGCCTTACTTGCACCAACAAGAAATTGGCATCTGAAGGATAAATATGCTCTACAAAAGGTAAGGCGGCCAAAGCACTCTTTAATTCCTTCCGCTCTTGGATGGTTTGTGCCACACGCTTTTCCACCACTTCCACTTGTTGCAAGGCTTCCAAAGCCAACTCTTGTGTAGCAACATTCACATTGTACGGTGGCTTAATAGCCGTAAGCCATTGAATCAACTCAGCTTGGGCAAAGGCCATCCCCAAACGCAAACCAGCCAAGCCCCAAGCCTTGGAAAGTGTTTGCAACACCACCAAATTGGGATATTGCTCCAATAAGGTAGTTGTGCTTTCGGCTGCTGCAAACTGAATATAGGCTTCATCCACTATTACCAATCCTT
The DNA here is from genome assembly GCA_045105775.1 of Aureispira sp. GTDB lineage: Bacteria > Bacteroidota > Bacteroidia > Chitinophagales > Saprospiraceae > Aureispira. Next base: position 3,215 of record JBGCDW010000119.1, read on the forward strand.
GAAATTGCTCTAATAAAGCCTGCAAGGCTCCGCGCTGCATCAAATTGCCCGTTGGGTTATTAGGACTACAAATAAACAGCAATTTGGTTGATGCGTTTTGAGCAGCCAAGATGGCCTCTACATTGGGCTGAAACCCTTTCAACAATGGAATTTCTACTAGTTGAATATTATTAATAGCTGCCGATACCTTGTACATGCCATACGTAGGCGGCAAGGTAATAATGGCATCTTTTCCTGCCTCACAAAATAGGCGCAACAGCAAATCTATGGCCTCATCACTCCCGTTCCCCACAAAAATCTGGGCAGGATCAACTTGATGTAGCGTCGCCAATCGGGCTTTTACTTTTTGTTGTAAAGGATCGGGGTAACGATTGTAGCGGCCATCTGCTGCTTCGTTGGCATCGAGAAAAATATCGGCTTGCCCTTTGAATTCTGAACGGGCAGACTGGTAAGGAGCCAAATTGAGTAAGTGGGGGCAAAGTAAATCTGTAATGAATGATGACATGATTTTGTGGTAGTTGTAAGTATTGGCGTATTGCAATACGCCAATATTGCAACTACACCAGACAAAAAATAAAATTGAAATCTACGCATCTAGCGCAGCTACGCGCAAACTGACCGCACGTTCGTGCGCCACCAATAATTCGGCAGCAGCCATGGTTTCTACGACCCAAGCAATATTTTTTAAGCCTTCGGCCGTCGCCTTCTGAAAAGTTATTTTTTTAACAAAAGCATCCAAAGAAACCCCACTATATTGGCGTGCATAGCCATTGGTAGGCAATGTGTGATTGGTCCCCGAAGCGTAATCGCCCAATGATTCGGGCGTGTAAGCACCAATAAAAATAGACCCTGCATTGATAATTTCCTCTGCTTGCCGTTCGGCCTCTTGTGTATTGATAATTAAGTGTTCGGGGGCATATTCATTGATAAATTGCAAGATTTCTGCTTCTGTGTTTAAGCAAATAGCGCGACTGTGGGCAAGGGCTGCTTTGGCAATATCAGCTCTAGGCAAAGTGACCAATTGTGCGGCCAGAGCTTGTTGTACTTGTTTCAATACAGCTTCACTCTCACTTACCAGTACCACTTGGCTGTCTGCGCCATGTTCTGCTTGTGATAATAAATCGGCGGCTACAAAAGTTGCATTGGCAGCCGCATCGGCCCACACCAATAGCTCCGAAGGGCCAGCAGGCATATCTATAGCCGTTCCTTGTTGGCTCACCAATTGCTTGGCGCAAGTGACATACTGGTTGCCTGGGCCAAAAATTTTGTACACTTTGGGCACGGTGTCCGTTCCATAAGCCATTGCACCAATCGCTTGCACGCCTCCAATCTTAAAAATTTGGCGACAGCCTACCAAAGAGGCGGCATAAACAATAGCGGGGTGAATATGGCCTTCCTTATTGGGTGGGGTACATAGAATTTGGGTAGAACAACCAGCCAATTGAGCAGGCACGCCCAACATCAATACGGTTGAGAAAAGCGGTGCCGTGCCACCAGGAATATACAAGCCCACGCGTTCTATGGCAACACTCTTGCGCCAACAAGTAATGCCTTGGGTCGTTTCTACCGCCCTAACAACCTCTCGTTGGCTGCTGTGAAATTCCCGAATATTAGCATAAGCAATATCAATGGCTTCTTTGAGTCGAGGCTCCAATTGGGCAATAGCAGCCACGCGTTCGGCCTCGGTCAATTCAAAATTTTCTAGTACTACGCCATCAAATTGTTGGGTGTATTCTTTTACGGCTTGATCGCCTTGCTTTTGGATGCGTTCCAATATTTGCTGCACCTTGTCTTCTAAGGATTGGGTATCTAAAGTAGGACGTTCCAATAAAGGAGTCCAATTCTTGGGATTATTATAAATCGTTATCATTTTTGTCAATTCTTATATACAACCAAATGGCTTACTACTAAACAATCATTTTTTCAATGGGCAATACCAATATCCCCTCTGCCCCTGCTGCTTTGAGTGCGTCTATGCGCTCCCAAAAGGCCGTTTCTTGTACCACAGAGTGCAGCGAACTCCATCCACTGTTTCCCAAAGGCATAATACTAGGGCTTTTCATCCCAGGCAATAAAGCACTAATGGTTTCTATTTTTTCATTGGGCGTATTGAGCAAAATGTACTTATTGTTGGCTGCTGCTTGGTTGGCACGCATTCTAAAAATCAACTGCTCCAACAACTCTTTTTGAGGAGCGGCTAGGTTTTTATTAGCCACCAAAACGGCTTCTGATTCCAAAATCACCGCCACTTCCTTTAGGCCATTGCTCAACAAAGTAGAACCTGAGCTTACCAAGTCACATACCCCATCGGCCAAACCAATACTAGGGGCAATTTCTACTGAGCCACTAATCATTTGTATCTTGGCATTGACTTCATTTTTGGCCAAAAAGCGACGCAAGGTATTTGGATAGCTGGTAGCAATCTCTTTGCCTTCCCAGTAATGTACGCCCGTGTATTCCTCTCCTTTGGGAATAGCCAACGATAACCGACACGGCGCAAAACCCAAGGGCAATACCGTTTCTACTGTCACTTCTTTTTCTAACAATACATTCTCCCCCAAAATCCCTAGATCGGCAACCCCATCGGCTACATAAGCAGGAATGTCAGAGCTTCTCAAGAAGTACACCTCCATTGGAAAATTACTAGCAGGCGCTACGAGTTTGCGCCCACCCACAGGCAATTGAATGCCACAATCTTTGAGCAAGGCCAACGATTGTTCCGTGAGGCGACCTGATTTTTGAAGGGCAATACGCAAAATTGGTTGTTTCATTTGATTCAATTTTATTTTGATTAGATTTTTGATTGTTGCAATAAAAAAAAGGCTTATCACCAAGTGATAAGCCTTTTGTATTTTCTTAAGCATTTGCTTCCTGTCTTTTAACGGGTTCGTCAAAGCAGCGAAGCAGTGCCATGTACAACTACAGCAGCGTCACTTGGTAGATTAATCAACCAATGATGCACATGATGTGTAGTATGTAGAATCGTGTTTTGCATATATATCATTAACAACTAAAAAAGTATGAAGTTGTAATTTCCATTAAAAAAATGGCTATTTTTAATCAATTAATCAAAAACAATTGCTTTGTGATTAATTTTTTTAATTAAAAATATACCATTTTTGGCAAACAACTTAGTTCCGACCAAAAAACTTAAGTATGTTTAGATTGCTAAACTTTTGTTAAAAAGTGTACCGCAAACATACAATAATGTTTTGTTTATTTATCTAACAATTTGGTCATTTTTTTGCTAAAAATTAGATAAATAATACCAATCAAGTAGAAAAGCCCAATAATTGGCCACAAAAATATAACTAGCGGTATCTTGTCAAAAACTACACTATCTGTCATTTCGTCCAATGCTTGTTGAGAAACAAACGTATAATCTTTTACATAGTTTTCTGTAGAAAAATCTTTGGCTGTGTATGTTCCAACCTTTATTTCTAGGAATTTTTGCCCCTTTTTAGATAATACTTCTACAATAATTCTATCATTCGTCCAATAAATACCGCTGACCGTTTCTATATAAATTTGTTCCTTATTGGGAAGTGGAGCACCTGTAGGAAAACGGTTACCTGAACATATTATAGGGTAATTTCTTTCCTTATCTCTCAGGTGATATTTTGTAGCATAATAATCAATTGCCAAATCATACGGCAAAAAAGTCCTCCACCGAGGTATTATTTCTTTACTGTACAATGCTGCCCTATCATTCAAAAATATAAATCCAACCAATAATACAATTACTAAAGCTATTTTTCTCAATGAATTTTATTTTTCGATTGGCAGGGGGCGCGCATCCTTGACTGGATAGCCTGGGTTGGGAAAATCTTCTGACCAAGTTACGGAGTCGTGGTTGTATGGTATTCCCTCCAGCTTATCATCTGAACCACCACCGTCATCATTGGAAGCATCACTCCATTTATTGGGGTCAACAAAGCCATTACTATCTACTATGTAAATGGTCGTACAACTATCAGCGTCACAAATAGTTTCATAACGCATTGTCATCGATCCCAAATAACACGTCAAATTCGTATCTTCCCTTTGCAAGTCTATGGGCAAACTAGAACCACTAGCTGGACTACTCATAAAGCCTTCTTCTATTTTTGCACAATATCTCTGTACATCCTCCGATTTCTTAATACGGTCAATAGTCTGCGCTCCCAGTTTTACCGTGCTACCATTTCCTGTGTAATAATGCACAGCAGCATCCTGTATAGAATCTACTATATCATTTTTAATGTTAGAAAACTTTCTTCTAATGATTATTTTGAGTTCTTCTTTTGATATTTGGGGGCCATTGTCTACTAAGGCCGTAGACAATTCATTTATTTTGGATTTAACCATCCCTAGCAGCAAATCAAGTATGTTTGTTGCTGGGTCAACAGATGATAAGCCAAATATCTCTTTTTTATTGAGGTAATCTTTGGGTAAATAACAAGAGGCCGTTTCAATAGCGGTTATTTCTTCGCGAAGCTGTTGTATTCTACTACTTACAGTTATCAGTATTTGCTCAAAAACTATTGCAAGATTTTCATCTGTTTTGACCTCATCCATAACTTCTTGATACAGGGTCATTACTTCTTGTAGTTCTCTTTTTAAGTCTTCCATTCAAATATTTCTTCTAGTAGACATTACTTAAACGCAATCTTGCGTTTACGCTCATGCAGTGCTTGCAAGATTTGTTCTAATTCCAATTCATCTTGGATATAAACTTGTCTGGCTTTAGACCCCTCATTGGGTCCCACAATGCCTGTATTTTCCAATTGATCCATAATTCTACCTGCCCTGTTGTAGCCCAGCTTGAGGCGGCGCTGAATCATAGATGTAGAACCCTGTTGGTTCATCACCACCAAACGAGCGGCATCATCAAAATGTTCGTCCAACTCATGCAAGACTTGATTGAGTTTTTGCTCACTATCTTTTCCCGTGTCGCCTCCCTCACCATAAGCAGGCAGCAAAAACGGCGTTGGATAGCCTGGCTGACCAGCAATATGATCGATGACACGGTCTACTTCGGGCGTATCTACAAAAGCACATTGAATTCTAATCAAGTTCCCTCCCGAAGAAAGCAACATATCCCCTCGTCCAATCAATTGTTCGGCACCACCACCATCCAAAATGGTTCTGGAGTCAATTTTGGACGTTACCTTAAAGGCCAAACGAGCAGGGAAATTGGCTTTGATAATCCCTGTGATAATGTTTACAGATGGACGCTGGGTAGCAATAATCAAGTGAATACCTACGGCACGCGCCAATTGTGCCAAACGACCAATAGGCAACTCTACTTCCTTGCCTGCCGTCATAATCAAATCGGCAAACTCATCAATTATCAAGACAATAAACGGCATAAAACGATGCCCTTTTTCTGGGTTGAGCTTGCGTGCTACAAACTTCTTATTGTATTCGTTGATATTTCTAACCGAGGCTTTTTTGAGCAAATTATACCGCTCGTCCATCTCCACCGTCAAGGAGTACAAAGTTTGCACTACTTTGGTTACATCCGTTACAATAGCCTCCTCTTCTTCGGGCAAATAGCCCAAATAATGCGCCGATATTTTATTGTATAATGATAATTCTACTTTTTTAGGGTCAATCAAAATGAGCTTGAGTTGTGAAGGGTGTTTCTTATACAACAAACTCATAATAATGGTATTAATACCAACAGATTTACCTTGTCCTGTGGCTCCTGCAATAAGCAAGTGGGGCATCTTGGCCAAATCGGCTATGAATACTTCATCCGAAATGGTTTTACCCAATGCAATCGGCAAATCCATCTTGGCATCTTGGTATTTTTGAGAAGCCAATACTTCTTTGAGCGATACAATTTGCTTGTTTCTATTGGGCACCTCAATACCAATGGTTCCCTTGCCAGGAATAGGCGCGATAATACGAATCCCCAAGGCTGCCAAACTCAAAGCAATATCGTCTTCCAAGCTCTTGATCTTAGAAATTCTTACCCCAGGGGCAGGAATAATTTCATACAACGTAACCGTAGGCCCAATAGTCGCTTTGATCTTAATAATCTCAATCTTATAATTGAGCAGCGTTTCAATAATCTGATCTTTGTTGGACTCTAATTCTGCTCTATCAATGACAGGTTTTTGATCGTCATAACTTTCTAATAGATCAATAACAGGATTTTCATAACGCGGCAGGTCTAATGTAGGATCATAAGGCTCTACATGATTTTTATTTTCCTCCGCAATTGCAAGATCCACTTGTCCCCCTTCTTTAGAAATTTCCATTTCTAAGTTCTCTGCTTCCTCTGCGGCTGCTTTTTCTTTCTTTTCTAAATCTAAGGATAATTGACTGCGAGTCAACTTTTTGACCTTACTTTCCAATTCTGCTTTAGAGGTTTTTTCCATAACTTTGGGCACCTCAATAGCTCCTTTGTTAGGCTCCGTTGCTGCTGGAAAATCGGGATTGCTTACTTCTAATGCGGTTCCTTGGTCGTTTCGTACTATATTCCCCTTGGGGCGCAATACTTTTACCACTTTGGTAGGTTCTGGGGCTGGTTCTGGTAAGGTCTCTGGTGTTAATCTAAATAAGGTCTTAAATGTTTTTATCAGATTACTAAACGAAAAAGCGGCCTTAATTTCGTCTCGGCTAATGCCATCTTTAAAGTCAGGATTCGTATTCCAAATCACATAACCCAAAAAGGCAAAAATCAAAATAGCCACAATGCCAACCGAACCCACCAAACCATACAAGGTATTGATCAGCACTCCACCAAAAGCCCCTCCCCACGGAAATTCTGCCTCCTTAAAGATAAAAGCTAATAAGATGCTTGTCCATACCATTGTGAGTAGGGAGCGTTTATAAATAGGAAACAGCTCTTTGAGCTTGGTTTCTGTAATCAAACTCATACCTGTGGTAAAGAGCAAAAACACCAATATAAAAGAAGGTGCCCCAAACCCCCAGTAAAAGAACTGGTGAGAGACCACCGCTCCCAAACGCCCCAACCAATTTTCCATGTCGTGTGGCGATAACAACACAGCCCAATTGGCTTTATCCATATCTTCCTTCCAAGTAAACAAATAGGAGGAAAAGGCAATGAATAAATAAAGTGTAAAAAATAGACAGAGTAATCCCATGAGTTTGGGAAAACGTTCATCCTTTACACCCCCTTTTAGGGCCACTTGCTTAGACTTTTTTTTCTTAGCCATTACTTATTGTAATAAATATGATAGTGGATCTCTGTGAGAATCCTTTTAGCAGTTTTTTTGTAATCAGTTGAGGTAGACTTACAAAAATAAACAATTATGTGGAGGATTTAGGTATTTGAATGGCACAAACTGTAATTCTTTTGCTGTTATTAGATCTAAGCTGTACGCAAATGTGTGGAGGATTGGAGTCTAGTATTTTGTTAAATTAGACTTATACACATTGTTTGTTCAACAATTAGTACACACAACTGTTAGAGTTAACTAGTCGTTTTGGGCATTTTTTGCTCCAAGTAACCTACCTTTATAGCATGAAAGAATTAGCCTATCTCAATAAATATTTTCTAAAGTACAAAACCCGATTTTTCTGGGGTTTTCTATTTATTGCCATTTCCAATTATTTCCGTGTTTTGCAGCCACAAATGGTTCGCCATGCCTTAGATTTGGTGGTGGAAAATGTGACGTGGTATCGCTTGCACGAAGGCTTTGCCCTACAAGAATCACTGTTTGATCGCATTGGAGGCACCCTATTGCTCTTTGCAGCCTTGGTGATTGGTTTTGCCCTGATGATGGGCTTTTTTATGTTTTTTATGCGCCAAACCCTTATTGTAATGTCGCGCTTGATTGAGTATGACTTACGCAATGAGATTTATACCCACTATCAAAAACTAACCCTAGCGTTCTACAAACGCAACAATACGGGAGATTTGATGTCCAGAATTACCGAGGATGTCAATCATGTACGCATGTACTTGGGGCCTGCAGTAATGTACACCATCAATTTGACCATTTTGTGCTGTATGGTGGTGTATTCAATGCTTCAGGTAAGCCCAACGCTGACCTTCTACGCCTTACTCCCACTCCCTGTACTTTCTATTTCTATTTATTATGTTACTTCTATTATTAATAAGAAAAGCACCAAAATACAGGAACAGTTGTCCACTTTGAATAGTTTGTCTCAAGAGGTTTATTCGGGCATTCGAGTGGTAAAGTCCTATGGGCAAGAAAAAGCTATGGGACGACATTTTAGCAATGAAACAACGATATTCAAAAATCGCTCCTTGGAATTGGCCAAGGTCAATGCCTTCTTTTATCCACTCATGCTGATCTTAATTGGCATGAGTACGATTATTACACTCTATGTCGGTGGTAATTTGGTTTTGAGTGGCAATATTACTGCTGGTAATATTGCAGAGTTTGTTATTTATATCAATATGTTGGCTTGGCCTGTTACCTCTATTGGTTGGGTGGCTTCTATTATTCAACGAGCAGCCGCTTCCCAAACGCGCATCAACGAATTCTTGCGTACTGATCCTGATATTCAAGCGGATAACAGCATTTCCAAAGAGCCTGTTCAGGGTGCAATTACCTTTGATAGGGTGTCGTTCACTTACCCAGATACAGGCATCAACGCGCTCAAAAACCTTTCGTTTTCCCTTCAAAAAGGCCAGCGAATGGCCATTATAGGGCGGACAGGTTCGGGCAAAACAACCGTGGCAGATTTGTTGTTGAGAATGTATGATGCAAGCGAGGGCACCATTCTACTAGACGGCAAACCCTTGCAAGCCCACAATCTCGCCCACTTGCGCGAACGCATCGGCTATGTTCCACAAGATGTATTTTTATTCTCCGATTCTATTTATAATAATATTGCTTTTGGCAAACCCAATGCTTCGGAAGATACCATTAGGCAATATACAAAGCATGCTTCTGTTTATCAAGAAATCATGAACTTGCCCGAGCAGTTTGATACGGTAGTTGGTGAGCGCGGGGTAACACTTTCGGGCGGACAAAAACAGCGCGTTTCTATTGCCCGTGCTTTGCTCAAACAGCCTGACATTGTGCTTTTAGACGATTGTTTATCGGCAGTAGATACCAAAACTGAGGCAGAAATCACAGGCTATCTGAACGAGGCTTGTGCCGACAAAACGACCATCATCATCACCCATCGCCTATACGCAGCCTTGCAGTTTGATCTAATTATTGTATTGGATGATGGTGCTATCGCAGAAATGGGCACCCACGAGGAATTGCTCCAAAATAAGGGCTATTATTATGATATTTATGAAAAACAACGCTTGGAGGAGGTGGAGTAGCGACGCAAAATTTTGCATCGCGAC
>JBGCDW010000120.1:0-14149 GCA_045105775.1 Aureispira sp.
TGCCTCCAAAGTATTAACTGCCGAGCAATTGGCTATCGTAGAACAGTTGTATAAGGCTTTGGGGGTAACAGAAGCCCCTCAAAACATTGGCAAAAAGACCTTTATTGATTATGTGCAAGATTGGGTGCAGGATTTTATTTCAATCTTGGACGAAGAACGAAGAACCGATATTAAAATACAAGTAGAAGATATTATTACTTCTCTTCGAGAAAAAATCAAAAAGCCAGATTTTCCAATTTCTAAAATACTTTGGAAGAATCTTAAAACAGAAATCCAAAAACTTGAATCTCCTACCACAGCCGAAGGACTTCGAGGAGCTTTATTAAATGGATTTAATGCCTTTAATTCATATATGGGAGCTAAGTTTATGTTGACCCAACATTATCAAAAAAACAAAGCGACTTATCAGAAAATCAAGAAGAAAGACTTGAATCAGCAAACGATGATTGCCAATGACTTTGAAACTTGGTTGACGGGAATTTTAGGCGTGGCTAGTGAAAAGCAAAGAGAGCTCGAAAAAGAGCAAAGAGAGCTCGAAAAAGAGCAAAGAGAGCTCGAAAAAGAGCAAAGAGAGCTCGAAAAAGAGCAAAGAGAACTCGAAGAAAAACAAGAGGAGAAGCAAGATGCGTTTAAAATTGCTTATGGGGAGTGGCTCGCTGACCAAAGACGACAAATTAAGAATATAATCAGTGAGGACAAGGGAACAGATTCTATTAATATAATGTCTAAAGCCAAATTTCTAGCCATATTGATGAATGAGAGTAAAGAATGGCGAACCCTACAGCCCGAATTGGCACAAGAAATTGTACAAAGGATTGTTGTAGGGCTTAAAACGGATTCTTTAGAAATCAAGGACTATGTCAATGCTATGAGTGCCGCTTATACCAATACTGCTACTAATGAAGCAATTATAGCAAAATATTGGTATGAAAAGAGACGTTTCTTTGATATTGCAGGTTTACTGACCGCATTGGTAACAGATAATGATGGCACAAGCAAATACGACATCCTAGAAGAATACATCCAATGGTTTGGGCAAGTAGGCAATGCGGTAGATAGTATGAAACTATCCCCCAATCGACAGTTTATTGCTACAAAATTAGTAAAAGGATTTGGCGCACTGCTCACTACATCCGAATTGCGTTTCTTTGTTCCTAAGCTCGAAGAAAACATTAAGACTTATGACAAAAACTTTTTGTCGTTAGCAGAAACCAGTCAGCTTTGGAAAAATTCCATTGTTCATTTTATTAAGAATCCTGATGTACTCCTGACCACACCAGCTATAAGCAATATGCCAACTGAATCTATGGATAGTTTAGATAGCTTATTAATCGGACAAGTTGGGGTAGATTCTTTGCATAAAATGCTTCAACAAGCCTTGCGCCCATTGCCCAAGCCTGATGCACTTGCCAAAGGAGAGGCGGTAGAGTTGGTGTTGAAATTGAGCGATGGCACCTTGCTAACTGGTAGAATATTAACCGTCATTGACAAAGAAAACAAAGTGCCTTGTGCCATTCCAAGTAGCGTAGATTTGAATGTTTCTAAAAAGGAAAATGCCTATGATTTTGAAGTAAAACCCTTGTTGAGTCAGAGTCCTGTAGTGCGTTCCGAAAATCAAGTAACCGTAGATTTTGAATACATAATCGCATTTTCTAAAGACAAGGGAAGTTCCCAATCGGGCGGGAGCAGTGATATAGAGCGAGCAACTGTTATTAGTGTGGATAAATCGACAGAACATAGTCATACAGAAGGAAAGGAAAAGACAAAAACCGAGGGAAGTATAAAGGGTATTGAAGGGTCAGCCTCCGGCTCCTTAGATATAGCTTTATTTAGTGTAGATTTAGGAGTAGGAGGGCATTATGATTGGACAGAAGAAACGGCAGAAACCACCACTACAAGCGATACCCAAACCGAAGGCAGGACTGTAGGCGTTAGCCAACAAGTAGAGACCATGGAAGGGAAGAACTGGAGTTCCAGCATCAATCATGGCAACGATACTGGATACATTACCGTCAAAGGGCATCTTACTTCTTCTGACATTGGAGCAGAAACGATGGTGCTTTCTATTGAAGGCATAGAATTAAAATCGCCTGACTTGAAGGGCTTTGGTATACAGAAGCCAACCGCAACGACCAACAAAACTGTGCGTTGGAAAAAATAATCTAATCGTCAGAATAAGATAAATTGAGCAGAAGGCAGCTTTCTAAGGAAAGTTGTCTTTTTGCTTTTTGGGTGAATTCTTGGTAAAAATAGATGATGTGCTTGTCAAAACTTTTATTATAAAGCTGATCAAAAAAGCGGACAGTAAGATTAAGAATGTCTTTTCGGCCGCTTGCTTTAAAAAAATAAGCTTGCTTAGAACCTTCGATAATTTATTTTATATGGCATTGACAAAAAACAAAAGTGCCTCCCGAAAAATCAAGGAGGCACTTTATTATCACCCATAAAAACAATTTCGAACGCGATGTCTCTAACCCATCGCGCTGAAACTTCCTAAAACAATTCTGAACATTTTATTGCTTATACGCCCTACACTTTTGTAGGTCATTGCGTTTTATCTTAAAAGGGCTGCAAAAAAGTGTCGCCACTTTCTTGCAGAACAGCCAACTACTAACGACAATAGGGCTGCTATTTTTGGTACTTAAACATAGGGACTTGCTTAAATTGGAACAAAGCACCAATACACTTAAATTATCTTTATTAAATATTGACAAACAAATACTTAAATCTAAATATCTTCGTATTTCTAGGTCTCTATTATAGTACTTTGAAAATAGCGTGCCAAACTTTTTCTCACCCTCCATTTTTTTTAAAAACAGTATTGCCTATAGTCTGATTTTTACGTTTTATTACTGATTTATTTATGTAGAGTTTGGATAATACCCCTTTAATTAAGAGGGCTTGTATTATCTTTGTTGCTCCACATTGCATTATATTTTTTTTATAAAAAGATAGTTTGAAAATATAGTGTTTTTTACTCTTAGAAATCACAACTTATGCGTGTTTACTTGTTAAAATTATTGTTTCTTTTCAGCGTCATTATTGGTTTACAATTGATGGCTTGTAATAGAAACGAACTCATTACTACCCCTGGAGCTGGTTTAGAATTTTCGCTTGATACGCTCACCTTCGACACCGTATTTACCAATTTGGGCAATGCTACTCGTCGTTTTAAGGTGTATAATCGCCATGCTCAACCCATCCAAATCAATAGAATAGCACTTGGAGGAGGAGAATTTTCAGATTACAAAATTAATATTGATGGTTTGGCAAGGGTATCAGCGGAGGATATAGAAATTCCAGCCAATGATAGTATTTATATTTTTGCCAATGTTTTTATTGATCCTAGTAATGGAGATGCTGTTCGTACAGATTCTATCACTTTTGAAACAACAGGTGGTGGGGTGCAAACAGTTACGTTGTACGCGTATGGTTGGAATGCCAATTATATTGGGCGTGTTGGATTCTTGACGCGTTATGTCAACCAAACCCTTCAATTGAGCAATCAACGTCCTTATATTATGATGGGGGTAATTGCTGTAGATAGTAATTCTTGTATTAATATTCCTGCGGGTACCGAAATCTATATGTTTGGAGGGCCTACTTCTAGGCCAGGCGATCGAGCTGTTTTATACATTGGCCACAATTCTTGTATTCGCTCCAATGTTGGGGGCGATCTCACCAATCCTGTAGAATTTAAAACACATCGTTTAGAAGAGGATTACCAATTGATTCCTTTTCATCACAATGGTATTTACCTAAGCCCTTCCAGCTTGGATAATATTATAGAAGGCACCATTATTAGAAATTCTGTAGATGGGGTTTTTGTGGATTCGGCTAGTGTTAATAGCAATCCAAAATTGCGGATGAAAAACTGTAAGATTTTTAATGTAGATCGCTCTTGTGTATTGAGCAGAGGAGGCGACATTGAAATGAGCAATACGATTCTAGCCAATTCTAACCAGTATAATTTTGTGGGCGTTAGAGGCGGAACCTATAACTTTAGACACTGTACGTTTATTAATGTAGCCAATGGAATCGTGCGCCGTTCAGAGCCTGTCCTCAGTTATCGCGATTTTGAAATCCAACTCATCAATGATGTACAAACAACGGTATTGGATCGTGGAGATGCTTATTTTACCAATTGTATTATTTATGGTAATAGAAGTGAGGAAATTGAGGTTTTGTATGGCAATGGGCCTAGCAATAACTTCAATTATGCCTTTAATAATTGCTTGGTCAAGGTAGATACTTTTAGTCAGAATCTTTTCAATTGTGTGAGCAACCAGAAGCCGTTGTTTGTGGATGAGGATGAGAACAACTACCAAATTGATACTGCTGCTTCTGCGGCTAGTAATGTGGGCACTAGTGCCGTTTTTCCTATAGGAAGTGCGGCGGGGCCTGCCAATGATGCCATTGGACGTGCCAGAACGGGTACGCCCGATATTGGAGCCTATGTGATTCCTAATTAGTGTTGGCGTATGTTGTTGGAACGTAATAGGGATCTATGTTATACGCTCCTACTGCGTTCCAACATGACTTTGAATATCCAAATATTCCCTGCCACCAAGATAAAGGAATACAAAATGTCTTCTACGGGAATAGTTCCCCAACGAAAACCTAAGTTTTCTGCATTGTTATACCAAACAATAGGCTCTGGGGTAAAAAGCCCCGTTAAGGCACTGTTCATCATAAAAAACGGAAGGATGGATATGGCAAATGAAATCAACAGGAAGTTGTATTTTTTGCGCTGGTACCAAAAACCTACTATCATTGGCAAGGCAATGAGCGATACCATAGTACTGTACCAATTGCCCCAACCCATGACCAAAACTATCACCGCATACAAGAGCATAATGGGATAACCAACTTGGTCAAAACGTCTAAAATCAATTTTGGTAAAATAAGCCCTGACACAAGCATAAATAAAGGTGCAGGCAAAAGGAACGACCACAAAAAAGAGTACTTCCTCTATGGGTAGATTAAATATATGTGGGCCTGTCAAGTAGGTCTCATTAAACCCCCAAACGCCCATTTTTGTAAAGTAATAATCGTGTACCAAGAAAGGCACTCCAATGAATATAATAGCCACCAGTGTATATTTCCATTGACTAACATAATTGACTTTCTTATCAAAACTCAATAAGAAGGGAAAGAAAATCACCCCAAAGTCTAACAGAAGATACAACCAATTATTGTCCATAGATATCCTTTTGTTCTTCGTGAAATTTTTTGGAAACCACCAATAGACCAAAGCAAGTACAGTCTTCTTTTTCTCGGTTACTGTGATGTTCTCGGTGTGCTTCTCTTAAGGCATCAGAGTAAGGCCCTTTTATTTTGTCAAACCACTTAAAACGGCGGTGAATAAGTACATCATGTACCAAGAAATAGGTTAGCCCATAGGCCAAAATTCCAAAACCAAAGCCTACGGAAAATGGATAGCCGTACATGATTCCCAACATAATACACAACCAACTAGGAATAGCGTAAATCAGAAAAAAAGAATCATTCTTTTCAAAAAAAGTATGGCGGTTGGGTTGGTGGTGATCCTTGTGCAAAAACCACAAAAACCCATGCATGACATATTTGTGGGTAAACCAAGCCATAAATTCCATTCCAAAAAAAGCGAGCAGCAAGGCTCCTATAAATGTTAATGTAGTCATTGTATTAATATTATAACTAAACTCCAACAGCATTTAAAATCAAAAAGAAAAGCAACCAAACAAAAAATAATAGATGCGCGGTTTTGTTTATCTTTTGTATATAATGCAAATATAGAGCTGCAAAAATAGTGGCAAAAATCCACCAACAAACATAATTAAAAATAGGCACAACATGCCCTTCCCAATCCCAAAAATCGTACGCCATAGCAACAGGCTCTATCAAGAAATCCATTCCTGTACACAAAGCCCCCACCAAGGCAGCACGCAAAACTAGCGGTAAAGTAGCAGGCAACCAACGTTTTACTAAATGGGAACTTGCCGCCACTACACAGTACCAATTAAAGCCCAACACCACAGGTACGCCCAGTATCTTCCAGCCCAATTCTTGCCCATATTCATAGCTGCCAAATAACAGCCCTGTATTGACTCCAATGGCCTCTACAGTAAAACCTCCAAGCATAATTCCAACAACTGCCCAGCTTTCTTTCTGATAGTGGTGGGCACTTCCTAGCACTAGAGCCGTACACAAAAGCATGTTCAAACCCGATAAGCCCTGAGGGCGATCTGGGTATAAGAATAATCCAATGCCTATAACGTGAAACAAGCATAAAATCCAAGGGGCATGGCGTTCAAATTTGGCCTGTATAGCAATCGTTTTATCGTTCACGAGCCACCAATTTATCAACAATTTTTGCCGATTGAATAGCCAGTGGAATCCCGCCTCCAGGGTGTACCGTCACCCCACAAAAGTACAAATTGTTGTATTTTTTAGAAAAATTGGGATGGCGACTCAAGGCGGCGGTTTTGGCATTGGAGGCTGCCCCATATACCGAACCTCTAAACGCTCCCGTATCCATTTCAATTCCCTTGGGTGTCCAGCTCATTTGGGTTTCTATGTAAGGCTTAATATCCTTGCCCAATGCTTTTTCCAAGCGCGTCAATACACGTTCCAAAATAGCTTCCTTCTCCTCATCCGTCATTTCTGCTCCTGCTGGCATATTTTGCATCACAAACCAATTCTCGCCTCCTTCAGCAGCATCTTCTGGATTGACCTTAGAACTGATGTGTATGTAAACCGTGCTATCTACAGGAATTTTCTTTTTATCAAACAAATGCTCAAATTCGCCTTCATAATCTTCGCTAAAAAAGATATTGTGCAAACCCAATTCTGGAAATTCTTTCTTAACTCCTAGATAAAAAATCAACGCAGAAGTAGAGCTCTCTTGTTTGCTGTATTTCTTGTATAAACGTTGATCTTTAAGAATGTTCTTATAAAAATGAACACAATCCATAGCACAAACAACACGCTTGGCTTTGTACTCTTTTTCGGCAGAAGTTACTGTATAACCTTCTGCACTAGGTGAACACTGTTCTATGGTTACGCCCAATTCGTATTCTACGCCAACTTCTTGACCCAATTTGTAAAACCCCTCTACAATAGAGCGCATCCCTTTCTTGGGGAAAAATGTGCCCACATTTTGCTCCAAGTGTGCAATCATGCTGTATATGCCTGAGGCTTCGTAGGGATTGGAACCATTATAAGTTGGGTAACGATTAAAAATCTGTATCAAGCGCGGATCATCAAATTTTTTCTGATTCACCTTATTGAGCGATTTAAACAAATCCATTCCTAGAATTTTGGGTGCCATTTTTGCAATTTTGCCCCAAGGCAATTCAGAAGCCTTGTGAATCGAGTTTTGCAAGAACACTTGTCCCAACGATTCGTATTTATCCCCACTGTGATCCAAGTAAGTATTTACCGCAGCAGCATTTTGGGCTCCAAATTTTTCGGTCAACTCCTCCTTAAGGCGTGCTCTATCGGTGTAAAAGCGCACCCGTGTTCCATCCTTAAAAAAATAACGACAAGCGGTATCATCTGTATGATAATCGTAATAATCTCTTGGATTGCGTCCATAAAGCTCATACATTTCATCCACCAAGGTTGGAAGCGTAAACAGAGATGGCCCTGTATCCCAACGGTAACCTTTGGATTCATATTGATTCATTTTCCCCCCAATATAGCTGTTCTTTTCCAAGACCAACACCTTGTCTCCTCGTTTACGAAAGCGTAAAGCAGCGGACAAGCCGGCCACTCCGCCTCCTATAATTATTGCATCATACATAGCAATTGGCTGTATTTTTTGGTGATAATACTAAGAAGTTGTTAAAAAACACCCAAATAGCTGCTAAATACTAGAGCCTTTGTACCTTCTGGGTGCAAGCCTACGCAGATTGAAAGCCAAATACTTCAGCTACCCTAACTATTTGATACACTGTATCAAATAGATTAGATCGCTTTACGAGTGCTCTCGTAGCTTCCAGCTACGAAACCAAAACCGAGCTTTGTCTTGACTTCCAAGCACTTATTTATCACTCTACCTCGAATTTTTAAACAACTTCTAATTTCATGACAATGACGAATCTTAGAGTGCATTAAAAGAATGTCTCAGATAAGATTTCCAATACAAAAAGTATTTGTAATAATCAGAAATACGCACCCGTTGAGACATCAAATCGCCTACGGTACGCGCTTTTATCTTTTTTAGTAAATTATAATAGTAGGTATACGCTACATATACACCAAAACGAGAAGATTTGGGCAATAACAAAATACCTTGATACGCCTCCAAGAACTCTTCTTCAATTTCTTCTTCGATTTGTAACTTGTTCTGCAAGGTCAATCCAGCACTATCTACAGCAGGGAAATACACGCGTCCTAAATCCCCCCAATCATCTTTTAGATCGCGCAAGAAGTTGATTTTCTGAAAAGCAGACCCGAGTTTCATAGCATAAGGCTTCAATTGTTGGTACTGCTCCTCATCTCCATACACAAAGATTTTTAAGCACATCAATCCTACCACCTCTGCCGAGCCTAAGATATACGTTTCATACAAGTCTTGTGTATACTCTACTGGATTGAGATCCATTTCCATACTCTTGAAAAAACATTCTACCAAATGCAAATCAATTTGATACTTATTCATAGTCAATTGGAAGGAATTGAGCACAGGATTGAGCGAAACACCTCGCTCAATAGCCTTGTAAGTATCCGCTTTAAATTCTGCTAACAGTTCTTGCTTGGGAAAATCGTGGAAAGAATCAACAATTTCATCAGCCAGACGCACCATTCCATAAATGGCATGTACGTCATTGCGAATACTCTCGTCTAAAGTAGAAACACTTTTAAAAAAAGAAGTGCTGTATGTTTTAGTTACATTTTTAGCAGCATCTTTAGATACACTGTCAAATAGAGCTTTCATTATCAATTTTTTATGCGTTAGAATAGTTGTACTTACTGGACGAGTTGTTATTGGGAGCACAGCAGTACTTCTATAACTGGGCGGGGAATATTTTCTATTTTTAAGAGGTAGTTACTATTTTTTTGGTTGAAGCCTCTCCTTTGGGATGATCTTTTAAGATCAACTTAGCGGCTACTTTTCCAGAAATGAGCGAAGGAGGAACCCCTGGCCCAGGAACAGTTAATTGACCACAGAACAATAAATTTTTCAATTTAGAAGTTACTTTAGGTTTTAAATTCGCTGTTTGGAGCAATGTATTGGCCAAACCATACGCATTGCCTTTGTAAGAATTGTAATCTGATTGAAAATCCTTGATACAATACGAGCGTTTGTATACAATATGATCCCGTACATTTTGCTGGGTATGGCGTTCCATACGTTCCAACATGATATTTAGGTATTTTTCGCGCAATTCCTCATTATCTTCTACTCCTGGCGCCAGTGGCATCAACAAGAACAGGTTTTCGCTGCCTTCAGGAGCCACCTCTTCGTCGGTCTTGGACGTGACACAAGCATAAAAAAGTGGTTTATCAGGCCATTGAGGTGCTTCATAAATTTGGCGACCATGCGCTACCAAATCTTCATCAAAGAATAAATTGTGATGCTCTAAATGATTCAAACGTTTATTTACACCAATATAGTACAATAAAGAACTAGGAGCCATTTTTCGTTTGTCCCAGTAAGCCTCATCATAACGACGATAAGCCTTGGGAACCAAGTTTTGTTCTACAAAATTATAATCTGCTCCAGCTACTACTTGTTCAGTTGCTTTGAGTTGGCCATTAACTTCTATGTGTGTAATTTTTCCTTGATCGCATTTAAAAGCGGTAACAGGTGCATTGAGATGGAATTGAGCACCATGCTTTTCAGCTACGGCCTGCAATCCCAATGCGAGTTGGTGCATGCCACCTTTTGGGTACCATGTCCCCAATTTCATATCTGCATAATTCATCAAGGTATACAAAGAGGGGATTCGGTGCGGCATTTCGCCTAAGAATAAGACAGGAAAACGCAAAATTGAGCGCGCTTTGTGCGATGAAAAACGATTGCAAACGTCCTTCTCCACAGATTTTAACAAGTCTAACTTAAAGAAGTTTTTAAACACTTCAATATCAATCAATTCTGATAATTTCAATCCAGGCTTATCTAAGAATTTTTCGGTACCTACACGATATTTGATCGCAGCATCTTCTAAGAAACGACGAAGGGCCGCTCCTCCCCCTTTTTCCAAGTCTTCAAATACTTGGTACAATTCTTCCAAGTCTGCGGGCATGTCCGTGCTTGTTTCATCATTCCAGTAGACCTTGTAGGAAGGGTCTAGGCGTTCCAATTGAAGGTAATCGGTACGATCTTCTCCCAAATCTTCAAAAATCTGGTCAATGAGTTCGGGCATCCAGTACCAAGAAGGCCCCATATCAAATGTAAACCCTTCTGCTTTGAAAATACGAGCACGGCCACCAACCATGTCATTTTTTTCATAAACATTTACTTCATGCCCTTCTTTAGCCAGAAAACAAGCCGCTACAAGACTAGAAAATCCTGCACCAATAATATCAATTTGCATTTTTTAAAACAATTAGTAACCCTGAAATAAATCTACCTTGCTACCCAACTATGCTTAACAATAAATAGCTTTTGTACTCTAAAAATATATTTGATGAATAAATTAGATAGAGGTTGAAACAGTTTTTCTCAATAATCTATGTTGAAACACGAAGGGGTATTTTTTGTTTAAAAGATTTTTAAACCCCAACTTTTCTAAATTGATTGAGAAACATAGTATAAAGAGGTTACTAAAAGTAGAAGTAGACTATTAAAATCTACATAGAACAGGGAATTCTGAATCAAAGATACCACAATAATACAGCATTATTCATAATAATGTTCGTTAGGTTTTTTACTTTTTGTAAAAAGGAGGCGTGCATAAAGGAAGAATTACACCCATAAACTATAGTATCATACCAATTATAGTCACTGGTTTTGCACAAAAAAAGTGCGAACGGTAGGGCGTATTATAACATCAAAATCAAACTCCCCGCCATTACCATCATTCCCAGCACCACCCCATAAATGGATAAATGATGTTCTCCATATTCTTCTGCTGCTGGTAATAATTGATCCAAAGAAATAAAAACCATAATGCCAGCTACACCAGCCAACAACAATCCCATTAAGGTTGGAGTCAGATAAGGCATCAACAAGAAATAGCCTACAATAGCACCCAGTGGTTCCACCACGCCTGACAAAAACGAATAGGTAAAGGCTTTCTTGCGGTCGCCCGTAGCAAAATAAATGGGCATAGATACGGCAATTCCTTCTGGAATATTGTGAATAGCAATAGCACAAGCAATAGTAAATCCCAATTCTGGATCATCTAAGGTAGTGACAAAGGTGGCAATCCCTTCTGGAAAATTATGCAAAGCCAAGGCAAAAGCTGTCAGTACGCCTATTCTCATCAACTTATCATTGCCCTGAGTTACGGTTGTAGCTTTTGCTTCTTCTAAGGTAAATTCATGTGGATTCTCATTGTGCGGAATCAGCCGATCAATAATACTCACCACAAACATTCCTACAAAAAAAGCAATGACTCCATAGGTCGTGCCTTTATGCTCGTCTCCTTCATGTGAAATCGTCAATTTATGAATAGCCTCTGGAAGAATTTCTACAAACGATACATACAACATTACTCCTGCTGCAAATCCCATAGCAAAGGTCAATAATCGGGTGCTTTTGCCTCGCACAAAAAACGCAATGGCACTTCCAATTCCTGTTGCCAATCCAGCCATAATCGTCAATGTAAAAGCAATTTGTACATTTTGTTCCATTTGATTTTGTAGTATTTTTAAGGTCGTCTAACAATATTTTTAGACAAATCTAAAAATTGTTTTTTAAGATGTTAAGAAAAAGCATTTTTTATTCCTTATAAAAAACAAAACAGCACTCTCTTGTTTAAGAAAGTGCTGTTGAATACGAATGGTATTGCGTTTTTATTTTGGCTTCTAAATAGGTTGATACCCCACTACAATGCGCTGGTTGATGTCAATATATTCATTGGTTAAGTTAGAATTGAGCTTGTAAACATCTCTAAGAGTAATCCCATACTGCTTAGAAATACTGTACAAAGTGTCGCCTTGTTCTACCACATGAATGGTTGTTTTGGTGGTGCCATTATCGGTAATCTCTACCAGTGGATTTTTGCTTTGTACAGGCACCGAACCATCGTCCACTACCTTCAAGGGCTGATTCAATCCCAATTCAAATCCTTGCAGATTATTGATGGTCATCAAACGTTCTACCGAAACATTAAATTTCTCAGAAAGCGTGTATAACGTCTCTTTTTCTTGTACAATATAAATTCCGCCAGGTAGTAATTTAGTGTTTGCTGTGGTTGGGTTCTTATCGTTCCCTCTAGCTAGTACGCCCTGTGCAGGAATTCCATCTTGCCCCATTGATACGGGCTTCACATAATTCTTTCTTGGGGTGGTGTTATCCTTTTGTCTGGATGCCCATAATTTTTTTTCTATTGGAGAAAGCCCCACTGTATCGGGGAGTCCAGCAGATTCGCTTCCCCCTTCGTTTGGATTGGTTGCCGATGGAGCACTATTGGTATTGCACAAACCTGCAATTACTTGCGATACGGGTGCCCCATTTACGTGCGTTAAACGCAACTCTCCTATGGTAGTGTGCAACCGTTGAAAACCAAGTCCCTGTACCAATGTTAGGTGCTTAATGGGCGTTTCTATATGCCGACTAATAATTTTGAACTCGTAAGTAGGTAGACAAGCCGTAGTAGTTTGGGTTTCAAAAAATACATTGCGCTCCTTATTAGCACCATGATTCAAAATTTCACCAGGCTTAGAGACATTTGCATCATAATGAAAGCCATAAGTAGGATCTGTATACACCAAACCTTTGGCCGTTTGCTCTAGGCTGGCAATAGAATAAATGGGATATAAGGCATACTGCATCCCTGTTTGTACAACCATGTAGGCTATACGGCGATTGTTATTAATTTCTTTGATCAAAGCAGGCGAAATAGCCCCACGATCCGCACACATATACGGCTTTTCAGGAATTTCTGACACCAGTTCTTTGTTCAAATTGCCTGCATTCTTATGCACACTAAAAATGAGCTGTTTATTGGGGCTCACCGAAGTATAATAATCTGTATGTGCCAAATCATCAATCCTATTGATGCGTTCATATTCCAACTGCTGCATACAAGCAGGATCATAAAAAAAGTATACAGGAGTTTTCGCGCTTAGGTTGGTGGCTGTTAATAATACGATCAACCATCCTAATCCTTGAATTATAGTTTTCTTCATAATTATTGTATTAAAGCTTCTTTGACAAAGCTATTATAAAACCTTTAGAGTTATTTTCAATAACAATACCAATCCAAAACCACTCAATACCAAGCCCGCCAATCGCCTTACATAAAGAAAGTGATGTGCCTTGAGGCGATTCTTGATTGAGCGAGCCAAAGCAATTTTGAGACAATCGGCTATCATTACTACCCCCATAACGGCCACGTACAAAGCAACAGTGGCTTGTCCATTATATTTGCTTGTAATAGCCGATGCCATCAGTCCCATCCAAAATAATAAAGGGGTTGGGTTAACAGTATTGATTAAAAACCCTTGCATAAAATACGCAAAATAGGCTACTCTATTTCTGTTTTTAGGCATGTCTATTTTGTCCGAACCTTGGGTAGATACGGTTTTGGTTAGTAATAACCCTAGTCCAAATAAAATCAACAACACCCCTCCAAAAGTACCACTATACCATACAAAATTGGCTTGCTGTGCCGCATCTTTCAGAATATCCTCTACATAAACAGCTCCCCAAAATGCTAGGAATATATATATAAAATCACTTGCCCATTGCCCCAAAGCCAAAGCAAAAGCAGCCTTAAAACCATGTTCAACTCCCAGCTGAAGCATGGTGAAAAAGATAGGCCCAACAAATAAACTTAAAATTAACCCAGCAATGACTCCCTCTAGGATGGCCTCTAGTATCATGACAATAACAATTCTATTTGTTCTTAATTAGACATTATCACGACTGGAGTTGTACAGAGACAAAAAGTAAGGTTTTTTCATCAATCAAGGCAAAAATTTAGTTCATAGCAGTGCTATGGAATCAATTTTTAACGATGAGTGAGGGAAAAAGATGCTTTTTTCGCTA
>JBGCDW010000121.1:0-7270 GCA_045105775.1 Aureispira sp.
TACAAAGGCAAAAAAGAAGACGTTATGATAAAAATTAAAGTAGAATAACACTCCCTCACTCCCTACTATTTCGCAAGTTGTTTGGAAAATAATGACCTTATACCAAGGTTATTTTCCAAGCAACTTTTTCTTTTTTTGGGATAGTTGTATTGATATTGATTAATGTCGCACTCTTTCAATGCCAATAGTGTTGTAAGAATATTAACTTGAAAGCTTTATATTTAGGGCTTTGAAGGGTTTAGAAGTAACTTTTAGCCAATAAAACCATTCTTTATAATAATACTGGCAGAAATCTTGTTTATAACAGTATAAGGTATTTACTAATTGCTTTGATAGAAGCAGTCCCCAAGATTAATTAATACATGAAAACAATTGTTCAATATATTTTGATGATCCTTGTTTTTGGTAGCCTACTGGCAACAGAGGTAGTCGCACAAAAAACATTTACCGATCACAAACCGCAATACAGAAAGTGGCAGGATGACTATATTCTAGACAAAATAGAATATACCAAGAGTAGAACTATTTTTTACTTTCGTTTTGTCTGCAAAAGTGGTAAGTACACCAATGCTATTTTTTATCCTCCAGGGGGCGAGCATCCTTGGTACATCAAAGGTAGAAATGTGCGAAAGAATTACTACCTAAAGGAAATCAAAAACGTGCGTAGAAATGGCGTTTTAATGAAAAGTAATGTCCGTAGCAGTGCTTTTAGTATCAATGCACTAGACGGGCCTGGGTATACTGTTTTTAGTTGTGAGGTACACTTTGAGCGTTTTTCTAATGACCTCACTACAGCCGATCTCATAGAAGGCAGAAACCAAGAGTATAATAAAAACCACTTCAATTGTTTTAATATCAAGCTTAAAACTTGGAACGATAAAGACTTGGGTTCTTCTAGAGATAGTGAGAAAAAAATTCGAGAATTTGAACGTAAATATGGTACAAGTTCCAAAACAAAACCTAAGCCCAAGCCAAAGCCAAAGCCTAAACCTAAACCAAAGCCTAAACCAGAGCCTGAACCAGAACCTGAACCAGAGCCAAAACCCGAAATAACAGAGGTGGCTCCCGAACCCAAGCCAGAGCCAAAACCAGATCCTGAGGATTATCCTTATTCTGTTAGTTTGTTGAGTTCTAGCAAAGCCATCCAATGTGGTGAAATGATTGTATTGGACAAACTAAAGTTTCATGACAATACCACAAAATTTAAAGGGATGGTGGCCGCCAAAAGAACATTGCACATTATATTTCAGTACATGAAAGACAATCCTTCTTCTACACTTATACTTTATGGCCATACCGATATTTTTGGCCCCAAAGAACGCAATATGAAATTATCCAAAGACAGAGTAATCAAAATCCAACGCTGGCTAACTATGTATGGTATACATCCTAAACGCATTACTTACGAATGGTTTGGCCCTGCACAACCACTCAACCCAGAGGGAAGTCCCATCAACAGACGTGTAGAGATTAAAGTAAATTGTGAATAAAGGAAAAACCTTTGCTTGCTTATCAAAAAATCAATGATTTTTGTATGAAGATATTGCTAATAATTATGGGTTGTTTTTGGGGAACTATTGTATTTGTACAAGCCCAAAATAATCTAGAAAGACGGTATACAGATCACAAACCTGAATATAGGAAATGGAAGGATTCTTATATCTTGGATAAGATAGAGTATAGACCAGATGCTACCGTGTTTCATTTTCGTTTTATTTGTGATAACCTCAACTCTGGAGGCGCGATTTTTTATCCTCCAGGGGGCAAATATGCTTGGTACTTGAAGGGCGTTGATGTGAGACGCGATTTTCCTTTGGTAGCGGTTAAGAATATTCGCAGAGATGGTATTCTTATCAAAAAAGAGGTCAAAGATGGTGTTTTTAATAGTCCTCCAGCCAATCTGACAGGCTATACTATTTTTAGTTGTGAGGTACATTTTGGCCCTTTGGATAACGAGGTGAAAATGGCCGATTTGATTGAAGGCTATGGTCAGGAGTACAATCGACTGCACTTTAATTGTTTTAGAATCAAACTTAAGACTTGGAATGACGAAACGCTTGGTACAGAAGAAGACAGTCGCAAGACTATTGCTGAATTTGAAGAACAAACAGGAAAATCTACCCAAGAATCTACCTCTACTACAAAGGACGATAAACCTTCAGAGACAACTGCTGCAACAACCAAACCGAAAGGGGATAGTTATGAAACAGGCAAAAAATACTTGAGGCAAAGCAATGATTTGGTTTGTAATCAAACGCTAATATTGGGTGGCATTCATTTTAAAGACAACAGCACCGAATACAAAGGCATCATAGCTGCACGCAAAAATATAGAATTGTTAGCCGCTCATCTCAAAAACAATCCTGCTACCAAACTCACGCTTTATGGACATACGGATGTTTTTGGCTCCAAGGAACGTAATATAGAACTGTCCAAAGCACGCGTAGTAAAAGTGCAACGCTGGTTGAGCATGTACGGCATTCATCCACGCCGCATTAGTTGCAAATGGTTTGGGCCAGACCAACCTTTAAAACCCGAAGGCGACCCTATCAACAGGCGTGTAGAAGCGCGTTTGGACTGTGAATAAGGTAAACTTAAGAACCTTTGATGGGACTGTTTCTGGTTTCGCTGATTTGTACTTGGCGATCTTCTGGGAGGTTGTTTAAGCCCAATTCTAATAAGATGGCGGCAAACGCACAGGAGGCATCTTTTCTGAGTTCTTGCTGAATAAGCTCGGCAAATTTTCGCTCTGTTAAATCTTTGTAGATGGGGTTGGCCAAATCTACTGCTTTCATTTTTTTTTCCATAGATTGGACACAACGCTGTGCCAATGCACCATTTTGCTTAAACTGCCCTGTTTGTTCCTGAATACGAATAACCAAGTCCGCAGACAAGCGTTTCATATAGTGTTTTAGTTCCTCTGTTTGTTGCTGTTGTTGGTACTCAATAATTTGCCCCATTGCCGTTTTGACATCCGCATCAATATTATTATAAGTAGTATTAACACAACTACAAAATTCTTCTGCTACTGCTTGGGCGTGTATTTCAGGGCTTTGTCCAGCTACCTCCAGTGCTAATATTTCTAGGATTATTACCAGTACAAGTTTTGTGTTTTTTAACATTATCATGGGAAGGATCTATAATGTAGTGCTCTAAAATTATCCTATAAATTCATTTTATAAATATCTCATTTTTTTACACAAAAAACAATAATAAATAATTTATTTGGACTTTTTTTCTTCTACTAGAACCGTTTTCCTGTATTCTTGTTCTTAAACAGCGTGAAAAAGTCTAAGAAATACAATGCTTTGATAGAAAATTGATTGTCTTGTTGGCTTTGGAGCATATTGGAAAAATTGTCCCAATAGTTGTAATTGGGCTGCGCCCCTGCTTGCAGAATAGAGTTTTTCCATACCACATTCAATTCAGAGCCAGGCGCAAAACGCCAACGGAAAATTAAATCCACATTAAAGGCATTGTAATTGGTATTGTGGTTGCCGGTGTAGTTGGTTGCTTCCATAGAGCCATCTGTACCCAATACCCAAAAATCGCCATACTCTACAATTGCCCAATAATGGCGAACCCTTAAACTTAGGGAAATAAGATCGGTAAATAGATAATTGGCGGATATAGAGCTCACCAAATCTTGACGCGCACGGCTTCCAAAAATAATCGTGGGGTCAGCTCCTGTATTGGATAATTGGGTCACATAGCCCAAACTATTTCTACGTACGGATAAGTTGGCCTCTGCTACCATATTAAAATGGTCATTAAAACGAATCAATGGTTTGATATTGCCTTGAATTACATCCGAATTGCTCCAAGCAGCATCCTGCCCCCAAAAACGACGATAATTAATGCTTCCATCCAAAGCAAAAGCCTTTCGATAATCGCTAGAAAACCAAAAGCTAATACGCGACCAAGTGGGCTTGGCCCAAGGACGGCCGGGCGTACGCGCCTCAAAATAATCTACATAACCCATTGGTTCTACTCGAAAATTGGCCCCCAAGGACAAGAAATTACGCAAAGTAGCGCCCCATTCGCCCCCTACCTGAATACGGGTAAAAGAAGCTGGTGTATGCAGCATTTCGTGGGAAAAATCTAAGTTAGACCACATGCGCAAAATATACCCAAAGGGTTTGTATATATTATACCCCACTTCCGCAATACTTCTAATAAAATTGGTGCGCCCAATAAACCCTAAATCATTGATATTATAATCTGGACTAAAGGCTTGTTGTCTCAATCGGGCGGTAAAATTGCCACTGAATTTGCGTAAACTAATATCATAACGATAACCACTTTGATTGTTATCACTAGCAGAATTGTCCAAAAACCGATGACTCATAGCCGCGCTACCCTCTACCCCATACAAGTTGTTTTTATCGGCAATTTTAAACTCCGTACCCGTAGCCAAAGCATCGGTATAATCTCCAAAACGCACAACAGAGGTATTGACCAAACTCACATAAGAATGGTTCCAAAACTGCTGATCAACCACTAGCACATTGTAATTGGTAAAAGACTCGGTTTCATAAGACCGTTCTTCGCCCGTTTGATTGTCTCTAATTTGTGCAAAAGCAGGTGCTGTAACGGCATTAAACAAACCCAAGCCCAAGCCCTTTTTGGTTCTACCAGACACCTTTAAGGCATTGATAAGATAAGGCCGTTCTGGATTTCTCACCAGTGTTTCGTCTTGTGGATCTGCTTGTTGAGTAGCCAGTCCATAACGCTCTGGGCGGCTTCCAATACGTCTGGAGTAAAACAAATTGGCTCGATTGAACAACTCTACCCCCTCAGTAAAAAACGGGCGACGTTCATCGTAATAAATTTCAAAAGGACTCAAATTAAACACCACATTGTCCGATTGTACATCCCCAAAATCAGGCACTAATGCCACATCCAAGGTAAAACTTTCGTTGATCCCATATTTCATGTCTGCTCCTGCTGAAAATGCAGGCGACCAAGTATGTTTCCCTGTTACATCATTATAATTATGATTGAGATAGCCTGCCAAATAAGGCGTGAAAGAGAGGCGTACAGGAGGTTGGATGCGCTCAATACCTGTAAGTAAGCCTTGCTGTTGTACTTCATTGGGCTGCAAAGGATCCACGGCACTCCAAAAAAAATTTTGACGAGTACGACGAATATCGCGCCTAAAATTAATGCCCCAAGTTTGCTGTTCACTCTTGGGGAAACGCAATTGAGAATAAGGAATATCCATTTCTACCACCCAACCTTGCTCGTCTATCTGAACGGCACTATTCCAAACGGCATCCCAAATTTCATCGCCAGCATTGGCATCAATTTGTACCCCTGCGGCCGTTACCATAAAGGTAAAATCAGTTTGTTGGGTATACATACCATCAATATTCACTGCAAACATATCTGCATTGACATTATTGAGCGCGTCACGTACGCTCAACTGCCTCAGAATGCTATCAGGAGCGGTATCATACAAACGTGCCCCTATGTAAATCCCTTGTGTGGTATAGATCACTTTCACCTCTGTACGCTGAGAAGCTGCACGTCCTGGATTGGGCGAATTTTCTGTAAAATTGGTTGCTACAGGTGCTGTTTGCCAAATGGAGTCGTCCAGCACGCCATCGATCTTAGGCGCTTGATTGGTGTATATCGCTGTTAGAATACTTCGCCCGCTTGTATCCACTTGGGCACAAAGATTATCACAGCTAACAACGCCCAACAAAAGATATAGAAATAAGGAAGAGTAAAATGCTTTCACAAGTGAACGTTTTTCTCATGAACAAAATAGGCTGCATACGCCCAACCAAAAGTAGTGCTTACACGGCAACAGGAGCCTTAATAGCTGGATCTGGATTGTAATTTTTCCAACGAATATCCTCGTATTTAAAATCAAACAAGGAAGTAATGGCTGGATTTAACTCCAATGTTGGTAACGCTTTGGGCGTTCGTTGCAATTGAAGATGGACTTGTTCCCAGTGGTTGCTATAAATATGCACATCTCCAAAAGTATGGACAAAATCGCCCACTTCTAAGCCGCAAACCTGAGCCATCATGTGGGTTAACAAAGCATAAGAAGCAATATTAAAGGGCACGCCCAAAAAGCTATCCGCACTGCGTTGGTACAATTGGCAGGACAATTTGCCATTGGCTACATAAAACTGAAACAAGGCGTGGCAGGGAGATAAAGCCATCTCTGACAACTCCCCCACATTCCAAGCACTAACAATGATTCTACGAGAATCAGGGTTGGTTTTAATCGTTTCTACGGCTTGTTTGATTTGGTCAATGGTGGTTCCATTTGCCCCTTTCCAACTGCGCCACTGCTTGCCATATACTGGCCCTAATTCCCCCTGCTCATCGGCCCATTCATTCCAAATACGAACGCCATTTTCTTGCAAATAAGCCACATTGGTATCGCCCTTGAGAAACCACAACAACTCATGCACCACACTTTTGAGGTGTATTTTTTTGGTGGTAACTAGTGGAAAACCTTTTTGTAAATCAAAACGCATTTGATAGCCAAAAACAGAACGTGTTCCTGTCCCTGTTCTATCGCCCTTATCAACACCATTATCCTTAATGTGCTGCAATAAATCCAGATATTGTTTCATTGGTAATTGCCCTCTCAGGTTTGATTATTACTACTTTATCAAAAAATAAAGCACAAAGTAGGGCTTTATTTTTTAATAAGACAGCCATTCTAAGAACTTAAATAATTCTTAAGTGTAAGAAATTACAAAACCAAAACACAAGGATAAAGTTAGGAAGGCTCTACTCCTTCACAAACGCCTCACTACCCACCAGCACCCCATCTTGCCGCACCTCCAACACATACCAGCCCCCCAACAATTCCCACACAGGAAAAATATAGGTCTTATCCGAAATATCTCTAGCCGTATGGCTTTGCAGCACTCTTCCTTGAGCATCTAGGATGCGAAAAGTCAATTCTTCGCCAACTTCTTTGTTTCTATACCATACATTGAGATAATCTACGGCTGGATTGGGGTAGAGTTTTAGCTGGGCTTGGGGCTGGGCTTGGATCGGCAAAATGCTTGTGGTGGTATCGGGCAAATGACAGCCTGGTACGAGACAGCCGTGCTGGTCGAGTTTGAGCAGCCAGCCTTGTTGGTAGGGGCCTTGGCCGCTGAATAATGCTTGTCCTGCTATCAAATATCCGCCATCGTGTGTTTGTTCTACATCAAATATTTCGTGTTCTGCCCATGCTTGTTGTAGATAATAATATCTGTGCGACCATAGGCTGTCTCCATCAGCGGACAATTTGGCT
>JBGCDW010000122.1:0-2847 GCA_045105775.1 Aureispira sp.
GGCTGTTTGGCCTTGCCTAAAAAAGCCCCTAGTTGCTAATTGCAATTAGGGGTTTTTCAGGTGTTAGCCCATCGCCCAAAGTTGGGCTTTCCTGTGCTATACTGGTCGCTCCATACGCTATCGGGAACGCCAGGGATAAACCCGTTGCTTACCCTCTTTATGCCACAGGCATAAGCCTACGCAGCTCCCTTTGGTCGTGTCTTCTCTTTTTTTAGTCGCTGGGCGCGCCTAATAATTTAATAGTTTCGTTTATCCATACGAGTATCGTAGAAGGTTACAATTCTGATAGCCTTTTTAAACACTTTGTAAAAAAAAGCCTCCATACTTACTAAATAAACCTCTTCTTAGATTTGGGTTGTGAGCAGATTTTGCAAATATTTCAGGGTTTTGCTGAACTAATTTAATTGTATGATTAAAGTCCTCTACAAATTTCTTGGCGACTTTAGGAGATTGATTTTCTGATATATTATCGTGTAACTCTTGAAATCTTTGCTGTGCTTTTTTTGTAAAATCGACTCTTCTCACTACGTGTTATATTTTTTCATTACGTCTTCCATGGGAATTAAATTTCCGTTTTCTATATCTAAAAGACCTTCTTCAATATCTTGTTTTACGGAATTAGGTAAACTATCCCACCAATCATATTCTTTCTCATTAACTGCATCTGAAAGCCCTTTAATGTAATCAGTTGCACGCTGTAATAAATTACTATCTAAGTTTTGAAGAAGCAATATTAGCTTTCTCAATTGAAGCTCTTTTTGTGTCATAATTCAACTACATTAGTATTAATAATTAATGGATTATCTAGTAACAAAAATTGTACAAAGCTATAACAGTATCTTGATAAAAATAGTTTGTTAGGTCACTTTTATTCCGCTATGCGCCATAAAAGCGAGCCTTATTTTTCTGAAGCTGCCAATCAAAATCGGACAAAAAGATAAGTTAAAAAAGATTAACTTAGTCAAATGAAAAAAGGAAGCAAAAAACAATATGACAAAGCGTTCAAAGAACGGGCGTTAAATCTGTTAAAAGCAGGGCGCAAAGAACGGGAGTTGTCCGAGGAGTTAAATGTACCGAAGGCATATTTGTATCGTTGGCGCAAAGAAGCGACCGATTATGAGGTCTCTGCAAGGTTTAAAGGGAAAGGAAAAGCACGTTTAACACGTGAACAAGAACGAATTATGGAGTTAGAACGAGAATTGGCAGATGCAAAGCTGAAGCATGAGATTTTAAACCGAGCCTGCGAGCTCACGTAAGTAAAAAAGCAATTGGCATCTTCTCCCAGAGCGACAGGGACGTTATGAATGGATAGAGGCACACCGAAGTGAGTATTTTGTTGAGAAGATGTGTGAAGTATTAGAAGTATGTCGAAGTGGTTATTATGCTTGGCGTGGTCGAGTAGGGCAAAATTAGATTTAGTGCGGAATCTGATTATTTGATAGACCCTATCAAATAGATCAGATCGCTCTGCGAGTGCTTGTGAGCTCACTTCGTTCGGTTCATTAGCAATATTAGGCTAATATTAAACAACTTCTTTAACTCCATCTTGGAGCAAGAAATTTTATATGGTATTTTTTTATCACATTTAGCTTAACTCGCTGTCTAATTTTGATTGGCACTTCCAGACAGTTTTTTGATTATTACTTTCATACATAACCTATTGATTGGAGTCTTCTTTAATTGTTTGCATTTTATTGCCAAGGCTAAGAAAAACGATCTTCTTGTTCTTCTAGCCAGCCTGTAGAAGAGCTGGTATAGAGGACATCTCCTGTATGGGCATCTATTTTTATGAACTGGCTTTTAAAGTCGTGTCCCCATTCTATCAAATAACAAACAGAGTACAATTCTGCCATTTCTCCTGCTCGTTCTCCATATAGAATTTTTGTATCAGACATAAGAGCAATTTTCTCTACTCCCAAGACTTCTTCATAGTCTCTTTCTTTGTATTTTAAATAATCTATAGCTATTGTTCTGGCTTCTTCTTTTGTAATCATGGTTTATTTTTTACTGAATAACTCTTCTATACAAACTAGCCCTCAAGAGGAGTTGACTACCTATTCTGGTGATAAAGAGGATAAAGGAAGATTTTCTTTAAGTTTAAATCTCCCCATCTCCTAGATTTTGAAGAAATGCAGTAAAATTGGTTGCCAATTTGATAGGGAACAGGACATCTGAATCTAGCGCCATGTAATAGACAGCCCCATGCTCTTCTTCTCGAAGGCTGATACATAATTCAGCCTCTCCTCCATTGTCTCCAAAAGGGAGAAAATGAGCGGGAATAATTTCCGTTTCTACCAAGTAAAAAAGGGCACTCTTGACAGTATAGTTGCCGTATTTAATGGGATGAAAGCTGGCAATTCCCAATTCTACTTCATCCCCGTCCAGCTCCACAATAGTATACCTCCTATTATCAGGAGGAATACCCCCATTGTTTGCTAGTATAAAAGCTTTGTAGTCCTTTGGTAGCTCAATTTGGTGTTCTTGTTCAAAAGCTGTTAGTTCAGCCTGAGTTAGTTTTTTTTCTGAATATTCTAGCATAGTTTATTTTTATTTTATAAAGTAAAAGCAACAGTTCTTTCTTTGTATAAAAATGGAATAAGTCCCTTAAACATACCTGCTCCGCCTATATGCTTGTAAGAAGCTCTATGTACATCTTTTCGAACAAGTTGCATGGTACATTCTCTAGTTATAGGATCAAAATCATCAAGATGATGCCAAGTGTAATGTTTAGAAATATCTTTAGTATTAACAGAGTCAATACCAGCTTGTTTATACGCCTGCTCAAAATCAAATTTAGTATTTCCTGTTAATTTAATCTTTATTTTACCATATTTTTTCCGTCCTTTA
>JBGCDW010000123.1:0-3827 GCA_045105775.1 Aureispira sp.
TTCGGCCAAAGGCATTCAAGAAGCCAAAGAAAAATTAGACACCTTTAAACTATCGCCCAAAGAGAGAAGTCAATACAATTATTACCTCAAGAGACTCATGGATACAGCCAGTGAGCACCATACTAGAATGGCGGATCTAGAGGATTTGCTCAAAAAAAAGGAAAAAGAGACTAGAAATGAAGAAAAAATCAATGCTATTCTGGGCTTTCACCGAAATGGGGTCTCTGTAGGGATCATTGCTTTGTCACTCAGTATAAGCGAAGAATTTGTACGGCAAGTCATTCAAGAACATACCTAGCTTAAATGCTAGACCATGAGTATACCATTTTAACAAGCCTCTACATCATGTAGGGGCTTGTTTTTTGAGCCTAATGTACAATCATCGATTTCACAAAAAGCACTAACTATACCCCCTCAACAAATTTTACCTTTTTTAGGCAAAAAGACCTTATCAAACATTCTAAACCGTCAAAAAAGAGGGTATTTTTGTGCTGTTGATCCATTCTTAGTAGAACTATTCAGATACTTCACCAAACACAACCTACTCCAAATGAATAAGATAATTGTAAGTTTGATTTTTATTTTCCTTGGTTTTGCTACTACAAATTTTGCACAAAAAAAGCAGAACAAAACAAAAGAAAGTAAAGATAGTACCAATTACAGTGGTTTAAAATTTAGAAGCATTGGCCCTGCATTGATGTCAGGTCGAATTTCGGATATTGTCATCCATCCTGACAATGAAAATAAGTGGTATGTATCTGCTGGTTCGGGGGGTGTTTGGAAAACTGAAAATTCTGGCACTACTTGGAAATCCTTATTTGATGGACAAAAAACCTATTCGATAGGCTGCCTTGCGCTAGATCCACAAAACTCGGAAGTCGTTTGGGTAGGTACAGGTGAAAATGTAGGAGGTCGACACCTCAGTTATGGAGATGGTATTTACAAAAGTGAAGATGGCGGACAATCATGGAAAAACATGGGGCTCAAAAAATCAGAACATTTATCCAAAATCATCATTCACCCCAGCAACTCCGATATCCTATGGGTGGCCTCACAAGGCCCTTTGTGGAGCGAAGGGGGGGAACGTGGTGTGTATAAGTCGGTAGATGGTGGCAAAACTTGGACACATACCTTAGGGGATAGTGCTTGGGTAGGGGCAACAGATCTTCTTATTGACCCAAGAAATCCCGATTTGCTCTATGCCGCTACTTGGCAGCGTCATCGTACCGTAGCAGGCTATATGGGCGGCGGCCCAGGAACGGCTATTTACAAATCTGTAAATGGTGGTGAAACTTGGCAAAAACTCAGCAAGGGATTGCCCAGCAGCAATATGGGAAAAATTGGTTTGGCTATTTCTCCACAAAAACCCGACGTGATTTATGCAGCTATTGAGTTGGATAGACGCAAAGGGGGTGTTTACAGAAGTGATAACCGAGGCGCGTCTTGGACAAAAATGAGCGATGCCATTGCTGGCGGTACAGGTCCGCATTATTATCAGGAATTGTTTGCCTCTCCACACAATTTTGATGAAATTTATTTTGCTGATAATTACATGCAGGTATCGTTGGATGGTGGCAAAACTTTCAAGCGTATGAATGAACAAGAAAAGCATGTGGACAACCATGCTGTTGCATTCAAAATGAGCGATCCCAATTACATTTTGGTGGGTTGTGACGGAGGTTTGTATGAGAGTTTTGACAAGACCCAAAACTGGAAATTTGTAGACAATTTGCCCATCACACAGTTTTACAAAATTGCGGTAGATGACGCAGAGCCGTTCTACTACGTATATGGAGGAACACAAGACAACAACACACAAGGTGCCCCGTCTAGAACAGATAATATTCACGGCATACGCAATGCCGATTGGTTTGTAGTATTAGGAGGCGACGGCCACCAACCAGCTACCGAGCCAGGCAATCCAAATATTGTTTATGCACAATGGCAACAGGGCAATCTCAATCGGCACGACCGAAGCACGGGCGAAAATATTGACATTCAGCCCCAACCTGCCTTGGGCGAAAAAACAGAACGCTTCAACTGGGACGCGCCTATTTTGGTCAGTCCACACAATCCCAAGCGCATTTACCACGCTTCACAACGCGTTTGGAAATCCGAAGATCGAGGCGATTCTTGGCAAGTCATTTCAGAGGATTTGACCAACAATATAGAGCGTATTCAGACCCCATTTTATGGCAAAAAACAAAAGTGGGACAATCCTTGGGATATTTACGCCATGTCTAATTACAGCACGATCACCTCTTTGTCAGAATCGTCCAAAAAAGCGGGCTTGCTCTATGCAGGTACAGATGATGGCATCATTCAGGTGACAGAGGATGGCGGTGCCAATTGGCGCAAAGTAGACTTTTCAAAAATAAAAGGATTGCCCAAAACAGCTTTTGTAAACGACATCAAGGCCGATTTGTACGATGAGAATGTGGTGTATGCTGTTTTTGATAATCACAAGTATGGTGATTACCAGCCTTACCTCTTCAAGAGTTCGGACAAGGGCAATACTTGGAATAGTATTGCCAATAATTTGCCTGAAAAAACCTTGTTGTGGCGCATTGTTCAAGATCATAAAAACAGCAACTTACTATTTTTAGGAACTGAATTTGGGGTTTATTTTACCTTAGATGGTGCCAAAACATGGGCACAGCTCAAAGGTGGTTTCCCTAATATTTCTGTGCGGGACTTGGCCATTCAAAAACGTGAAAATGACCTCATTGCAGGAACTTTTGGAAGAGGCATTTACATCTTAGACGATTATTCTTCGCTCCGAGCTTTTGACCCAAAACAGGAGAAAGAAGCGCAATTGTTCACACCAAGAGCAGGCCAATGGTACATTCCACGCCGCGTATTGGGCGGCAGCAAAAAAGCAGCGCAAGGCGACAATTACTTTGTGGCAGACAATCCTCCTTATGGCGTAGAATTTACTTATTATCTTCAAGATAATTACAAAACCAAAGCAGCAAAACGCCAAGAGCAAGAAAAGAAAGCAGAGAAAGAAAAGGAAACCATTGCCGTACCTGAATGGA
This sequence comes from Aureispira sp., assembly GCA_045105775.1. Classification (GTDB taxonomy): domain Bacteria; phylum Bacteroidota; class Bacteroidia; order Chitinophagales; family Saprospiraceae; genus Aureispira. The sequence goes on from JBGCDW010000123.1 coordinate 3,039, forward strand.
AAGTCCTAGAGGAAGAAAAGAAGGAAATTGCCCCTAGTGTCTGGTTGTTTATTTATGATAATAAAGGCAGTATTGTCAGAAAGGTAGAAGCCGTAAACAGCAAAGGCTTTAATCGGGTGAGTTGGAATCTAACCACAGAAGCCACTTTTACCATTTCTGCCAAAAACATCCAAAGCAAAGCCACTGGCCACCGAGTAGCTCCAGGCAGCTACAAGGCTCAATTGTTTAAGAAAGTGGAAGGTAACTACAGTGCTATTGGTGAGAAAGTTGCATTTGAGGTCAAGCCATTTAGTAAGAATTCCTTGGCTGGCAGCTCTCCTGACAACGTGGTAGAACATTGGAAAAATATTCAAAATATCCGCACCAAAACCAATGATCTTACAGTGGATCTAAGAGCAACCAGACAACAGATCAATCTGCTTCTAAAGGCTTATGACAAAGCCCCAACAAGCGACACAACCCTGCTCCAAAGCTTGCTCCAAATTCGCGATCAAGCACTAGACCTGCAACAACAATTGGGCGGCAGCAGCACGCGCTCTGAGGTGGGCGAGAAAAATGAATACCCCACTATCTACAGCTATCTTTGGAAAGCAGACAACAGCAGCTCGACCTATGGGCCAACCAAAACACAGTTGCAATTGCTAAACAATGCAAGCACTTTGCTAGAGCAAATGACTACAAAATTTGAGGGGATACAGCAGGCTTTAACGCCTGTAGAAGCCAAATTGAAGGCGATTGGCGCGCCTCGCATTCGGAAGTAAGCGAGGAAAGAATAAGAGAGATATTGGA
>JBGCDW010000124.1:0-15282 GCA_045105775.1 Aureispira sp.
TAGCGAAAAAAGCATCTTTTTCCCTCACTCATCGTTAAAAATTGATTCCATAGCACTGCTATGAACTAAATTTTTGCCTTGATTGATGAAAAAACCTTACTTTTTGTCTCTGTACAACTCCAGTCGTGATAATGTCTAATATTGGGTGTTTTTTGTTCTAACAATTGATGTCCAAAATGACACTCTAAGCAACGTCTTTGATCACAATAGTGCTTCTTCAACTGCAATAGTGCTTGCGAATCTAAGGCATTCCTAGCTTTGACCTTCAACTCATTCCACTGTTTTATCATACCATTTTTTTCTGGTGCTACTTTTTGTAATAACTCCAGTGCACGTTCCATAAAATCAGTATCCCCTTTATACCGTCCATAAGCCACCAAGAAGGGAGCAACGGTATTAATCAAAATCAAATCAATACTTCTTTTGCCCAATCTCTTTTTTCTAGCTTTTGAAGGCACCCCCAAACGATAATGTTCCTTCCAGTAACCACTCAATTCTACCTCAAAAAATCCTTGAATGACTTGCGTATCCGATTCTTGAATTATTTTAGAGAACAGGTGTCTAGATTGGTGAATCAATTGTGCAAATTGCGCCAAACGGACGGTTGGAAAATTGGCAGGGCGCATCCGTCCAAATTTCCAACTACTGCCCAATAGGGGAGTTAATTGATACTTTTGTGCCAAAAATTGATATTCTTTGCAAAGAGTTTGCACATAGTTATCCGTTGCTTTTGCTTGTTGCAATAAGCCTGCTTGGCCCAAAAGTAGTGCCTCTAATTGTAAACAACTGTGTTTGTGTTTGGCCAATATCTTTAAGGGAAGTGATAAGGCTAGAGCCTCAAATGGTGCTTGGTTTTGCTGCATTCCAAAACTAGCGGCCAAAAACTGATAAAACACCTGCTCCCAATGATAATGATTGCCTTCTAGCTGCTGCTCTATGCCTACAATTTTTTCTTGCAAACGTTCTGTTGCCAAGCGATCCAACCACAATTGGCAATTCTGACTTACTTGGGGGGTCAACTGTTGCTCGCAGGGAATCCATGTTCTGCTTTTTAACAATTTTTCATACCCTTGCAAGTAATGGGGTGCTATACGACCACGCAAAACCAAGGTAGCAATTTCCTCCCCTGATGCACGATAGATTGCTTGATCATATTCGTAGACTACATGCAAGATGGTATTGTTGTAAGCTGGGTCATGTTGATGTTGGTGCAACAGCCAATCTGAAGAGCGTTTGTGAATTTCTACTTGCCCTGCCCACAGGGTTTTGCCTATACGAATACGAGCATTGCTAAAATCGGGCCCTGCATGATGGTTGTGCCAGCCTTGATGACAAATTTCTAGAGGTTCTCCTCCTACAGTATACAAGGCTTGTTGATTATACAAATTCAGTTTCCAGATATAATGCAAGAAGGCTTCTGGAAAATCTAAAGGTGCAGCAGACATAGTTGAGTGTGTTTTAAGACTAAAAATTATTACGATTAGTCCTCACTCAAACGGGCATTTCAATACAAAGGTTACACTGCTGTATGCCGCTACAGATTCTTATTATTATATAATAATAAGCTTTTCTAAAAAAAAATTAGTGAATGCCTTTTTTGGTACGTGCCTTAATGTATCGGAAAAATTTTATTGGAAATTTGATAGGAGCCAACAGCAATTCCTTGGCGTAAACACCCCATTTGGTTCGTTGTATAATAGCTCGTACTTCCTCATCGGGCAATGCCACATGGTAGCCCGTCATCTTCAAGACAAATTCGCGTCGCTCTGGAGTGATTTCTACCCCCTTTTCCAATTCTTCGGGGGTAGGCGTAAACCGTTTGTATAATTCTGCTAAACGATCAAAGTCATCGTGCTGAAAATGCGTCATTCCAAAACCTTCTTTGGGGTTGGTGATTTCGTATTTGCCCTTGAGGCCATGAAAGAAAAAGGGAATCCCCATTTCAACAGCATAATAAAGATTGGAACCTACGTCATTTCCAATAACATGCTTAAACCTGGACATAGTGTCATAAAAGGTATCGACAAAGGTATCATCGGCAATATGCCCTGCGGTCACTACGTCAAAACCCTCCTTGATAAAGAACTCATGCAACCCTAGTAAGTAGTCTCGGTAATAAATGCTGAACGTGAGTGGGTGGTAACGCTCTGGCAACTGTCGATACTGTTCAATCAATTGCTTCCAATCAGAATTGACCTTGGTAGAGGGGGTGCTGTGGCTAATAAAGACCAAACTCCCCTTTGCATCAGGACGTTGAACGATGTTTTTAAAACGACGGTATCTAGGAAAAATACTTCCTACAATATACATAGGTTTGGTAACAGGACTGGGCGTGTAATTCTTACAAAATTCCACCTGTTCTTCATTGTCCAAAAATATAACGGGATAGGTTGTATTTAAGGTTAAGCCATCAGGTTTCTGGTTGTGATACATCATTACAGCACCATGCTGCAAATGGCAAGTAGCAGGCTGAGAAGCGGGCAAACCTATACTCGTGTACAATGCCCGTTTCATACCATACCAATGGGGGTATTTGGGCAACACTTTGTGCTCAAATGCCCGTATACGTTTTCCTTGTTCTTCACTAATAGCCATATCTTACGCCCTATTATGTGTTAATCCATTCTATCTAAGTAAGAAAATGCCAAGGCAATAACTACCCCTGGAATAACTAACGCCAAAATGTTCCAAACACCCATAAACATCAATATAAATTGATTGAGAATAGTCAAACCTGTATAAGCATACACGGCCCATTTTTTCATATTCCACAACCCAAACATACACCCTGCTCCTAATACGGAAGCAGCAGCTAAAGTTAATGGATACCAACTGCCTATTTGGGCAGCCATATCAGACATAATTAAAGGAATAGCGGCGGCAGCTCCTAACAAACCTAACACACAAATTACAGTAATAGCCGTCGGTCTACCCTCTGGCGATTCTGCTGCATCTAAGGCTGCGCGTTCTTTCATTTTTTCTTTGTAAAAACGGAAGATTGCAAAGCCCAAAATCAATAAAATAATCAAGGATACAGCACCACCAATATATCTTCCTGTATTAACAGACGCGGGCGCGAAAATCATTTGGATAGTGTGTTTTCCAGACGGCACACGCAAGCCACGCAACAAATAATTGGTTTTCACAAAGGGCTCTACTTCAACTCCATCTAAGTATACTTTCCAGCCCTTAGAAGGCGGATAATACATTTCTGAAAAGACTGCAAAACGCTCCTTTTGTATCTCGTACTCATACGTCATGGTATCGGGATGATACGATTGTAAAGCAATTCTATCCCCTGGTGAATAAGTACTTTGTAGGCCTTCTACATAAGAAGCATAACGCTGTTGTACTACAGCGGTGTTAATGGTTTCGAGACCATCTACGGCCGCTATTTCGGCATCTGCATCAGGCACTACATTCACTTTTTCAACAAACCAAGCATTCCCCAACGCTGTTGGGTTATCCATTACTCTGCCTTGTGGCAACATAATGTATTTGAGGTTGAGCATGTTAAATATATTGATGTGGCTCTGCAAGGATACATTGGGATTATCCATTTGGTAATAGCTCCAAAATTCTTGATAAAGCAACGGTTTGGCAGCAAAATACCCGCCTATGCTCTTGTGGAATGCAGAAGCCATAGCATTCTGACTGGGTGCACCTCGCGAGTAATCAATCACTCTATAAACACCTTTATCTTTGAGAATATCTTGATCTTGCTTGGTAGGAATGAGTTCATCTTTAAAGTTCTTACGCTTGATGAAACTTTTTTCATTTACATAATCTCTATTAATCATTCCCAAATCTGCACAGGCCAATACAGCAAGTGCTATAGCGGCCAATTCTATCTTAAACATATCTTTGGTGTATAAAAACAACACCCCAAAAGCCGCTAAAATAAAGCCCAAAGCTCTCCATATATCGGCCATTGCTAAAGCTGCTCTATCTTCTTCCATAGTAGCCACTAGTGTTGGACTGATAGCAGCTAGTTCTATGTCTCTGGGCGAACTAAGCGGCTCCATAGAGATGTATAAGAACATCGCCCCACAGATTCCTAAGGCGATTGTTGTTGCCAAGACCACATAACCCTGCCTAGAAACCGTTTGCTTGAGTTTGGGCAATAGCTTGGCCGACCAAGTATTTTCATACAAACTAGGGTCAAACTTAGCCAAGTGCATCAAGCCTGCTCCAATTGTCAAAATCACCACAGGTTGGAAAACCAGCAAGGTCATTTTGGTATCTCTGAACTTGGAGTATAGTGGAAAGTAATTGTACATCAAATCACTTACTACAGGAAAATGTTTGCCCATTGCCAAGATAGAAAGAAAAATAAAGCTGCTAATAACGCCCCATTTTAAGGCTCCTTGTAGTAATAAAAGTGCCAAAATAAACAAGAAACAAACCACAACTCCATAATAAATAGGCCCACCTGACATAGTCTGAGAACCGCGATATTGACGCGTGTAGCTGATGGCAATATCCTGAAAGAATTTGTTCATATCCGTTACACCATTGGCCTTGGCGGCGGCCGCTAGTTCTTGTTGTACTCTTGGCGAACGAAAAGCTGCCTGACTAGCTGTTCCTTGATTGCTCACCCACAATTTACTTTGGGTAGCTCCGTAGAAATTGGGAAACATAATAGCAGCCAATTCGCCTTTCTCAATACTCAAACTAAAAATATAGTCTGGATCCAAACCACTTTTCACTTCCTTTTTAGTCAATTCCGTTTTGCCACGAGTCGATTCTTGCCCATATTCATAACTTGACCACAAAAAACCTACATTGGACAATACAGCCAAAATAGAGGCGACAATCATGGTTCCTGCAAAAATTGAAAAACGCTTAATTTGGTTCTTTTTGACCGATTCTATCAAAAAACCTACGCCTAAGATTGTCAGTACAAAGTACATGTAATAGGTCATTTGCACGTGGTTCTTTGCCAAATTAAAACTCAATATGGTCGTAAAAATAGCAGCTCCCAACAAGAGGTTTTTTCGATAGGCATAGACAAAAGCCCCCACCAAAGCAGGAATGGTAGAGACAACAATCATTTTGCCCGTGTGTCCTGCCTGTATATATAATATATTGGCTGTAAATAGTGCCAAGACAGCAGACAAACCAAGCGACACGCCCCAGCTGACCCCCATCAAACTTAGTCCAATATAGCAAGAGAACATGAGCAAAAACAACAGCATAAACTCATTGTACCCATAACCAAGTGTCAATGGATAAACAACCTTACTATCAATATAATTGATGTTATTGTTGCGCATCAATGAAGTAGGCATCCCTCCAAAATACTGATTGGTCCAGCGAATTTCTTTGCCGTTTTGCGCCTTTTCATAGGCCATAATTTCAGACTGCATGGCAATAGCCTGTACATTATCATGCTGATTGAGGCTTTTGCCATCAAAGGCTGCTGGCTTGAAATAGAGCATAGCAATCACCAATAATATAAAATAGGCTCCCAAATGCTTTAACCATTGACGGGTAGGAGGCGTTGGTGTTTCTAAACTTTGTGTCTTGGTTGGTTTCTTTTTATTAGAACTCATTGGAATTGGACAATGCTATTTTTAATAATACTTCGTAGATTTTTCACGAAGTAAGGTTAAACAACTTCAATAACGGTTATCACGAATAGAATTTATGAAAAGAGAGCTGTTCTGATTTTTTTCTTTAGCAAAAAAGCGAAAACGTGCATCCTCGGAGAGGCTGTGCGTTTTTCGATGATGCCGATAAAGGAAAAAATGCTACAGTGAACCATACAACTTTATTCGTGATAAGCGTTAATTATAAATGGCTTCTATATTATGCTCAGAATGCAAATATTATAACCTTGAATAGTGCTCTTTATAGGGTGTAGTATTACCTTTAAGCAAGGTATAGTTTTTTTGTCTAAACATCAAACATCTATTTCTTTATGCAAAGCCATCAAATTAAATTTCCTCGTACAGCTCATTATTACACCTTGGGTGCCGATGCAGCCCATTGCAAACATTTGTTGTTGGTCATGCACGGTTATGGGCAATTGGCGAGTAGGATGATTTATAAATTCAACCAACTGGATGATGGTTATTTGGTGGTTGCACCAGAGGGCTTTTCTCGTTTTTATTGGAATGAAAAAAAGGGAATAGTGGGTGCATCTTGGATGACGAAACTGGATCGTCTAGAGGAGATTGAGGATTATACCAATTACTTGCAACATCTATTTCATCAATTCAAGGCGCAAATTCCCAAAGGTACTCCAATTACAGTATTGGGATTTTCACAAGGAGGGGCAACGGTTGCACGTTGGTTGCATCGTCTACAACCCGACATACAACACCTAGTATTGTGGGGAGCGAGTTTTCCGCAAGATTTGGACTATCGCCCTCAATTGGATTATTGGAACAGCAAAAATGTACACCTTGTACAAGGGCGACAAGATGAATATATCACGCCTGAGCATCAGCAACAACAAGCAACATTCATACAAGAGCAGCAACTCCAAACCCAAATGCATTGGTATGAGGGTGGCCATGCCATTGATCGAACCATATTAAAAGAAGTGTTGGAGTAGGGCGCAATAGCCATTGCGCCCTATACCAACAATAGCCATTGCGCCCTATACCAACAACGCGATTGCGCCCTACATCAAAAAACACTATCTAAAACTCCAATCATACTGATCGATCTCCTTAAGACATTCTTTGAGCAGCTCAATGCCATTTCTAATATCTGTCTTATCCGACATCTCAATTACTTGATGTACATTGCGACAAGGGATAGAGATACACCCCGCAATAGCCCCATTCATACCACGACGCTGAATACCTGCCGTATCCGTTCCACCACCTGTCAAAACTTCGGGCTGCCACTTTATAGTATTCTTATCGGCTGTTTTTTTCATAAAGTCAACCATTCGATAATCACAAATGGTAGAACTGTCCATAATCTTGATGGCACAACCTGCTCCTAAGCTTGTAATGCGTTCGTGTGCTTGTGCACCTGGTACATCAAACGCAATCGTCACATCAATTCCAAATCCAAAATGTGGATTGACTTGTTGGGCGGCCACACTAGCGCCACGAATCCCAACTTCTTCCTGTACGGTAAATACACCATACACATCATAAGGCACCTCCACCTCTTTCAATTCTCGGAAGGTCTCAAACAACATATATACGGCCAAACGATTGTCCAAAGATTTAGAGTTCACGCAATTCCCCATTTCTATCAGTTCGCGCTCTCTCGTAATAGCATCCCCCACACTCACCAATTCCATCACTTCCTCTTGGGTCATCCCTGTATCAATAAAATAATCTTTGATCCCCAATGCTTTGCCACGCTCTGCTGCTGTCATTAAGTGAATAGGTTTGCAGCCCATACAGCCCATTATATCCTTTTTGCCGTGTACAATGACTCGTTGGGCAGTAAGTGTTTTGGGGTCAAAACCACCCAAAGTATGAAAACGAATAAATCCTCCTTCCTCTATATGTGTTACAATAAACCCAATCTCATCCATATGGGCACCAATCATCACGCGCTTTTTATCAGCATCTTGATGCGTGCCCTTTTTTACAGCATACACATTCCCCATTGCATCGGTATATACCTCATCTACCAAAGGGCTTACTTGTTCTATAATGGCAGCTCTCAAACGCTGTTCAAAGCCAGGCGCTGCAGGAATTCGGCAAAAATCACTTAGAAGGGCAACATCTATCATAATGTGTGTCTGTTTATAAATCGCTTTTTAGTAAAAATAGCGTCTAAAATAAGTTGATAAAAGGTTGGGTTATTAGACAATCGTTGATAAACAAATTAAATAAAAAAATGACGTTTAATCGAATAATTCTAAGGCTGTTTTCGTGCTATTTACTTGTTGTGGCATTAAAATTCGTTGAAACGTAGCACAACAACCTGATTATTGGCTTTAGTATTACTCGTCTCCTGCCGTGCGAGGTGGATACAATCCAGAGGTAATTGCTCGGCGTGTAGGATATGCAAAATCCAAATCCTCTTCTTCCTGAAAAGCATCCAAAATATTCTCCCACAAAAAACACGTCGTATTGCGTCTACTTTTGGGTTTGCACAGGTAACGCATCGTCAACAACACCCCACTATCCTCTACAGTGGTATATACAATTGGGGTTACTTTATTATAATAAATTAAATACTCCCCTGAGGATGCTTCCAATTCTTTTTTGGCTTTATCGCCTACCTTTGGGGCATGTTCGTCCAAAATATCTTGTAAACAAGCCTTGGCCTTGCGCCAATTGCTCTCAAAAGTCACCAACACTTTTATTTCATTCCAAATATAATCCAACCCCTCATTATAATTGGCCAAGGGTGCTTTAAAAATTTTGGCGTTCGGAATATGAATAATTCGACCTGTACTCTGCTCCTCTGTCACCCAATTTCCGACCTCTACAATGGTAAATTGAAACAAATTAATATCCACTACATCTCCAATTTGACCCTCTACCTCTATGCGATCGCCCACCCGAAATGGTTTTTGCAACAAGATAAAATACCACCCTGCCATATTCACAATGGGATCTTGAAAAGCAATGGCCAAGCCAGCCGATAACAACCCCAAATAGGTGGCAAAATCTCCAAAGTTGTTTGACCAAACAAACAAAATAGCAATAATACCAATCATGTAAATGGTATAGGCGGTGCTCTTGCGCCAAGTGTAGCGCACAGCAATATCATTATGCAAATGCATAATAGAGCGCAAGAGCAAACGCAACAATAACCATAAAACCAAGATGATAATAATGGTGGTTATTATCTTGTTCTGTGTGGGGCTTACGCCTTCTGCCAATTGTTGTAACCAAATCTGTATACTATTCAAAATCTCCTTCATCCTATTTCTATTTGCAACTACAACTATGTTTCTGCTCCAAATCAATGACCGTAATTACAATAGGATCATCTACACAATCCCCAACTATAATACGAGCCAGTTGCCCATCTCTAGTACGTCCTTCATAAGCAATACTTTCGCAACGCCCTTTGGATGCAGGTTTGGATTTTCTAGGGTTGATCTTATTTTTATTAATCACCTCTTGGATTTCATAAGCATCCAGTGCTCTACAACCCATACGACAGCGAGCATGCTTAGTCAGTACCAGTTTTCGGCCTTGGTACATCAAATCTTTTTCTGACATAGTGACTTTTTTTATGTCATACTTTGAATTATTGTGACTACCTGAAACAGTAAAATCTTCACAATTAATTAATAAAAAACTAAATAATAAAATAATTTTTACTTTTAGGATTGTTAAAATTTGTTGCCTCATTAGTTATCTTTTTTGGGTAAAAATGCCTTTAAAACCACTCTAAGGGGTAAATATAATTATTTTCCTATAGGGAAGATGGTCTTGTCAATGTTCATTTATGAAATTTCCGTTAAGGGGTATTCTGTGTAGAGTTAGAATTTTTCTTGTTTTTTTGGTTTAAAAATTGTATTATTGCGTTTTAGCAGGTTAATTCATTAATTACATTTTGTTAACCGCATTCAACACATTTTTCATCTTATTTTATCACATGGCTTTCAAATTAAAAAAGCGAATTCACGAGATTCTAGACATGGACTTCGAGACCTATGCCAAGTTTCTTAAGAAGGAAATCCAACGCGCCAGCAAGTTTGGTGTATTGGATGCGGTGGTATGTAGTGATCATAAATTTTCTGATGGAAAAACATCTACACTGGTTCTAATGGGAGCCTTTGTAGGAGATTTAGCCAATTTTTTCAAACAAAATAAAACAGCTTTGGGCTTCGCCAAAGGTAAGTGTTATTTTGAAAACAAAATAGAGGGCTGTACCCTGCATTTGATTTTGGAAACAGGCAGAGGAAAGCCTGACAAAATTGCTAAGTCTGGCAGAAAACTTTGGGCCAAAACCCAAGTACAACTCACCTTCCACAAAGGGCAATTGCCCGATTTTGCCCCTCAACTGGATCAAATCAATATTGGGGAAGAAGAGCTGGTAGCTGCCGCAGACAGAGAAAATGATACACAACAACTAGAGCAAGTACGAAAGCAATACAACAAGGCTAAAAAAGCACTGCAAACCTTAGTATTGCCCTTACTTTCCAATACCGAACCCTTATCCAGTTCGCTTACCAATCAGCATTTTGTTATTGCCAAAGCTACGCTAAAAGCTAACAGTAGTTGGACCAATAAAATCACGGAATCCAGCCCTGAAATGCAGGAGCGTTTAGCCGAGCAAAAACAAAAACTAGTAGCAGAATATCCCAAGCTCAAACGCATTGCTTCCAAAATCAAACAAGCATTGATGGACGTGAACCAAGTGGATATTAACACACAAGATAGTACCGAGCATATTACCAGTTCCTTAGATCCTATTCAAGAGGAACCAAAGCAACAAACACCACCAACAGATACACAGGATTCCGAATAGTCACCCCAGTTTCCCAAACCCAACCCAACTAATCGGTCCAAAAAAAGTCGCTGATAATCGCATCCGCCAAAAACTTACCCTGATCTGTTAATACATATCTTTCTGCTCTTTGCTCCAACCAACCACGCTCCAAATAACGTTGGGCTTGTACTTCAAATGCAGGCAACACTTCCGATCCCCATTGTTCCAAGCGATTCATATCGACCCCCCATTTGGTACGCAATGCAGTCATGATGTACTCATTATGCTGATCTTGCGCCGTCAAATGTTCTTGTTCCCAATATACGGTATTGGCATGAAGTGCCTTAATGTATTTTGGATTATGTGCAACATTCCAACGTCTATTTTGTCCATCAAATGAATGGGCTGCAGGCCCTACCCCCAAATAAGGCGCACCAGTCCAATAATTGGAATTGTGCCGAGCATAATTGGGCGGCAAGCAAAAATTAGAAATTTCGTACTGCTCGTAGCCCTGCAAAGCAATTTGTTCCAACAAATAATTGAATTGCTCGGCAGCATGTGCATCATCGACTGTCTGGCGTTTGCCTACTTTGATCTGATGGGCCAAGGCCGTATTGGGTTCTACCGTGAGGGCATAACAAGATAAGTGTGGAACATTTAGCTCAAAAGCCATCGCCAAATTGGCTGCCCAGCGTTCATGGCTGGTTGTGGGCCCACCATAAATCAGATCAATGGTCAATTGGTCAAAACCAGCTGCTTTGGCCGTTTCCAAACATGTTCGGGCTTGTTCGGCATTGTGTGCTCGGTTCATCCACTGCAAATCCTCTTCAAAAAAAGACTGTATCCCAATACTAAAACGATTTATGGGGGTATCCCGAAGGGAGTGGACATAGCTGGGCGTAAGATCATCTGGATTCGCCTCCAAGGTTACTTCCATGTTAGCCGTCAATTGGTAATGTTGCTCTATGGTACGCCACAAAGCGTTGATCTCTTCGGCCGATAACAAGGAAGGGGTTCCACCACCCAAATAAACCGTCTGTAGTGGATGGTTCCAGCCTACGGCACGTTGCTGTAATTCTAAATGCAGGGCAGTAAGCAAGGCATCTTTTTGGTGGAGCGAGGTGCTAAAATGAAAGTTGCAGTAATTGCAAGCTTGCTTACAGAATGGAATATGTATATAGAGTCCAGACAAGGTGAATGCGATTGGTTAAGGTAATTGGAGTATCAAACGCACCAATATACGTCTTTAATAAAGGGCAATTGTCATTACAACTTACTAATAAGATAAATTTAGCTGGATTTATACCCTCAATAAACGGCTTGCTTTTTGTCTGTCCCTTAAAAAGTCCCTATTTTGCGTATTCGACTGTTATCAGAATCAATTACTATTTTAAAAGCACTTTACCTTACCACAGGTAATTCTTTTATACCACTTCTATTTAATTAGAAACAACTTTATGAAAATATTATCTATTGCACTAATGGCTGCACTATTTAGTTCCCTGTTTAGTTCTTACAAACCTGCTCCTAAGCCTTCTGAACCTGCTCCTGAAGGATTTGTACGAGTGGAAGGCACTCAATTTACCATCAATGGCAAACCCTACAATTTTGTGGGCACTAATTTTTGGTATGGTATGCACTTGGGGGTTCCCAAACACCAAGATCGCTTACTGAAGGAGTTGGACAAATTGCAAGCTATTGGTTGCAATAACTTGCGAATTATGGTAGGCTCGGAAGGGCCTGGCAGCGAAAAGTATCGCGTACAACCTCCTTTGATGCAAAAACCATTTCAATACGATGAAGACATTCTAAAAGGATTGGATTTCTTGTTGGCGGAAATGGCCAAACGAGATTTGTATGGGGTACTTGTATTGGGCAATTTCTGGCATTGGTCAGGTGGTTTTTCACAGTACCTTTCTTGGCTGGATGGCAAGCCCATCCCCTATCCATCACTAGATGGAGGTGCTTCTTGGGGTATTTTTATGGATTATACCTTTCGTTTTTACAGCAGCCCACGCGCCAAGAATTGGTTTAAGGCACACGTCAAAAAAATAGTACAACGTACCAATAGTGTCACGGGCAAAGCCTATACCGATGATCCGACCATTATGTCTTGGCAGCTTGCCAATGAACCCAAATCGGGTGTAAACGTACGTGCTTACCGCAATTGGATGCGCCAAACCGCCAAATTCATCCGAAAAATGGATCCCCATCACCTAATTTCTACAGGAAGTGAAGGAATCATGTCAGAATCTCTATTTGGCAATCGCCGCAAAAATTTCATCAAAAACCATAAGGTTGAAATTGATTATCTAACGGCACACATTTGGATTCAAAACTGGGGTTGGTATGATCCACACAAACCCGCTACCTTGGAGAGTGCTCAAAAGAAAGCAGTAGCTTACTTGGACAAGCACATTGAGATTGCCAAGGAAATGAACATGCCTGTGGTATTGGAAGAATTTGGTATTGCTAGAGATGCAGAGAGCTATGATGCCAAATCAGAGGTATCGTATCGCGATTCGTACTACAAATTTATATTTGATTATTTGGCTAAGAATATTGATGAGAAAACCCCTTTTCAAGGCATTAATTTCTGGGCTTGGGGAGGCGAAGGCCGTCCTCGTGTGCCACGTTCCGTTTATGAAGAAGGAGACGATTTGATTGGAGATCCTCCACATGAGTATCAAGGTTGGTATTCTGTTTACAATACCGATACCACCACACATGAATTAATTATCAATTTCAACCAAAAATACAATTTGTTCAAGCCAACTATGACCAGCAATAGTGCTCAAGAGTAAGGCGAATAGCCATTGCGTTTACAGACCTTATTATCATTATAGTACTGCTTATTCTGAAGGGATTTACCTACGGAATAAGCATTTTTTTTGAGTCGTACCCCTCCCTCACTACAGTAGCGATAAGCACTCTAATCAAAAGTCTAACATTTTTCTTATATTGAGCTTTCAATTTTTTATGATTATCCTAATCTTTACTTAATTCCACGTTAACGAAACATATTCTATGAAATCTGCGATAAACGCCTTTCAGCAGCGTTTTATTATTCTGCTTTTGACCATACTAAGCCCTTTATTAGCTTTTTGCCAAGATACTACGGCTGTAAAAGGAATAGACCAACGCATTGATGAAGCTTTTAAGCCTACTTCTGATGCCATTTTTAACACGGTATTTTACTCTATCCAAATAGGAGGAGTAGGGTTGCCTATTGTACTGATTGTACTTGTTTTAGGAGCTACCTTCTTTACACTGTATTTTGGGTTTCCCAATCTCCGACATTTGCCCCTTGCTATTAGAACAGTAAGAGGAGATTATTATGATGTTGAATCTAGCAAAAGTAAAGAAGCTACGGAGGATAATCCAGGGACGATCGCAGATGAGAGTGCGGAGGGAGAAGTAACCCCTTTTCAAGCATTGACGGCAGCCTTGTCTGCTACTGTAGGATTGGGAAATATTGCTAGTGTGGCAGTTGCATTGAGTTTAGGTGGGCCAGGAGCAACTTTTTGGATGATTTTGGCTGGTTTCTTAGGCATGTCTTCCAAGTTTGCTGAATGTACACTTGGGGTAAAGTATAGAGATATAGATAGTGATGGTACGGTACATGGTGGCCCTATGTACTACCTCAAGAAAGGTTTCGCCGAAAAGGGGTTTGCTGGACTGGGTAAAGTATTTGCTGTGTTTTTTGCTATCATGTGTATTGGTGGTTCTTTTGGTGGAGGCAATATGTTTCAAGCCAATCAAGCTGCCATTCAGTTTTTGAATATTATTTATGATACACCTGAAGCTATTCCTACCAGTGCCAAGACTATATTCGGATTGATTGTAGCGGGCTTGGTAGCTATTGTAATCATTGGTGGAATTAAGAGAATTGGTAAGGTAACGGAAAAGATAGTTCCATTTATGGCAGCCTTGTATGTTGGTGCCGCAATCATTGTGATTGTAATGAATATAAGTTTAGTGCCCACTGCTTTTGGATTGATTTTTCAAGGTGCTTTCGCGCCTACTGCTATTGCAGGTGGTTTTATTGGAGTATTAATTCAAGGATTCCAACGGGCAGCCTTCTCTAATGAAGCGGGTGTTGGTTCTGCGGCTATTGCCCACTCTGCGGTGCGTACTTCACATCCTGCCTCTGAAGGTATGGTTGCTTTGCTAGAGCCTTTTATTGATACGGTTATCATTTGTACAATGACAGCGTTGGTATTGATTATTACCAATATTGAAGGACAATTTATGGTCTATGGCCAAAAAGCAGATGGGGTGAATGCTACTTCTGCTGCTTTTGCTACTTCATTGCCAGGTTCTGAATACATCTTGACAGCTGCCGTTGTTTTATTTGCCTTTTCTACCATGTTGTCTTGGTCGTATTATGGTCTACAAGCATGGAAATTCTTATTTGGTAAAGGAAAACTAACGGACTTGGTATACAAAATCATCTTTTGTGTGTTTGTGGTAATTGGTTCGGCGGCTAGTTTAGGTTCGGTTATCAATTTTTCGGATGCCATGATTTTTGCTATGGTGTTTCCTAACATCATCGGACTAGTTTTGCTGGCTCCTGTTGTCAAAGAAGAGGTGACCAAGTATATTAGTCATACCAAGCAATTGGATAAAGAGAATAGCTAATTTGCGTATAAAGCGTTAGCAATTTATTTTATTTCTGATAAGAATGTTCAAGGCTGTTTGGAATGGCCTTGAACATTTTTTTGTACATTTAATTAAGCATAAGTATACCAGAACATTATTTCTTTATACTAGACATTATCACGACTGGAGTTGTACAGAGACAAAAAGTAAGGTTTTTTCATCAATCAAGGCACTCGCAAAGCGATCTGCGTGGGTTGTACCTAAAAGGTACAAAAGTCCTAGCGCATTTAGTTCATAGCAGTGCTATGG
>JBGCDW010000125.1:0-11724 GCA_045105775.1 Aureispira sp.
TAGCCGTCGTTTGGCCATCAGACCATACAAAACTGTACGCACCTGTACCGCCTCCACCTACTGCTGTGGCTGAACCTGTGCTGTCCCCATTACATAAAGTTGCTACCCCTGTCACCGTTACGCTTACTGCGCTTGGCTCGGCCACAATGCCACAAGCATCTGCAATACAACCTTGACCATCTGTTACCGTGACACAATAGGTGCCTGTTCCTAAGTTATTGAGTGTATCGGAGGTGCTGGCTACGGGAGACCAACTATAAGTATAGCCCCCAAAACTACCTGTCGCTGTGGCAACAATTCGGCCATCATTGGCAGCAGTACCATTACAAGACAAACTATCTATATCTAAATTAACAAGCAATGGGGTTCCTACTGTTACAGCAATCGTATCTGAATCCACACATCCTGCGCCATCATCTACGGTAACACTGTAACTATTAGTAGCCCCTACACGAATAACCTGTGCAGTGCTACCTGTGGACCAAATATAACTTGCAAAACCTGCACCTGCATCCAGATCGACACTGTCACCAGCACATAAAATAGTAGAACCACTAGGCACAATATTAGCCAATACAGCAGCTCCAACATTAACGGCTACACTCCCTGTATCACTACAACCAAAGGCATTTTGAGCAATCACCGTATAAACGGTACTACTTGCTGGTGTAACAAAAGGACTGTCGCATTGAGTACAACTGATGTTGGTATTAGGTGACCAATTAAAGGTAGTACTAGACAAATCTTGGAAATTCATACACCAATTATTAAGGATACCATTGGCTCCTGCTGGTGATATACTATTGTGTACAATGACTAAAGTCCAAGTACCATTAGCTGTTGCACCTAATAGGCTGTTAAATCCATTGGCTCCTGCTTGTGGAAAATAACTAACATTAGAAGGAATAGGCGGAAAGAAGGAAATACCAGTGATTGGAGTGTTTCCTGCTGCATTTGAGAAGGTAGCTCCAACTAAAGCCGTATTAAAACCACCATTATTTTGTGTTAGAACAACTCTTTCACCACTAGGAGCAACCAAAAAGGCTGTAATATCATTGAGTGTATTCATACTAATATCAAAACAAACTTCTAAAGAAGATAAGAGCACAGGTGTAATGATGTTAGGTGCAACTCCTGAAAGGTTGAGTGTTATGCGAGTAGTATCTTGACGCTGAATGGCTACAGGTGCAGGTATACTTGCGAGTTGTCCTCCTGATATACTTGAGACGCTCGCCCCTAGTTGAGTTGAAGTAGCACTACATAGGGATACATCTGGACTTGTGGTTACTGCAACAGGATAAGGTGCTGCAATTTGAACCGTATCAGACTGTGGTAAGCAAACGCCATCATTATACACGACTATAAAGGTATCTGGTGTTAATTGAACGGCAATAGGATTGGCAATTGTTGGGTCGTTTAATGGTGCGGTAGGTGTCCAACTATATGTAGGGTTATTTGGTGCGGTTCCGCCATAGCTTACATTGACATTGAGTTGTATCGTGTCCAATTCATTATCACAAATGAAAAAACGATCAGCAGTAGCATTAAAGTTGGTGATACCAATTATTTCTAAGTTGACACTACTTTGAGCATTGCAAAGACCGCCTGGGCTAGATAAGGAGTAGGTAATCGTGTGATTCCCTGTAGGGGTGTTGGCAACATCAATTTCTCCTGTATTGCTATTGACAAAAAGAACGCCTGTACTTGATGTAAAGGTTCCACCTGGTGTACCTGTAATATTGGCTATAGGGTTGGCGGC
Source organism: Aureispira sp. (assembly GCA_045105775.1). GTDB lineage: Bacteria > Bacteroidota > Bacteroidia > Chitinophagales > Saprospiraceae > Aureispira. Next base: position 1,760 of record JBGCDW010000125.1, read on the forward strand.
CGATTGTTGACAGTATACTGGATCACTGTAGCTAAAGCTTCCATCGGGTATTCCTATGACAATGATTTTGACGGTATCTATAGAGCTACATCCACCATAATTAAATTGAACTTGGAAGAGCATAGAATCAAAGGCAGTTGTGGCAGGTAGCAGCGGAGCCGTAATCGTTGGGCGCGCTATAGTATCGTTAGATATGGTGCCCGTTACCCCTCCAATTTGTGTCCACTGATATTGCCCAAATCCTGCTACAGTACTAGGAAAGCTATCTACATCTAGCACAATGCTAGAACCCGAACAGACCGTGCTGTCATTGACATTAATTCCTGGGACAATCACCTCTATAGGAATTCGTTCCTGACAAGTATTGGTAGGCGTATTGACTTCAAAGGCTAAATCAAAACGATAATTGCCTATTTGCGCTTGGGTAGGATTGATAATTGCTCCGAGACTAATGGTATCGTTGGGCAGTCCTGGAACGGTAAAGACTGCTGCTCCTGGGAAAGCGGTGTCAATAGTGGTATAAGGGGCGTATAAATCTAAGGTATCGGTGAAGTTGGGAGAGGCAGATGTAACCTGAATCCCAAGTTGTTCCCCCGGGCAAACTACATAACGTCCAATACCGCCTGTGGTATCAACCAGCCTACCACCATTGTTGGCAGGAAATGGTAAAGTATCTAGTGCATAAGGCAGGTCACAAGGACAAGCTATCGTTCCACTTCCAGCGTTGGAGCTACTAAATATATTGGTAGCCAATCCAGAAAAATTGGTAACCATCAAAATATAGACAGATCCAGCCTGTGCATTGGATACGGTTACAAACTCAACAGAAGCAGGATCATAACTACAAGTATCTACCACATTTCCACTACCTGCTGGACCATTTCCTAGATTGCCACAATTGTTAATCGCTGTGGCGAGGTTTGGATAGGGCCCCCACAAAATGTAGTCAATATCTACATTGGCTGTACTTTGGAGAGAGATGTTAATAGAGCCTGTTTGAGAAACACTGAGGGTGAAAAATGTAGGATCAGGGGTGCTCCCTAAGCAACCATAATTATTACCAAATGGTGCATTATTACCACTAGTTGTAGCAGCGTATTGGTTTACACTATCACAAAAGGGAGAAAAAGCTGCTCCATTACAATCTGGACTTTGTGCTATGGTGGTTTGTGCTAATGCTAGTAATACAAACAGGAAAAAATAATTGTATACGATTCTCATAATAATTGTCTATAAAATGATGCCTATTGTTCTGTCCGAAAGGCTAATCAATAAAAACAAAAGTCCCTATCATCTATTTGGCAATGGATGTAGGGGAAGAGGTTTGTTCTAGTTCTTTAATTCTTGTTAGCGATCTATCTAATGCTGTTTGATGTTTTTGGCGCATGGCTGCACTGATAGAAGGGTTGGATTGGCTGTCTGCTACTAGTTGCTTAAGTTTTGGCAGATGAGCTTTCAAGTTTTGCAATTCTTCTGAAGCAGTCATAGGAGTGGAAGGCACTGCTTTTGGGGCTTGAGCAGGGCATGTTTTGCAGGGGGTGGCCGTCTGCTCTTGGCGTTTGGCGTTTAAATCAACCTGCTCATAGCCCATCGCTTTCATGTATTGCAAGGTGGCAGCATCTTGTCCTTTGGATAAAAAAGGAAGAATTAATAAGCTAAGAAATAAGAATGTTTGTCGCATAATAAGAAATTATGAAAAGGTAAATTTTAGTAGAACATAGACATTGTGTGTATTAATGGTTATCACGAAACGAAGTTCACGCAAGTAATAAAGTTGTATGGTTCACTGTAGCATTTTTTCCTTTATCTGCATCATCAAAAGACGCACAGCCTCTCCGAGGATGCACGTTTTCGTTGCTGCCGCTAAAGAAAAAAATCAGAACAGCTCTCTTTTCATAAATTCTATTCGTGATAACCATTATTGAACGTAATACTTGTTCTTATTAATATATCCGAGGTAAGAAAATCATTATTTTCCTCCATACTTTGGGAGATAGTTTGTTGTCCCAACTATGGTTTAGTCAAAACTGTTATAATGTCTAATACTGATTGTATGATGTTTTGACAAAAAAAAGATAAAACTTCTACTGGAAGCAACGTTTTCGCAAAAGTAATATTTATTGTTTAAGAGTAACAACGGCCAGATAATTCTTGTTTTATTTTAACACTGTTATGTTAAAAATAATACTTGACTAATGGCTAGAATGGTGTTTGTAAGAACTTAGATGTTAATGCATTGATAGCTAGTTAGATATACTTGATTTCTATGGAGGGTGTCAATCTATTACTTCAATGTCACAAGATATATGAATTAAACGTTTGATAATGGTACTTTGCTGCCTGTTTTGGAGTATTCTTTTCAAGAATAATTCTACTGAAAATGAGGGTAAAATATTTTTATTTAAAAATGATTATCTCCTTCAACTTACTTTGATAAGGATTGTTATTAAGTCATTATCAAAAGAAAAACAAGAAGATGCAAGCAAGATATTTGGTTATAGGAGGAAGTAAGGGCATTGGAAAAGCAACGGCTCAATTGTTACTAGAGCAAGGGCATGAAGTACATATTATAGCGCGCTCTACACCTGAGTGGCAAGGGGATTACACGTTTCATGCGGTGGATGTATTGGAAGGAGAACTTCCAAATGTAGGAGATCGCTTAGACGGGCTTGTGTATTGCCCTGGAAGCATTAATTTAAGACCTTTCAAGAGTTTAAAAGCAAAAGATTTTCAAGCAGATTTTGAGGTTAATGTGATGGGAGCGGTACGTGCTTTGCAGCATTACTATCCTGTCCTAAAAAAATCGGACAAAGCATCTGTCGTGTTATTTAGTACGGTAGCGGTACAAACGGGCATGGCTTTTCATGCCTCTATAGGTGCGGCCAAGGGGGCTGTTGAAGGCTTGGTTCGTTCTTTGGCGGCAGAGTGGGCACCGAGTATTCGGGTGAATGGCATCGCGCCTTCTATTATGCAGACTGATTTGGCTGCGCGTCTTTTGCGCAATGAAAAACAAGTGACTGCTGCACAAGAACGCCATCCACTTAATAGTATTGGGCAAGCAGAAGATGGTGCGGGACTAGCTAGTTTCTTGCTGCAACCTTCTGCCCGTTGGATGACAGGACAAATTATTGGATTGGATGGTGGTATGTCTGCTGTTCGTAAGTTATAAGTAGAATGATATTACCAGAAAAAAAAGTCACAAGAGCCGACTTAGAGACTATGGGCTATATACCGCGCATCAATTTGGTCAATAGCATTACAGGCTATAAATCGGCCTCGCTAATTGGTACTAAGAGTACTGATGGAATTTTGAATGTAGCGGTATTTAGTTCGGTCACACATATAGGATCCAATCCTCCTCTAATTGGTTTTATAGTGCGTCCTACTACAGTTACCAGAAACACCTATGCCAACATAAAAGAGACGGGGTTTTACACCATCAATCATATTCATAGAAGTATTATAGCAGAGGCACACCATACTTCTGCCAAGTACCCAGCAGAGGTATCGGAGTTTGACAAAACTACCCTAAATCCAGAATTTAGGGATAATTTTTACGCCCCTTATGTGCAAGAGGCCGTAGTGAAAATGGGGCTAAAATTTCGAGAAGAAATCCCTATCAAAGCCAATGGAACCATCATGATACTGGGAGAAATTCAAGAAATGATTTTTCCAGAGGCTTGCCAGCGCGAGGACGGTTTGGTCGACTTAAATGCTGCCGAAACCGTGTGCATCAGTGGCTTAGATGCCTATCACTTGCCGCAAGAATTGGCGCGCTTTGAGTATGCCCGTCCCAAGTAGGGGTTTATAGTAGTGGCTTATAGCTATAAGCCACTACTATAAACCGATTCTTCAATAATTTGCTCGTAATATTCCTCATAAATGGGCACAATATTATGAATATCAAAACGCTTGGCTTGTTTCAGTGCATTCTGTCTGAATTGCTGGTGAACGGCCTCGTCTTTTAGTATTTTAAAGCCATTGGCCGCCATTGCTTCTACATCTCCAATAGGAGATAAAAAACCTGTTTCGCCATGAAGGTTTACCTCTGCCAAGCCACCTGCATTGGACGAAATAACAGGAACTTCGCAAGCCATTGCCTCTAATGCGGATAAGCCAAAACTCTCGCTGCTTGAAGGCATGATAAACAAGTCAGAAATAGCCAATAATTCTTCTACGGCATCTTGTTTTCCCAAAAAGGAAATATGATCGCAGAGGTGCAACTCTCTACACAATTGTTCCAAATTTTGACGCTCGGGGCCATCTCCAATGAGCATAAGTTTGCACGGAATTTTGCGATGTAGCAAGTCAAACACTCGAATAACGTCATCTACGCGTTTGACCTTTCTAAAATTGGAAATGTGTGTAAGAATTTTTTCGCCATTGGGTGCAATCGCCAATTTGAAATGGTCTTTATTGGTTTTTTTGAAACGTTCAAAATCAATAAAGTTGGGAATGACCTGAATTTCTTTTTTTACAGCAAAAAAATTGAGGGTATCTTGCTTGAGACTTTCCGAAACAGCGGTTAAGCCATCGGATTTGTTCATGGCAAAGGTAACTGTAGGGGCGTAAGCTGGATCTTTTCCTACTAAGGTAATATCTGTACCGTGCAAGGTGGTAACTACAGGAATATAGATGCCTTCGCTCAAGAGAATTTTCTTGGCCATATAAGCTACCGAGGCATGAGGAATGGCATAGTGTACGTGTAGCAAATCTAATTTTTCATAACGCACCACATCTACTAATTTGCTGGCTAGGGCTGTTTCGTAGGGTGGATAATCAAATAAGGGGTAATTGGCAAAGCGAACTTCTTTGTAGAAAATGTTTCTGTGAAAGGTGTCTAAACGAGCAGGCTGTCGATAAGAAATAAAGTGAATTTCATGCCCTCGATCAGCCAAACCTTTTCCCAATTCAGTTGCGACTACACCAGAACCACCATAAGTAGGGTAGCATACAATACCTATCTTCATGCTATTTATTTTTTATTGACATTCAAATATTGTTGGGGATCTGTTGTGCAAAGGTAAGGACTCTTTGGTCTATTTCAAATTTTGAACAACTTCTGAGTGCCCTTAGAACATACAATTTGTTAAATTGTTTTTTAGACCTATTTTATTTCTATTTCACGGTACAGAATGCTTGTCGTACTTTGAGGAGTGATTATAATTTATGTAACTTCATTTTATAGTTAGAAAATAACGTTTTAAGTAGCCCAAAAATATAAAAAATGATGCAACAAATAGAGGAAAGAGAACTATACCAATTTATTAGCAATGCTTTTTATGAAGATGTAAGGGATGGGGATCACACTTCCTTGGCCTGTGTGCCCGAAGCGGCAGAAGGCCGCGCCAAATTATTGGTGAAAGATGATGGAGTATTGGCAGGAGTAGAGTTGGCTAAACGCATTTTTCATTATGTTGACCCCAAATTTGAAGTGGATGTTTTTATACAAGATGGTCAAAACATCAAGGTGGGGGATATTGCTTTTGAAGTGCGTGGCAAGAGCCGTTCTATTCTAAAGGCAGAACGCTTGGTCTTGAATGCCATGCAACGTATGAGTGGTATTGCTACCTTGTCCAGACAATTTACGAATGCAGTAGAAGGATTGGAGGTACAAATATTGGACACCCGTAAAACGACTCCTTTGTTGCGTTTCTTGGAGAAATGGGCGGTAAGAATAGGAGGGGCGACCAATTACCGAACAGGTTTGTATGATCGTATTATGATTAAGGACAATCACATTGATTTTTGTGGGAGCATTACACAGGCTGTATTGCAAACGCAAAGCTATCTTCAAGAGAAAAACTTGGATTTGGAAATCACCTTAGAAGTGCGCGATATGGCAGAATTGGAAGAGGCACTAACTGTAGGGCAAATCAATCGTATTATGTTAGATAATTTTGCCCCTGAGTTGTTGCGTCAAGCGGTTGCTCGAATTGATGGGCAATTTGAATCAGAGGCTTCGGGTGGCATTACCTTAGAGACCGTAAGAAGTTATGCAGAAACAGGAGTCAATTTTATCTCCGTAGGTGCCTTGACGCATTCCTTTAAGAGTTTGGATTTGAGTTTAAAGAAAAAATAACCAATTATGAATATAGATCAGGCGTTTACTATACTGAATTCTAGCGTGTTGTTGCCTTGGCTCTTGATGGTTATTGCACCCAAATGGAAATTTACCCAGCAAATGATACAGCTAAAATGGCCTGTGTTGTTGTATGCTATTGTTTATGTCGTCTTATTGGTAATGATTGTGATGACCACCAACAATAGCAGTATGGATTTTATGTCGTTGCAAGCCATTAAGGCCGCTTTTGGGCAAGATCAAGTGATGTTGTTGGGCTGGGTGCATTATTTAGCCTTTGATTTGTTTGTAGGCATGTGGGCGTTGAAAGATGGTCAGACGCGCGGGGTGCCCCATTACCTGATGGTGCCTTGTTTGATTTTTACGCTGATGTATGGGCCTGTTGGTTTGTTGTTGTACAGTATACTACGTTATTTCTATGCTCCAAAAGAGACCAGTACCATCATATAGACCACTAGTATAATAAACTAGGTGTATGAATGTTGCTTAGTAGTTGGATAAGGAAAGAATGGGATAGGAAGTGTATTCAACTAGTAGACCAACTATACTGCCTTGTCAATGCCTGCACGTATGATTATTCCGCCTATTTATTCTTAGAATAAGAAGGGATTATACCAGCGTTTTAGCTCTTTTTCTTGGTTAGAAAACAGAAACCGTAAAATGTATTCATCAAACAGGAATAGATATACGGGCAAAAGAAAAAATTACTCGAATTTTGTACTATTAATTTTAGACCAAGAAAATAAACAATAGAAAATTATACAATGAAAAAAGTAATTTTAATAACTGGGGCATCTTCAGGAATCGGAAAAGTAGCAGCATTTAAATTAATAAAAGAAGGCCATACTGTTTATGGAGCAGCACGACGGGTGAAGGAAATGGATGATTTGGTTCAGGCGGGTGGCCATGCGATCAAATTGGACGTAACGGATCCTGAACAAATTAAAGCTGCTGTGGAGCAAGTTATTGCCGAGCAAGGAAAGATTGATGTTTTGTTTAATAATGCTGGATATGCCGTATATGGTGCGGTAGAAACCGTATCTATTGAGGATGCTAAAAGACAATTTAATGTTAATATTTTTGGTTTGGCCGAAATGACCAAAGCTGTATTGCCACACATGAGAAAACAAAACAGTGGTACTATTATTAATACCTCGTCTATGGGAGGGAGAATGTATACTCCTCTTGGAGCGTGGTACCATGCCACCAAACATGCCTTGGAAGGTTGGTCAGATTGCCTTAGATTAGAACTAAAACAGTTCAATATCAATGTGGTTGTTATACAGCCTGGAGGCATACACACAGAATTTGCAGATGTGTTGTATGACCCAATGGTAAAAAGAGCCCAAGGAACAGTGTATGAGACGATGACCAATACAATGGCTGCTGCCACCAAAGAAATGTATGGCAAGCCTGGTACCCTCTCTCCACCTTCTGTTATTGCCGATTTGGTGAGCAAAGCGGTGAATAGTTCTAAGCCAAAAACAAGATATGTGGCGGGTAAATTTGCCAAGCCAATGATGTTTATCCGAAAGTATTTTGGCGATAGAATTTTTGATAAAATCATTACGAGCACAGCTCGATAAGTAGTTGGTATGAAGGAGATCATAAAAATAGAGACGATTAGCCAAGTGCATGATTTTTTGCAATTGCCCAAACCCAACCATCCATTGGTTTCAGTTATACACCCCCAAACGCATTTGGTAAATGTGCCACTGGATAAGTCCAGATTTGTGTTTAATTTATTCCAAATAACCCTAAAATCAACCTTTGTAGGGAATATACAGTATGGGCGCAATTCGTATGATTTTCAAGAGGGAACGATGGTTTTTACAGCCCCCAATCAGGTGATAACTTTTGATGGGGCGCATGAGGATTTGTCGGAAGAAAAGGGCTGGACTATTTTGTTCCACCCTGATCTGATCCGAAATTCAAACTTAGGGCAACACATTGACGAGTATTCGTTCTTCTCCTACGAGTCGCACGAAGCATTGCATCTATCCGACAAAGAAAAAACGGCTCTTTTGGAGTTGGTAGATAAACTCGAACAGGAAATTAATCGAAGTATAGACAAGCATAGCCAAAAGCTCATTGTTACGAATATAGAGCTGCTACTAGATTATTGTTTGCGTTATTACGATCGGCAATTTTATACACGAACCAACTTAAATAAAGACACTGTTTCCAAATTTGAGCAACTGCTAAAGTCTTATTACAATACGGAGGAGCAATTGGAACAAGGAATACCCTCTGTCAAATATTGTGGCAAGGCATTGAGCTTGTCGCCCAATTATTTAAGTGATTTGTTGAAAAAAGAAACAGGCCAAAATGCTCAAGAGCATATTCATTTTTATGTAATTGAGCGCGCCAAAAACAAGCTGTTGAATTCAGTAGGATCTATCAGTCAAATTGCTTACGATTTAGGGTTTGAGTATCCACAACATTTTAGTAAAATGTTCAAATCCAAAACAGGCATGAGCCCTACCGAATACAGGCGTTTGAATTAATGGGTTGTTCTGGAACCAAGGCTCGGCCGAGTCAGGAACACCGTGAACTTAATACAGCTAAATGGCTTATATGATTGATCGAGCATTAGAACATAGGATTAAATTTAAAAAATAATTTCATTAAGGATGATAATTACCAAAGGCATACGGTTTAGTACTTTTTTGACATGGACACTTCCCCACATGGCTTGGCTATTGGCTTTAGCTGGTCTAATTGCAGCAGGGTATCATTTTGAAGTTATTTCCATTAATATTCCGTGGTTGCCCGTTTCCGTGGTTGGTACAGCTGTCGCCTTTTATTCAGGCTTTAAGAACAACCAAGCCTATGATAGAATGTGGGAAGCCCGTAAAATTTGGGGGGGAATAGTAAACGACAGCAGAGCTTGGGGAATGATGGTGGATGGTTATTTGACCAATATGTTTAACGAAAACGAGCTTGAGGAAAACGAAATTCAAGCGGTAAAGAAAAGATTAATTTACAGACATATTGCTTGGCTCTATGCTCATAGAAGCCAGCTTTTGATCCCAACATCTTGGGAACATATCAGTCAGGGTGGACATACGGCAAGAATGGCAAAAGTGTATCAAGATCAATTTGGAGTAGGGTTGTTGGCCGATGAAGTGACCAGAACCGAACTTCAATTATTCTTACCAACAGAAGAACACGATCGGCTCATTGCTCATGCCAATACGGCTACCCAAATCATTAATGAACAATCGAGAGACTTAACTCAGCTGAGAGCACAAAACCTGATTGATGATTTTCGCCATACACAAATGATGGATGTATTGAGAAATTTTTACACCTTGCAAGGCAAAAATGAACGCATCAAAAAATTTCCACTGCCTAGACAGTACGCCAATATAAGCCGATACTTTGTAGCTATATTTATTTTATTGGTGCCCTTTAGTATGATACCCGAATTAATGAAATTAGGAGATTGGGGCATCTGTCTTTCTGTACCTATCACTGCCCTCATTGGTTGGGTCTATGTCATGATGGAATTGGTGGGAGACTATTCGGAGAATCCCTTCCAAGGAATGGCAAATGACATTCCAATGATGTCGCTCTGTAGAACGATAGAAATGGACCTTAGAGAAATGCTAGGAGAAAAAGAATTGCCGCCAAAAGTACAGGCTAAGAATGGGGTGTTGATGTAAAAATATTCTAAGAGTAGATATAAAGAACAACCAAGTTTGCCGATGGTGGCAGGCTTGGTTGTTTTTATTTTTATAGTAAGTAGGCGGTCAAAATAAATGTTAACTAAAAAAATGGAATATTTTCATTCAGGTCAAGGCGAAAAACGGAGTCTTAGCGGGCTAAGGCGAGTATTTTCAACGATGAGCTGGAGGAAAATAGCCGTTTTTTGGTAGTA
>JBGCDW010000126.1:0-15011 GCA_045105775.1 Aureispira sp.
TCGTAGCGAAAAAAGCATCTTTTTCCCTCACTCATCGTTAAAAATTGATTCCATAGCACTGCTATGAACTAAATTTTTGCCTTGATTGATGAAAAAACCTTACTTTTTGTCTCTGTACAACTCCAGTCGTGATAATGTCTACTACAAGGATGTTTTTTTGCCGAAAAATAAAAAATAAGAAATCTATGAAGGGTTATTATCCTCAATAAGCCTTATTTTATGGATGACGATCTTCCAAAAGTGATGTATTGATCCTGTACGCTCACCTTTTTACACCATTGAAGCTGTTAATTATGCTAAGAATCTATTGTTTTATAATCCTGCAGGTATATTTTGCACATGGGATTGCTGCCCAACAATGTGCGACCACTCAAAAAGAGCAACAAGCACTTCGTGACCCTATTATGGCTCAAAAACGAGCACAAGTACACGCTCAAATATTGGCACAAGCCCAACAAAAAACAACTTCTAATACTGTTTATACCATTCCAGTGGTCATACATGTCTTGTACAATGGGACTGTTCAGAATGTATCTAGGCAGCGTATTGACGAACAGATTCAAATCCTCAACGAAGATTTTAGGCGACAAAATGCGGATGCTTCCTTGACCCCAACCGATTTTTTGTCGGTTGCCGCAGATGCACGCATTGAATTCTGTTTGGCTACACGCGATCCCAATGGACAACCCACAACAGGGATTACTCGACGAGCGGTTACAGTTGCGAATATTGGAAATGGAAACGATTATTATAGTAGTGCTAGAGGTGGTCAAGATGTTTGGGATGCCAATCGCTATCTCAATATTTGGGTCTGTGAAATTGGAGGTGGAACACTAGGATTTACCTACCGACCAGGTACCGCGCCACCTGGTGCCGATGGAGTAGTGATTGATTATAATAATTTTGGAAGTACAGGAGCAACCGCGCCTTATAATCAAGGAAGAACCACTACTCACGAAGTTGGTCATTGGTTAGATTTGGAACATATTTGGGGGGCTGGTGGTTGTGGGCAAGATGATGGTATTGCCGATACCCCTCCCCAAGACCAAGAAAGCAACGGCTGTCCCACACACCCAAGAACATCTTGCGGCAATGCGGATATGTTTATGAATTACATGGATTATACCGATGATGCTTGTATGAACATGTTTACACAGGGGCAAAGCAATCAAATGCGTGCCGCGATTCAGAGCGCGCGCCCCAATTTGGTGATCGGGCAACGATGTGTTATTGTAAATAATGATGCAGGGATAGAAATTACCTTTCCAAATGGTTTGGTATGCAGCGATAGCTTACAAGCACAGGTGTTATTATACAATTATGGGGCTAATCCATTGCAGTCTACAGAGGTGTATTATCAATTGGACAATGGTGCGGTGGGCAATTTGAATTGGACTGGGAACTTAAACTCTACTCAAAATACACCCATAGCACTGCCTGCTTTATTGTTATCCAACAGTCCTAGCCACCAACTCAAGGTATGGACCGAACAACCCAACCAGCAAAATGATCCCGCTCCTGTCAATGATACGAGTGTTGTTAATTTTTTGGCTATACAGACCCAGTTATTGCCCTTGAATGAAGGGTTTCAACAAGCAATGGGATTGCCTACGGGTTGGCAAGTCAACAATCCTGATGGGGGCATTACATGGGCACAAAACACGCAAGTAGGACAGTCTAGTAGTGCGTCTTTTTTTGTAGATAATTGGGATTATCAAAGTCAATTAGGAGCCGTGGATTATTTGGTGATGCCTGCGGTAAGTTTGCCTAATAATACCATTCCTGTATTGCAATTTGATTTGGCGTATGCGTTGTTTACGCCTTCGGGCTATGGAGATACACTGCGTGTACAAGCCTCTAAAGACTGTGGTACGACTTGGACAACGGTGTACGAAAAGGGAGGAGCTGTATTGTCTACGATAACAGGAACTAGTGTTGTAGAGTTTGTTCCACAAGCAGGCGAATGGCGAAGAGAGACGGTGGGATTAAATGCTTATCAGGGAGAAGATGATCTGCAATTGCGCTTTGAACATATAAGCGAGGCAGAGAATAACTTGTACCTCGATAACGTGAACATCAGTGTATTGAATAACATCACCAATCCAGCAAAGCAATCTTTTGAAATGCAGGTGTTTCCCAATCCTAGTCGAGGACAAGTACAATTGGCTTTGATCCTTCCTACAACGGGCCAGCCAATAACTTGGAGGTTGTACAATACCGTAGGGCAGGAATTATTGCAACAACAAGAAGCAGCAGCACAGACAGATGTTTATCAATTGTCATTGGAGCAATTGCCCAAAGGAGTATATTTCTTGGAAGTACAATGGGAGGGGCAGCGTCAAGTACAACAAATTGTGTTGCAGTAAAAAAAAAGGGGGGTTAAAATCTTTTGAGCTGTTCCAAACCCTCTAAGGCAGGGGTATAATTGGGGTTAATATCTAGAATTTCTTGATACGTTTCAATCGCTTTGTCATAATTTTCGGTTTGGGCATACAACTTGGCTAATTTTATCAATAGAAAAATATTCATAGGCTGCATTTCCAAAGCCAATTTGTAGTAACGAATGGCTTGTTGATGATTTTCGATGCTGGTAGACAATTTGAGCAGGGCTTCTAGAGGTGCCGCAAAATATTTATTTTCGTCTAATGCTTGTTCAAAACACTGTTGAGCTTTATCAAAATCACCCCATCCTTTCCAGTTGACCATTCCTAATAGATAATAGATTTGATCCGCTTCGACCCAAATTCCTTTATTTTTTAGTGTCAGGGCTTGCTCTAGGGCCTGTTGAGCATTGACCCATTGTTTTTCTTGGATTTCTAACTGAGCCAAAGATACCCAAGCGGCACCATAATCAGGATGCTCCTGAATACACCAATGCCAAGTGGCGCGAGCTGCTTCTAACTGGTTTAAATCTTTGGTGTAATAATCAGCCAATCGGCGGAGAATGTGTTTTTCAGGTTGTATGGTATAGGCTTTCTTGTAATAGGTTACAATACTAGTCTGTAGCTTGGTGTCAGATAACTTGGAGGGGGGAGATTTGCGGAGCAAATCAGCATAATTATAATACACATAGCTATCTTCAGGCATGTGCAGTAAAGCCAAATCATAAAACGTATAAGCGGTAGCTACAAATTCAGGAGCTGCACTAATAAAATTAGCCGCATCTACATACAAAAGTGCTTTCTTGTGATCGGCCAATAAATAAGGACGATACAAGGGTTCTTTCTTTAAAAATTGTTGAATTGTTGAATGGTGTTCAGGCTTTAGCGTCAGTTCTCCAATCAGATGATGGAAGGCATGAAGCGATAACTGTGGCCAAATATTAGTAGATTGTTGTTTTAATAACTGAAGAACTGCCTCATTTACTTCCTTTTGTTGTTGGTACAAGAGTGCTATTTCTAAAGGAATAAGCAGTTGTTGTACTACTGGTGGATGGTGTTGCAATAAGCTGATCGCTAATAGTACATTTTGATCATTGGGACTGACCAAGAGTGCATGGATGTTTTCTATTTCTTGAGAAGATAACATACTTACTCTTCTTCCATTCGGTCACTCAAAGGCTCACCCAATGCTTCCGCTTCTTCTTCGTCATCTGTATCTTCGGCAGCGGGCCAATATAACGAAAGCTCTATACCAATTTCTAACTTTCCAGCCAATTGTAAGAGTTTGGAGGGCAAAAAATTGGTTTGTACAAATTGGTTACTATTTAGGGCGCACTCATAAGGCAAATCAAAATGCCAATCTTCGAGCTTGTAATCTTTGTGCAAAAGACTTAAATAAGGGCTGTAAACTTCCAAAAAGGAAATCATATCTACAACTTGTCCTTCTACATCATGCCACTCTCGATCACTCACCTCACATGAAAAACCATAATCATTTACAGGGGTTTTGTCAACACTAATTTGGAGAATATCACCTTTTTCATATTGTTGATAAACAGGCAATTCTGGATGTTGCTCTAAAAATTCTTTAAAAGAATGGTCTTTACTACTGACGTGAAAAATACACATAGGGATGGTATAACTAAATTACATTTAATGGTTTTGTTAATGACAACACAACCAAAAGGACAGGAACAATGTTGTGTGATTTCAACATTTTATAGTCATTTTCTTTTAAAGAAGACCATAAAACAGATTGCAAGATAGTTATTCTTAGCTATTTAAACAATGCAATACCTATCCAAAAGTCGTTTTTGAAACGATGAGTGGACTTTTGGCTAGGTATCTTACTTGTTTTTTAACAACAACCCGATTTGGGGTCACAGGCATTGCCCACAATCAAATTAGCTAAATTAACTTTAGGTTTTTGAGCAGGAATATTGCAAGCCTCTTTGGCTAGACAGTCGGTTTGGGTGGCAACCAATAGAAAGTTTTTGCCATCAAAGTCAAGTGCAAATTTAGCAATGGTGTCAGGGCCTTGATATTCTACCTCTATTTCCTCATTTCCCAATCCTAGTGTTTGTTCAGATAATTCGATGATTTTTAATAGTTTTTCAGGATGGAGGCGGTGGTCATAATCCTGTGCATTCCACAACTGAAAGCTAATTTTTTCCTCTTGGCGGATTTTTCCCCCACAGTCTATAAAATGCTTGCTTACTTTTCCGACTTCTGTAACATGAAAATGACGTGGTACTAAATTTCCATCAGGCAATTGAAAGGCAATTTCTGAAAGAGAATTTAAGGCGGCTTTTACAGCTGATAATTCCATGAATGATAGTTATAATGGTTAAAATAGTAGTTATTAATACTTGTGTTTAACAACAAGAATTCTTAACGGCCTGATTGATAAAACTGCCCAACAACTGTTGTACTAACTGCCAAGCTGTAGCATCCAAGCAGTAACAAACACTGGTACCTGCAATTGTCCCCTGAATGAGTCCTGCTTCTTTAAGTGCTTTGAGATGTTGCGAAATAGTAGCTTGCGCCAAACCAATTTCTTGTACCAAATCTCCACAAACACATTTTTGTTGTTGCAAGAGATGTTGTACAATGGCAATGCGAGCAGGATGGCCCAATACCTTGGCATAAGCAGCCAAGGTGTTTTGCTCTGTTGTAAACAACTCCGATTTAATCAAGCCCATAATCCTTTGTTTAATTGTTATATTGCAATATTACGATGAATGAACTAAAAAAACAAGTTCCTGTATAGGAACTTGCTGTTTTTAACACTTTGATAGCTTACGCATCAGTATCTTGAATCAAGGCTTTTAGTGCTTCTGCGCTTTCTAATTGGTCGATAACGGTGACCAACTCAAAATCTACTTTGGACTTTTCTTGCCCTCTGAGCGTTTCAAAATCTAGGGCTTGATATGCTTTGCTGCTGTAGACAGCTATTTTTTTGTCGGGCATAATGCTGATGAATTTAGCTTTATTATCAGGCAATAAAACCACCTTCGACCACAGGTTTTTAGGATATTTGATCACTGTTTTGCCATCTTCGGGCAAGCAAATTACCCAGTCCAAATTTTCTATATCCTTGGCTTTAAAATCGGCCAATACTTCAATTTTATTGTCTTCTTTGAACAATCGGTCATAATTATAAATTCCAAATCCTGCAATTTCAAAGGAACGCAATACGGCAGCTTGTTGCTCTTTACGCAAGCGCAATTTTTCTAACTCTTCTCGGTATTTTTCCTCCTTGCTAGAAATATCTTTTAGAACAGTCGCTATGTTGTTTTTCCATTTTTCGGGCGTATAATCAAACAAATACTTCAGTGGCACCAGAATCTGAATTTTACCCACAAACTCTTTTCCATCTAATTTGGCGGTTATTGCGTAAGTTTTGCCTTGCAATAGCTTAACACTCATCGTACATTTTTTGTAACGTGCCCAGCTCGGAAAGCGTTTGCCCACATTTTTCCAGATCAGCATATCGGCAGGATAGTGGCTTGTTTCGTATTTGATATACTGATAAAGACTACTTTTATAAGCATCAATGTGGTAGGCTTTGAATTTGCGACGCACCTTAGAGTTGGCTCTATTGGCTGCACTCAGTGGATTGCTGTTAAAGCTAACATCCAGTACCCCATCATAACTAAATACAAAGTAAGGGGAGTTAGAACTGCCCATTTTTTTGGTAATGGTTTGTATTTCTTTGTCCAATAGAGCGCGTTGAGGATTGGGGCTAGGTTGGACATAGTCTACAAATTGCCAACCTGTTTCTTCATCGAGCGCAAAGAAATTATAATCCGACCCTTCTGCAAAAGAAGCCAAGTCTACTTGAATTCCTCTATCTTCCTTAATGGCCAGAGCTGCGCCATTTTGCTCGCCAGCAATATCAAACATCCCTGCAGTCTGAAAATGCTGTTCTTGCCCATTGCTATAATAATTCATAGGGATGCCCGATAATACCACACTCGTAGCATCGTGGTATTCTCTATATTTAATAATTGCTTCTCCCTTCACCGCAGCCCCTGCTGCATCTACCAAGGAATTGGCACGAATAGTAATCTGGGTACCAGATGCTATACTCAAGGTGGTATCTTTTTCGGCATTGATACTAAATTGTTGGTAAGCAGGAGCCAATGCAGGAATAGGAGGTGCTACTAAACCTATAGATGCTTTTGGAGGGCTTGTTGCTGTGTTGCAGGCAGTCATTAGTAAAACAAACCCCAGCAAAAAGGCTGTCAATCGTGTTAATGCACTCATAGTATATAGTTTTTATGGTAAAAAGGTCTTTTTAAAATTCTCTAAAGCATTATCCAATGATGGGGCAGAAGGATTGCTTGTTGGTAATAATCGACGGCTACAGCAGCATAGGCATGTTGCCCCTCTTGTGGGTATTTGGCACCATAGGGAAAAAAGTGTTGTTGGCTCCTATTTTGAAGGGTAGGCCAATCTTGCTGAAACCCACTATTGTAAGCAGTGGACAAAAAGGTTATTTTTTGAGTAAGAGTTGGGGTTACCAAATAAAACCCAGTGCGCGTTTGCATCCAAACCACAAAAGCACACAAATACTGAATTTGCCCTTTTACCGTACACAATCTATCCAATCGGGCTTGTCGCTGCTGCATGGGGCTGTGCTTGGGTTGAGGCAGCAGTTGAGGGAAGGCCGCTTTCCCTTCTGGCCAATCTAGTAGGCAATGTTCAATAGCCGCTGCAAAAGAGGGCTTCATCTGAAAGGCTCCAATCGAAAAATCTGCCCAAGCCGTTCCACCCTCTACATAAGCCAGTGCCAACGCTTCTGTTTCTAGCAAGTTTTGCCATTCATTATAGCGAATCAATTCAGGAAAGACAATAGCTGCTAATTCTGTTGCTTCTAGACCATGCCAAGAGGCTTGTACTTGTAGTATAGATTGATGTTCTTGCACCCAATCTTGTGCTTTTTGGTAACTATCGCCATAATGAACGGCATAATTAACAACAGTAGCAGGCAATAAAAAGGATAGAAGATAGACGAGCATAATGGAAGAGGATTTGTGCGCTAGTATGACAACATCTATTTAACGCAATACAGCGGAATTGCATTGTATAAATCCTTTATTATGAGGCAAGAAAAAGTATAAAATGTGCCAAAAAAAAGAGAAAAAAAAGGCGCATTATGCTGTCGAGCGAGCGACAGCATAATGCATTGTTTTTGAAAAGATACAGGTTTTGTGAGAAAAAAAATGATTTTTTTTTTCGATGCCCATTCAAATGGTATTCAATCTAATGCTGATTTGGAAGACTGGGGGCTAAACTGTCTTGGTTTTATGGAGTCGTTTTTTTATAAATAAGAACAACAGACTTAAAAGAAACAAGCCTACACCCATCAATCCCCATTGCCAGAGCGGTGTTGGAGATTTCAAATGCACCACTTGGTTATCGCCCAAAATGATAAAAGGCGACCAAAAAGCAGGATGGGTAATCTCTCCTTCCATTTGCTGAATAAAGTTCAACTTGGCTTGACTCAACGCTTCATCTTTGTTCATGCCGTTGGCCAAATGCTGATAAAAACGCCCCATGATAGTGGTCGTAGAAACATCATCTACTTCCCAAAGCGAAACCACCAAAGAAGGGGTGCCCGCATACATAAAGGAACGGGCCAAGGAGAGCACGCCCTCTCCTTGTTCAAATTTGCCATACCCTGTTTTACAAGCCGACAACACCACCAAATCATTGTAGAGTTGTAAGTTGGAGATTTCATGCGCTTCTAAAAAATTATTCTCTGTCGTACTATGGTCTTCTGTAAAGGCCAAACAAGAAAGCAGGGGATAATGGTTATTAGCAATACCGTGCAGGGCTAGGTGTAGAATAGCGTAATTGGCTGCTTTTTCTTTAAATACAGCTTCTGTTGCATCTTTTCCAAAGAAAAAATCACTGTTACTAAATTGTACTTGCAATGTTTTTATTTCTTTAGCAGCTCCAGGCAAGGCACTTAGGTCTTTACGCATCTCTACATTAGAAGGAGAACGATACGATGAGCTAGAATCATTGGGGTTGTAACTAGCCGCAAAGCCTAGAATTTTACCGTTGTTAGAGGTATTCTTATAACGTTTATTCTCTAACAACAAAGAGGCCGAGTAGGAATAACGAATGGTGTAGTCACGAAGCAAGTAATCTAAGTTTTTATAGCTCTGTATCTGCTGCTTTGGCAAGGTAGATAGTAAAGGCTCAAAAGGCATATGACCTAAGTCATTGTCAGGAATAATAATGAGCTGCTTTATATTGGTCAAGTGCTTCTTGATAGGAGCAATTAAGACCTGATACAAATCAAAGGCAGTGTGTGTGTACAAGGCATAGGCTTCTTGTTTATTAGTTGTGACAAATTGATAATTACTTAGGCTTTTTCTAAAGCGTTTTATTGTTTTTCTCAATGCCTCTTTCTGAATGGGCAGTTTTTGCAATTGAACGGTATGTTGGGTAATAACAATGACATACACTGCCGAATCATAGACACAATATTCCAGCAGTGCAGACTGAGGGGTTAGCAATTGCTCCTGAACAATGGCGGTAGTGAGCAATTTTTGTTCATTTTTCAAAGCATTGTATTTGGGATAATTGTCTTTGAGCAGTTGTCTCAATTTATCCTGTTTTAGCTGTACATCGATTAGTTCTTGGTTAGCTGCTTGTAGCGTTTCTTCATCTTCATTGGTCGTACTTTGAATGATTTTTTTCTTCACCAAAGCGGTTTCTTTCTTGAGGGTTCTTTCCCTACTTTTGAGGCTGTCAGGAATTTCCCCAAAGTTGATGGCTTGATTGCCTTGTAATGCACTAGACAAAACAGCCGATTTATTGTATTCGGCAAAGGTAATGGCCTCAGATGCCATAGAGGTATAGCCCACTGCTACTAATTCGTCAACTAATGCAATCGTTTGACTAGAAATAGCCGTTAATTGTTTTAATGTTTTAAGCTTATCTTTTCTAGTATAAACGGTATTTTGAAGTTGTTGTGAAAAATAGGCCAGCGCTTTTTGAGTTTTGTAACTATCTAGTAAAAACTGCTGGTTGTTACTTTCTTGGTAGTTGGCGTGTTGTATTTTGGCGAGTATTTTTAGTGCTTCCAATAACTGAGCATCAGATTTAAACGTTTGAGCCGATAAGATTGTTAAATCATTACAGAGGTTATTTATATCAATAGTTTCCAAGGCATTGAGTGTAATGGATTGCTCAATAGAGTGCTGTGCTCGAGGATGAAAATCAGGCCCTAAGAATAGATAACATTGTGCAATTTGATTATAGCATTTAATTACTATTATACTGTTATAGCCTAAAACTGTTTTAGCCGTTTCTGCTGTTTCTAAGAAAAGCTTCAAGGCTTCCTCATAATTTTGGGATTTCATGTGGGCCGCTGCCAAACTTGATTGGAAAGTAATGCAATGAGGATGGTCTTTGCCAAATACTTTTTGGCCTAATTCGAGTGCTTTTTGAAAGTAAATTTTAGCCTGCTCAAAATCTTGCATGGTAGCATACAAGCCTCCAATATTATTGGTCAACACAATACTACTGGGGTTTTCGGGCCCTAGTGTTTTTCTAAAAATATCCACTGCCTCCAAGAGTAGGGACTCCGATTTGTCAAATTGCCCCAAACGCGTATAACAATTAGCCAAATTATTGATACAGGTTGCTACTTCTGGATGCCTACGGCCCTTGTGTGACTGCATTAGCTCAATCGCTTTTTGATGATAAGGGAGTGCTTCATGGTTGCGATTCATCTTGCTATAAAAGTGTGCTAAATTGGTAAACGAAGGTGCTAGTAAGAGCTGCTTGGTAGAAAAATGCTCTTGCTGCAAATCAATGGCCTTTTTTTGTATGGGAACAGCATCTTCGTATTGATTGAGGACACCATAAGCAGACGCTATATTCTCATAACTTCTAATTAACTGTAGAATGTTTTTTTCCTTAGCTTTGGATAGGAGGTCTAATGCTTGGTGACCAAATTTAAGCCCTTCATTAGCTCTTCCTGAGACCCAATAATTACAAGACAATCTATTGTAAATACGCGCAATGGCTGTAACATCAGAGGGAGTAGTTTCTTGGATAATATTTAATGCGCGGTTTAGAAGTTCTTGAGCTAGTTGATATTGCCCTAATCTGGTATATATATTGGCTAAGTTGGTAAGCGGAAGCGTTAGTTTTATATGCTTTTTGGAATGATTATGCTCATAAATAGTTATCGTTTGTTCAAACAACTGGATAGCCTTGTCATAATGCCCCAATTCTCTAATAATATTTGCTTGATACCCTAAATAAAAAGCAAAAGTATCGCTCTGATTGCCATACTCTTGTTCCGCTTTTTGCAACAGTACATCTAGGTAACTAACGGCTTCTTCTAACTGATTATGATAACTATAACCATCAATAATACTATCTAGATTACTGGGGTAATCTTGGGCTAGGGTAGCGGGGGGATACCCCATCAAAAGGAACAATAATAGTAAGAAATAGAACATTAATATTGTTTTAGCTAAGTACTAGCAAATCAGTTGAATATGTTTTTAACAATATTAATAAAATAATCTCACATTATTGATTTTTAGCTTGTTGAAGCTGCTTATTTGAGGGATAGTTTCCAATAAGTCAGATGGCTTTGCATAGACACTGATGGTTTGATTTAAGCAAGATTTTTTTGACGAATGCGCTTTCTTACTAATAAAAAGAGCAAGCCTACAAGAGCAACTCCACCTCCAACAGCTCCCCATTGCCAAGGTGCTATAGTTGATTTTAAATGAATAGGCTGATTATTGCCCAAAACAATAAAAGGCGACCAAAAAATAGGATGAGCAATATAGCCATCTACTCGCTCGATATACTCTAATTTGACTTGTCGCAAAGCTTCGTCTTTGGTCATTCCTTTGGCTAGATTTTGATAAAACAATTGCATAATCGCAGCCGTAGAAAGGTCATTGATTTCCCAAAGCGAAACGACCAAAGAGGGTGCTCCAGCATACATAAAGGAGCGTGCTAAGGACATGATTCCTTCTCCTTGCTCAAATTCTCCATAGCCTGTTTTGCAAGCCGACAACACCACCAAATCATTGTAGAGTTGTAAATTGGAGATTTCATGTGCCTCCAGAAAGTTGTTTTCTGTGGTGTCATAGTCTTCTGTGAAGGCTAAACTAGAGAGTAATGGATAATGGTTGTTGGTGATGCCGTGCATAGCCAAATGTAAAACAGCATAATTGGCGGCTTTTTCTTTGAATAGGGCTTCGGTGGCTTCTTTTCCAAGGAAAAAATCACTATTGGGGAATTGCTCTTGCAAGATTTCGATTTCTTGGGTGGCAGCAGGCAATGGATCTAGGTTTTTGCGTAATTGTTGATTGAAGGGCGAACGATAAGAAGCGATGGAATCATTGGGGCCATAACTGGCTGCAAATCCTAGAATTTTGCCATTGTTCGTACCACTTTTATAAGGTTTATTTTCTAACAACAACGAAGCCGCATAAGAATAGCGAATGGTGTAGTCATAGAGCAGATAATCCAAATTCTGGTAGTTTATAATTTGCTGATTGGGCAAGGTAGACAACAAAGGTTCAAAGGGAATATGCCCCAAATCATTGTCAGGAACAATAATGAGCTGCTTTATATTGGACAAGTGCTTTTGAATAGGAGCAATTAAGACCTCGTGCAAATCAAAAGCTGTTTGGGTGTACAATACATAAGCCTCTTTTTCATGGTTAACAATGAACTTGTAATTGCTTAAGCTTTTTCTAAAATCTTTGATTTGGGCACTTAAGGTGTTTTTTTGTGTAGGCAGTTTTTGCAACTGAACAGTTGACGGGGTAATTACAATAACATATACAGCCGAATCATAGATACAGTATTCCAATAGAGCCGACTGGGGTTGAAGCAGTTGCTCTTGAACAATAGTGGTGGTTAACCTTTTTTGTTCATTTTTCAAGGTATTGTACTTGGGGTAGTTTTCTTTTAGCAATTGTCTCAATTTATCTTGCTCCAATTGTACGTCGATTAATTCTTGTGTAGCTGCATTTAGGGCTTCTTCGTCTTTATTGGTAGTGTGCTGAATGATCTTTTTCTGCACCAAATCTTTTTCTTTCTTGAGTGTTCGCTCTCGATTTTTGAGACTGTCGGGAATTTCTCCAAAATTAATGGCCTTATTGCCTTGCAAGGCACTAGATAAGACTGCTGACTTGTTGTATTCTGCAAAGGCAATCGCCTCTGACACTATATTGGGGTGTCCTATGGTTTCTAAGTCTTTGAGGAGGTCAATAGCTCGACTAGAAGCAGTGGTTAAGTATCCCAATGTTTGAAGTTTATCTTTTCTAGTGTATACGGTGTTCTGTCGGTGTTGTATAAAATACGTAAGCACTTTTTGAGTATTATAACTTTCTAACAAATACTGTTGATCGTTGGTGTTTTTGTAGATGGCTTGTTGTATTTCGGAGCGTATTTTAAGCGACTGTTGAAACGTGCTGTTGGATTTGAACGTTCGAGAGGAAAAATCTTTTAAATTATTCTGGAGTTGATGAGTTTCAAGAGGTTCAATAGCATTCAATGTAATGGCGCGTTCTACCCATTCCAGTGCTTGGGAGTGAAATTCGGGCCCTAATAAGCGATAACAGTTGGCAATTTGATTGTAAGATATAATTACTTGCATACTCTCTGAACCAAAAACATTTTTGGAAATGTCGGCTACTTCTGAGTAAAGTTTTAAGGCGTTCTCATAGTCTTTCAGATTTACTTGAGCCGAGCCTAAATTTCTTTTAAAAAAGAGAGAATAAGGGTGTTTCTCGCCCAATATTTTATGGGCTAAATTAGTAGCTTTTTGGTAGTATACCTTGGCTTGTGCAAAGTCTTGCATATTGTAATAGGCCCATCCAACATTATTGATAAATATAATGGTAGTCGGATGTTCTGCACCTAGTTTTTCGCTAAGGATATGCATAGCCTCCAACGCCAACGGACTTGCTTTTTCAGCTTCCTTTAAATTTATGTAAAAAGTAGCCAAGTTATTAAGATAGTAGGCTATTTGGGGGCTTTTGTCCCCCTTGGTTGCACGCGTTATTTCAATGGCTTTTTGAAGATAAGGGAGTGCTTCATTCGTTCGTTGAGCTTGATCGTAATCACAGGCTAAACCATTTAGGGTACTTGCCAATTCTGGAGCATTAGGAGGAAAATGTCTCTGCTGTAGATGGAGTACCTTTTTTCGTATTGCAATTGCATTTTCAGCATCATATAACTCAGTGTAGGCACCAGCAATAGTATTATAATAACGAATTAATACTTTAATATCTGTGTTGGTGGTTTTTGATTGGGTTTCTAATGCTTTTTGAGCCAATTTGAGGGCTTCCATATAGGCACCCGATACACGATGAGCAATAGACAAGGAATTGTAAACCGTGGCAATAGTTGCGAAATCTGTGGGGGTGACTTGTTGAGTGATTTCTAAGGCACGATTTAGCAACTCTTTTGCCAACTCATTTTTTCCCAACTCCAAGTATGTTGTTGCCAAAGCATCAAGAGGCAACGCGAGTCTTATATCTGTTTTGGAATGGTTTTGTTCATAAATCGTTATTACTTTTTTAAATAACTCTACAGCAGCTTCATAATGATCAAGTTCTTTGGTAATGCCTGCTTGATAATTAAGGTAAAAGGCAAAGGTATCACTCTGATTACCATACTCTTTTTCGGCTTTAGACAATACTTTATCAAAATAAGCAACCGCCTTTGGCAACTGGTTGTTGGTACGATAAATATCGATAATACTGTCAAGATTACTAGGATAATCTTGTGCTAAGATAGAATTGTTACCACCCACAAAAAGGAGCAGTAATAGAAAGAATTTGGACATTGGGAATTTTTTAAGTTAAATTATATTCAACTATGGTTTATTGTTGTTTTATGCTGTTAATAAAGTTGTTGTACAATATATTAACTTTTGGTCTTGAATGACTTATATTAAAATCCACGTATCAAATAACCGCCTTCTTATAATAATGTTTTTTGAGAAATAAAAAGATAAATCCTACCAGAATAAATATTCCGCCCAGCACTCCCCATTGCCAAGGAGCGGTAGTTGTTTTTAAATGAACTGGCTGATTATCGCCCAAAACAATAAAAGGCGACCAAAAAATAGGATGAGCAATAGTACCATCTACTTGCTTGATGAACTCTAATTTGACCTGTCGCAAGGCTTCATCCTTGGTCATTCCTTTGGCTAGATTTTGATAAAATAATTGCATGATAGCAGCCGTAGAAAGATCATTGACTTCCCAAAGAGAAACCACCAAAGAGGGCGTACCTGCATACATAAAGGAGCGGGCCAAAGACATAATGCCTTCTCCTTGCTCAAATTCGCCATAGCCTGTTTTGCAAGCCGATAATACCACCAAATCATTAGAGAGTTGTAGGTTGGAGATTTCATGTGCCTCCAAAAAGTTGTTTTCTGTAGTGCTGTAATCCTCTGAAAATGCTAGGCAAGAGAGCAGCGGATACTGGTTATTGACCATACCGTGCATAGCCAAGTGTAAAACCGCATAATTGGCGGCTTTTTCTTTAAATAATGTTTCATTAGCAGCTTTTCCAACAAAGAAATCACCATTTGGAAATTGCTCTTGCAGAATTTTAATT
>JBGCDW010000127.1:0-8165 GCA_045105775.1 Aureispira sp.
GTACAGAGACAAAAAGTAAGGTTTTTTCATCAATCAAGGCAAAAATTTAGTTCATAGCAGTGCTATGGAATCAATTTTTAACGATGAGTGAGGGAAAAAGATGCTTTTTTCGCTACGAATTTAGTCGTGATAATGTCTATTGACGAATAATTTTTTTGTGGACTATTTTCTCTCCTGCTCGCAATTGTATGGAGTAGATACCTGCGGGGACAGATTGGCCAGTCTGTTGGCGACCATCCCACTGGTATAGATGTTGTCCTTGTGTTTGTCGCTCTAGAGCCAACTGGCGAACAACACGCCCTTGTGCATCATAAACCATTAATTGCACTTCTTCCTCTTTATCTAGGTAATAATGTATGGTAGTAAGCTCACTAGAGGGGTTGGGGTAGGCGGTTAGGAACAAGCCATTCTCATGAACTGCCAAAGGCCGATTATTGGTGTACACTGTGTTTTGTGCTTGCAGCAAACTGTCGATATTAATCGTTTCATCTCCTTGTTGATAATTGAGATACTGGAAATAAATTAAGAACATTTCATCTGATGTATTGAGTCCAGCACTAATATTTTGAGGAGGGTTGTTCGGATTAAAAGGGTTGTTGGTGGTATTATCATAAACAGCCTTACCATAGAGTTTGTACCCAGCAGGGAGCTTTTTCATATACTCAAAAACGTAAAAACCTTGCCACTCAAAATCCCATTCAGGAACGTGAATTAATGGAATCGTATCATAAGGTGGAAAGTGATTGACCCCATATACAATAAAACTCTTGCCTATAAGGTGTGCATGTGGAAAAATACTAAATAGAGAAAAATCACTGTTTACAGGAAAGTTAGCTGTTGGAAACCAATCCTCTACTTCATCTACTGTATTGGCATTGATGGTAAAATTGTAACTATTGAGAATCGGATTGGCACTTACTTCGCGCACTCCTGCCGTACCTTGAGGATAAAAATGAATATTGAGACGCGTACTGTCCAAAATGCCTTGACTTCCTGCGGGGTAGTGCATGGCAAAAACAATATGGGAATTGGCTGGCAGATTAATTCCCAACTTAAAATTAGAGGTGTTGGGGAATTGTGCTGGATCACTGCCGGGTGCGTAGCCTGCAATTAAGGGCAAACTAGTAGGGCCACCACAGGCATGGCTGGTCGTATCCGTAGCATAGGTGCCTGCTGCATCAATATGAATCAGTGCATGATGCACGACTGCACTATTGCCAGGTATTACTTCAATTGCTTGAATAGTTCTTCCTGCTGCTAGATTGGTAGGAATAGAAATACAAATATAATCATCATTACTAGTCGTAGCTTTGCTCACATAATCGGGCATTTTGATGCTTAAATCTGGCTGCCCCAAAACCCAGTTGTTGGGATCATAAATAGGAGCAGGAGGGGTATTGCTGGGATTGCCCTGAGGCGCACCTGCATTGATCCAATTATCAATAAGCGTGATTTGTGCTTGTGTAAGGCTTCTATCATGTGCAAATTGTGAATAAGAATTATCGGGCGACCAAGGCGGCATTCGCTTGGTAGTAACGGCATTCTGAATAGCAGGTAATCGAATAGAGGCATCAGTATAACTCATCAAAGAAAAAGGACCAATGCCCCCAGCATGATGACAAGAAGTACACTTGTCAAAAAATAGGGCAGCAATATCATCGGCATAGGTTTGAGCGGATAATTGACCCATACTTAGAAGTAACGTAAGGAATAATAGCTGTTTCATATTTTAAGGAGTCTGGATGGAACAATAACTTTACACATGATAATCGTTATTGTATAGAAAGTTGATGGGTTGTCTTTTACTTTTGCAAATAACTGACGTGTCTTAGACTAATGAATTTACGAGAAGTTTAACAACTCTGCAAGAAAAAAGTCAGGGAATACTATTTATGTCTATTTTTATTGGTATAATGATTAGATCGCCAAGGAGTAGCAGGCACTAAATTTGTATACCTTATAGCGATTTGTGTTCTACGGAATAATAGGCTATTCATAGAAGGGCTAGTTGTCTTAATTCTTGAAAACTGCCTGTATTTTTAGTATCTTAGTAAAACAAGTCTACCAATTTTGTTGGTTCACCAAACACATCTATCATGAAACAATTCATTGTATTTTTTATACTTTTGGTTACACTAGCTACATTTAGTGCCTGCAATCAAGGCCCTGCTTGCCCTGCCTACAACAGTGTACACAACAGCCGTGATTATGGTTATAATCCCAATAATGCTGCTCGTGCCAAGAACGATAACAAGGCAGATATTGAAGCCAAGAAAAAGGCTGCCTTGAGTCCTAAGGGAACCAAAAGAGGCAAAACTTCACTTTTCCCAAAAGGAATGCGTTAAATTTACTGTATACAAAACGGCATTCTATAAGAAAGTCCTTGCTAGTATTCTGTTAGCAAGGACTTTTTGTATTTCCATTAGGGGCAAAAAAAGGAGTCGTTCCTCCATGGGAACGACTCGCAATAATCAGTCTTTAGGATATAGTCTAATTTTTATTGTTTGATGATCTTGTGTGTATGAACTATATTTCCTTGTTGATCGTAAAGGGTCAATAAGTACATGCCACTAGCAATATTCGGAGTGACACGAATAGCTTCATGACTAGTATTGACTAGCATTTCTTGCTGGTGTACAGTCACGCCTAGTGTGGTTTGCAATTTCAAGTAATAAATCTGGTTGGCTTCTAGTGCCCTTGTATTTAGCATAAACGCTCTGCTAAATGGATTGGGGTACAAAGAAGCTGTTCCTCTAGTTTGTGTAGTATTGGCATCCGTGATTCGTGCTGTATTATCAGCATCCACATTGTTGATAGCGGTGCCACCAATAGTGACGACAGAGCGATCAAGGGCATCGTTTTGGGTGATTAATGTATTGGGATCAACTGCTGTTCGATTAGAAGAAGAACAATTGCCTGTCCAGTTCAGTCTAGGGAATGCAGCTCTACACCAATCCAAGTATCTATTTACTTCTACACATTCGGTGCCCATAATTTCTTTGAATATGGGAGCGATGTACATGAGTTTGTCAGCATGATAATGTGGTATTCTTCCAATTCTGCTTTTGATATAACTCTGCGAGTATAACTCGTGGTCGTCTTTGGTGCTTTTTTCTAATCTAGTAGAAGTGCCACGCAAGTCTGAAGTTCTTGGCCAAGCACTCAATCTATTGATGTTTCTATCCATTTCATCATTGAACTGCTTTAACAATGCACCAACAATCCACTTCGGTAAGTTTGGATTGATAGTCGCTAATTTATCAACCATTACATGTGGTCTATCTTTGGTGGTGTTTTTGGTATAAAAGAAATCAAAATTTTGTTCAATACCGACAAATGCCCAAGGGCCTTGTTGTTTTAGTTTATACCCTTTTTCTCCTGGGCCTGTTTGACCTGTCCAAGTTCTGATTTGCCAAGATTGAGCTACTGCAGAGAAATAGCGCAATGGTTCATCAATTCCAGAGGAGCGAATGGCACGTCCAATATGTGGGGCATGATAATTAAAATCCATAGGCTGAGTACCACCTACTAATCCATTCCCACCATTCAAGACAAATTGTAAATTGTACCAGTTGGTACTTTCATAAAAGCCTGTTTTATCACTTTGTCCAACAAACGATTTGCTATTACGCGCAGTAAAGTGTGGTGGTACCTCAAATACGGAGTATCTCAAGCTCGGCCATTGTCTATCACCAGGTTGGTCGGCAGCATTGACGTATTGATCGGCTTTGTCTTGCAATTGGAATTCTTGCATGAATTCAAAATTCTTTACCGATAACAATCTAGCCAAACTGGTATTGGCCAATTCGTGTGCTACCCCATTGATTAGGTTAGCCTCTGCTCTACCGCCTGTACTACGCCAGTGATTTTTGTTAGAAACGCCGTCCTCTTGGAAGTGTCTAAATTCACTATACATAGTTACTAGCTTGCTCATAAGATTGCTAGGAGGGTTATTAACAGAGTTGGAATTGTAGTAACTATCTAAGAAGTTGCGCATGTCCTCAATTCCTTTTAATGGTTTTCTAGGACTGGTATTGAGCAAATAATTATTGTTGTAGGCATCGAGTGGGTGTACCATAGGCAACCAGTGTTTCCAGTCGGGAAATTGGATGGCTAGAGGAATAATGGTACGGTCATACATAGCCTCCTTATCAAATAAGCGTTGAATCTCTGCTTTGTTTACGCCATTAGGGAATAGATAAGGGAGCATATCGGCATCATTTTCTAGTACGGCATCCAATCCAGCACCAGCAGCCCATTTGTTCATATTGGTTTCGCCATCCAAAGCAGCACCTGGCTGGTAAGGAGGATTCCAAGGACGGCCAACACGTTCGATATTGGGATCTCCAGCAGATAAACTACGAATATAAGAAGCAATATCTTCTGCCTCACCTTGACTTAGTTTGTGAAATTTAGCACGCTCAATAATAGATTTGTTAGAATAACTAAAGAGCTCCAAATCTCTTCCATCTTTGGTGTGGCAATCGGCACAACTTGCCTTGATTGGACGGGTGGTAGGAATATCATAGCTGTACCATTTTCCTTTTTGGCCAGAGGGCAGATAGTGATTCCAGAGTTTATTTCTTTGGCTCCACAATGTTGCGCCTCTGTTGATAGCTGTCGAACTGGTACTTGGAGCTGTCCAATTATCAGGATTATCTTCTGTAAATACATTGCTGCTTAGTAGTTGGCTACCATTAGCATTTAGGACATTCATTTTGACTACTCGGTATCCAATAGAGATACCATCGGATTCATCAAAACGGAAGGTGACGGTATTGGTACCATTTTGTAAATCATTGCCTGGAATGGTTAATCTAATGGTATTAAAACCACCGTGCACCATACCACCTCTAGCCAGTGCTTGTGGCTGCATATCTACATTGGCATGATTGAGAGACAAATAAGCGCCATTATTAATTTTAACAGAACCCTTGTTTTGATAACTAAGGTTGTTAATTAATAATTGTAATTTATTATTAGAACCACTCAGGTTGCTGACACTAAATTGTACAGATTCTGTAGTTCCAACGGCTCCCAATACTTCGATAGGAAGGGTAACATTGCCACTACCATTAGATAAACCAACGCCATTAATTACCAATTCATCTAAGTTAGGGCCATTGCCTACAGCTGTAAGTCTGATGGTGTTGTTGGCGGCAAAACTTACATTATTCCAAGTCGCTGTTTTCCATTGGCTCCAGCTAGTGGTTGAAGAGAGGCTGCTTTTGGCTGGATAGGTTGTATTGTTCACCTTTAATTGTAATCCTCTAATGCTGTTTTCAGCAGAATAGCGAATCGTAAGACTACCTGTATTGGGCAATCCAGATACATTGGTAAATTCTGCATAAGTGCCATCGCCTCCATAATCTACAAATTCACCATTAGGGCCATTGGCTCCACCATTATTAGAAGCTACATTAGAACCACTTAATGTATTGGCTGTTTCAGCTTGTAGCGTTCTAGTAATTGCTCCGAGGGTAGCAGTGGTCGTAGCTTGAGTAGAAATGTTACCAGCAGCATCTTTAGCTACAACTTTAAAGGTATAATTACCAACAGCAAGGTTGGTAAAGGTAAAATTTCGAGTCGTTCTATTGGTGGCAACACGCGTATTGCCATTATAAACATCATAACCTGTAACACCTACATTATCAGAAGCAGCATTCCAAGTGAGTTGAATACCGCTACTAACATCTGTAACAGCCAAGCCAGTTGGTTGAGAAGGGTTGGTAACATCTGTAACAGCGACAGTTGTAGTCGCTTGAGTGGAAATGTTACCAGCCGCATCTTTAGCTACAACTTTGAAAGTGTAATTGCCAACAGCAAGGTTGGTAAAGGTAAAGTTTCGAGTCGTTCTATTGGTCGCAACACGTGTATTGCCATTATAAACATCATAACCAGTCACTCCAACGTTATCCGTAGCTGCATTCCAGGTGAGCAATACATTGTAATTGGTTTGGCTAGTGACTAAACCAGTAGGTTGAGTGGGCGGAGTGTTATCAACTGCAACAGAGGCAGCTCCCATTACTGCCTTGATGTTGCGTACTTTGTAGGTGCCATTAGGCTCTCCACTAATGTACATTCTAAGATAATTGATGGCACTGATGTTGGGCGTTGTATTGCCTACTGTTGTGAATACTTGAGCGATGTCAAACGGAATGGTTAATGTTTGCCATTGGTTGAGTCTTCCATTGTCTACATTATCCGTAAAAGAAGTAGAATATTCGCCATTATCAGGCCCCCCTGATGAGGTGAGTTCGAGCCTAGAAGTCAATCCTCTTACGGGCTGACTTGTCCAGAATTCTAATTGAACGTCTGTAATACCATTAAGATTAGTCGTACTAAGATTTCTAACCAAATTGCAAGAACCAGAACTACTAATTTCAGGCATATAAATATTGGTTTGTCTTACTGCCTTGATATTGCGTACTTTGTAGGTGCCATTAGGCTCTCCACTAATGTACATTCTCAGGTAATTGATGGCATTGATGTTGGGAGTAGTGTTGCCTACTGTTGTGAAGACTTGAGTGATGTCAAACGGAATCGTTAATGTTTGCCATTGATTGAGTTTACCATTGTCTACATTATCTGTAAAAGACGTGGCATACTCTCCATTATCAGCCCCCCCTGATGAGGTGAGTTCAAGCCTAGATGTCAATCCTCGTACGGGCTGACTTGTCCAAAACTCTAATTGAACAGCAGTAATACCATTAAGATTAGTAGTATTGAGATTTCTAACCAAGTTACAAGAGCCAGAGCTGTTAATCTCAGGCAGATAGATGTTGGTTTGTGCTTGTGTCTGAGATAGAATTCCCAAACAGCAGAGCACGTAAGCTAAGAAAAATTGGTGGTGGAATAATTTTTTCATTTGTGTGTGTGATTTTGATATAAAAAACCAAGTATTATTATATGTATTTTTTATGCAAGTTTAATTAACATATTGAATAATGTATGCTTTATGTTATAGGAACAGATGCTACCATCAATAAGAGGGGGGATGAAGGAAGTGGTGCTCAAATTAGTAGGGTATTTGAATAAAAGTACCTACTAGTCGATGTGCTATAGATGCAGCAAAGTTCCATATATTAAAAATATTATGTTAAATTATGAGACAAATGTACACTTATTTTTCTGAAAATAAAAACTATATTTTAGTATTTGTTATTAATTTATTGTTAAGCGTAGCCTAAAGGTAGATTGATAAAAGTTTGGTTTGCAATAAGCTTAAAAAGGTATTCACAACCAAGGTTTTACTGAACTGAGCCAACGGCGAACTCATCAGCAAAGCGTACTAGTAGGCAGGTTATTTTTTTTGATCTAGGTATTTTAAGAATTCATCTTCATCATCCCAGAATTGCGAAAAGCCATAATAATCTATTTGCCATCTCAAGAACAATTGCCTGAGCTGCTGTCGTGCTTGTTTTGAAAAACCGTTGAGCTGTGCTGTGTGGTATTGTACATCCAATTTACCAGGGTAGGTACGTATATTATTGCAGTCCAAACAAATGCTCAAAAATTCGATGGGGATCCCTTCCGTATCATAAGCAACCAATCCAAATTTAGGATCAAAACAAGCAGCAGTTGCATTGTCATAAGACGTTGGTTTTTTGAGTAGAGCTAGTAATTCCAAAAAATCGGATTCGGGAATGGTGGTACCAAAAGTGGTGCGTTTAAAAAATACAGCATCTTTACATTCTCCCGAACAATTGAGGGGGTATACTTTGAATGATGCGCCCTGTGCATATGGAAAAACGGAGGGTGGAGTGGTCCATTTGGTCTGGTATTTTTTCTTAAAAGCAGACCATTCTGCTCTACCTTGGGATGGCGGGGTATGAAATTGTTTGGTACTAGTTGTTGGTGTAGAAGGAGAGTGCCTTTTTGTGGAGAGAGTAGTAGTGGTTGGTTGGTCGGAAAGATTGGTAGCTTGGCAAGCTTTTAGAGACAACCCCACCATGCCTATCAGAATTTTTATAATAATTTTGCGGCAATGAATCATGTCAATTAGGTATTTGGTGCAAATACTTAAATAGACATTATCACGACTGGAGTTGTACAGAGACAAAAAGTAAGGTTTTTTCATCAATCAAGGCAAAAATTTAGTTCATAGCAGTGCTATGGAATCAATTTTTAACGATGAGTGAGGGAAAAAGATGCTTTTTTCGCTA
>JBGCDW010000128.1:0-20650 GCA_045105775.1 Aureispira sp.
AATGTTACCTAAAAAAATGGAATATTTTTATTCAGATCAAGGCGAAAAACGGAGTCTTAGCGCGCTAAGACGAGTATTTTCAACGATGAGCTGGAGGAAAATAACCGTTTTTTGGTAGTAGTAATTTTGAACGACTACTTATTGTAATAAAAGCTTCATCTTATCTATAGATGAAGCTTTTATGATTTATCAAAGCCATTTTACCGCTACTATCTTGTATCTTTATAATGAATTATAAGTAGTAACAACAACTGCTGTTGGCAGTTTATCAATATCAATCAATTTTTACAAAGTAACCAACATGAATAATACAAGTTTCTCAGCAGCCCAACGTGCTCAGTGGATTCAAAAATTAAAAGAAACCACCTTTGACCTTTTGGTCATTGGTGGAGGGATCACAGGGGCAGGTATTGCTGTAGATGCTGCTACACGCGGCCTAAAAGTAGCATTAATTGAAAAAATGGACTTTGCGTGGGGAACCAGCAGTCGTTCTACCAAATTAATTCATGGTGGATTGCGCTATCTCAAGCAATTGGAATTTGCCTTGGTACATGAGGTAGGTGTAGAGCGTGCTATTGTGCATTCTAATGCGCCCCATGTAGTTTTGCCCGAAAAAATGTTGTTGCCTATTGTAGAAGATGGCTCCTTGGGCAAACGTATGAGTTCTTTGGGCTTGTGGGTGTACGATCGTTTGGCAAATGTAGAAAAAGAAGAACGCCGAAAAATGTTGGAGAAGGAAGAGGTAATGGAATTAGAGCCTTTGTTAAGAACAGATATTCTAACAGGAGGGGGCTTGTATTACGAATATCGTACAGACGATGCGCGTTTGACCATTGAAGCCGTAAAAACAGCCGTAGAACATGGAGCTGTTTGTCTCAATTATACAGAAGCAGTGAATTTTATTTACAAAGAAAACGGCTATGTAGGTGGCGCAGTAATAAAAGATTGCTTAGAAGAAGAACAATTTGAGGTGCGCGCTAGACGGGTGGTCAATGCGGCTGGCCCTTGGGTAGATGAGTTACGCAACAAAGACAAAGAAGGGGTACATGGCAAACGCTTGCACCTGACCAAAGGCGTACACATTGTAGTACCTTATGAGCGATTACCGATTCAACAATCAACGTATTTCGATGTACAAAAAGATGATCGAATGTGTTTTGCCATTCCTAGAGGCAATGCAACGTATATAGGAACAACAGATACGTTTTACGATAGCAATATCAACCAGCCTTATGCAGAATTGGAGGATGTAGAATATTTGTTAGAAGCCACCAATTATGTTTTTCCATCAGTCAATTTAGAGGTGAAGGATGTGGTTTCTACTTGGGCTGGTTTGCGTCCTCTTATTCATCAAGATGGTAAAGACCCTTCTGAATTATCGAGAAAGGACGAGCTTTTTTATTCCGAAACAGGGTTGATCTCTATAGCAGGCGGTAAATTAACAGGTTATCGCAAGATGGCCGAGCGTGTAGTAGATGCTGTGCTCAAGACTATGCACCAAAAAACAGCCTCTGTGACCAAAGATTTGACCTTAGGTGGAGGTGATTTTGACTCTACAGAAGCCATTCAAGCTTACATTTATAAATTATCGGGAGAAGCCAAGCAAATCAATGTAGGGGTCGAACACATTCAATCATTGGTGTATCGATATGGTACCAATACAGAGCATATTATCAATAAAGCTTATGAGTTGTACAATGAAATTCAGGATGCCGCACAACGTCTAATGTATGCTGAAATTTGGTATGCCATTCATTATGAAATGACCAATAATGTATGTGATTTCTTGATCCGTAGAACAGGGCGTTTGTATTTTGATCGCCCAATGCTGGCCGATTGGTATGTGTATGTTATTGATACTATGGCCATTTTATTAGAGTGGTCAGATGAAGAAAAAGCCAAAGAAACAGCTGCTTTTGAAACCGAATATTATGGAGTCGTGAATTTCCACTCCCCCAAAGGATAGCTATTATCAAGTATTAGCTTTGGCAAATAAGGCACAAAGAATTCCTGTTGCAACACCTGCATTCAGGGATTCTGCCTGGCCTATTTGGGGAATAGTAAGTCGGTGACTGAGAAGCCCTTGTGTGCTGGCATCCAAGCCTTGACCTTCGTTACCAATCAACAAAAAAGAAGGCTGCTCTAAGGTTGCTTGATAAACATTTTCTCCGCCCAAAACAGCGCCATATACTGGAATATCTGGGTGTTCGGCAAATAACTGTGGCAAATCTACATAGTGTACAGGCACTCTCAAAAAACTGCCCATACTGGCCTGAATAACTTTAGGGTTAGACCAGTCTACACAACCTTTGGAACAGAAAATCTGTGGAATCCCAAACCAGTCGGCAATACGCAAAATAGTACCCAAATTACCAGGGTCTTGAATGTTTTCTAGAACAAGGTGGAGTGATGTTTGTATTTTATTGATGAAAGGTGTATACTTAGGCATTTCTACCACTGCCAGTATTTGGTTGGCTGTACTCAACAGGGATACTTGTTGCAACGCTTGCTGACTCACAACAGTAGTGTGGGCTTCAAATGATTTTAGTAGATTGTGATAACGCTCTACAAATTCGGCCGTAGCATAAAGTGCTTGAACAGAGCGTAAATTTTGTTGCAATAACTCTAAAACAATTTTCTCACCCTCTACCACAAAAACTTGTTCTTTGTGACGCTGCTTTTTTTGTTTTAAACGCTGGATATATTTTACTTTTGTTTTGGATAACATCAGACCGTCAATTTTCGATATAATTACATGAAAGATAGATTGGAACTTTGTTGCTTATTATGCTGCGTCTTGCTTATGCTGTTGGGAAGTTGTGGTAATAGAAAGTACCTGCAACGGCACTCAAAATCAACAGAACAGCCACACAAACGTGTCTATGACGAACATTGGGTTGTCAAGAACAAGCTCAATTTGGATCAACAAAACTACAAAATCCAAGAAGATGCCGACAATTTATGGACAGAAATATCGACGATTATCCAGCAAAACCCTAGCAATAACTTTTTGAGAACTTGGCTTTATTATAATAATGATACCCTAGCCGTCAAGTATACGTTTGACAGAACAGCACAATCTATTTTGCCCGATACTATTCGCCGAAAAGCAAACGGCTTTCGTGCTTGGTTGCACAATACTATAGGCAAAGCACCTACGGTACTAGATACAATGCTGACCCGTAAGACAGCGAACTCCATGCGTAATTTCTTGCACCAAAAAGCCTATTTTCATGCCAAGATCGATTATAATATTCGCTACAAAAGACACAAGGCTATTGTAGAATACACCATTCAAACAGGCAAACCATTGCTAATTGACCAAGTGGCCATGAACTCTCAAGACTCTTCCATACAGGTTATATTAGAGCGTATTGCCTCCCAAACTGTACTCAAACAAGGGGAGCCTCTCTCTCTCGAAAAGTTAACAGAAGAAAAAAGAAGAATTACACTGGCCATCAGAAATCAAGGATATTATGAGTTTAATTGGAATTATATTGATATAAAAGCAGATACAGCTAATGCTCGAAAAATTACTGCTAGTGGTGCAGGGTTATTTGACGGGCCTGTAGAGCAAGGCGAGCCAAGAGCAAATTTATACTTAGAGGTACTGCCGTTTTCAGATACAATGATTCATCATCCAAGGTATAAAGTTAATAATGTATTTATTACGCCCAATGAATTTTTACTCAAAGTACACCAAAAACGCCAAGTCAAACAAGATTCCTTTTTTGTGGTCGAGCGAACTCGATTGGATCGAATACGACGCGTGGTATTGGAGCCAGAGGAAGTGATGCAAGAGCAAGATAGCTTGTTGAGAGAATGGATCACGCCCAAGGGCAAACGCTTGAGAATTATTAGACGCAGCATGCCCAGAGTCAAAAAAATGACCCTAAGATCAAGGAGTGAGATACAAACCAATGATAGATTGACCCACATTATTTTGCGTAAAGCAGTAATCAATCGAGATGGAACTAAAGGAACCGAGCAGCAAGTACGCAAAAGAGCATACATTCGAGATAAAGTGATTTCGGATGCGGTAGAAATTGAAGCAGGCATGTATTACAGCTATGCCGATACGAGGGAGTCGGTACGCAAAATTGACAAACTAGGTGTCTTTCGTTTTCCGCGCATTGAGTATGTTCCAGCTGCCAATGGCGATCCTTATAGTTTGGACTGTTTGGTGAAAATGCAACCAGGCAAAAAGCAGAACGTTGGTGCAGATGTAGATATTAATAACAACCAAACAACCGTCTCTAGTTTGGGTATTTCTACCTCGCTTTCTTATCAGAATAAAAATGTATTCAAAGGTGCAGAAATATTTGAAATCTCTGCTTTTGGAGGAATTGATTTCAAAATTCCTGATGCCAACAACACCAATGACCTATTTTTTGAGCAAGCCATTAATTTATTAGACATCAACTTAGAAACAAGTGTTTATTTTCCTAGGCATTTGGGACTCAATTTTGTGAAGCGATTGTTTAAGATGGAACGCCCAAGCACCCGTGTAGCAGTAGGGTATCGCTATTTGCAACAGTCCACAGATTTTCAAATTAGCTCTTTTTATACCAAGTTTGGCTATGATTGGTCAAAAGGGACACGCCACGCTTTTGCTTGGAATCCACTGGTTATTAATTTAACCTCACGGCCTATTTTAGACCCCGATTTTGGTCGTTTATTAGAGGAAAGCAACCGTGCCTTGTACGAATCGTTATCGGCTAGTTTCTTAATTCCAAGTATGGATTTTAGCTATACTTATAGTGATCCCAGCAACAGCAATAAGCGGGGCACTTGGTATCTAAAAACCACTTTTGAGGTGGCAGGTAATTTGCTTTATGCGTTGGATCAGATTGTTCAGCCCAATACTCCTATGCAAATTTTGGGGGTAGATTATTCGCAGTATTTTAGCACCGACATCGACTTGCGTTATTCGTACAAAATATCTCAACGACAGTCTATTGTTTCGCGTTTGATGGTCGGTATTGTTGTGCCTTATGGCAATTCGATACATAGAGAAGTGCCTTTTGTTAAGCGGTTTACTTTGGGAGGGCCCACCAGTATGCGTGCATGGGATTTGCGTTTTTTAGGGCCAGGCAATCAACCCTCGGTAAATGGGGCTGAATTTCAATTGGGAGATTTTAGAACAGAGTTTAATACGGAGTATCGTTTTAATCTAAACTCTTGGATTTCGGCAGCTTTGTTTGTAGATATTGGTAATGTCTGGTTGTTGGATGGGCCTATTATTATCGGGCAAGATGTACCGTTACAAACACCCAAGTCGGGACTGCTAACAGAACGTTTTTATGAAGAGTTGGCGATTGGGGCAGGAGCAGGGCTGCGCTTTGATGTCAGCTTTTTTGTTATTCGGTTTGATTTGGCCGTACAATTGAGAGAACCACAGGGTTATGGTTTACTGGATGATGGCACGGTACAATATTGGAATTTTAACCCCTTTGTATTTGCACAACGCAATAAATTTATCATTGCTATTGGTTATCCGTTTTAGGGGGAACACCATCATTCCTCCACTTCCTCAATACTATCGTTGACCCATAAAATAATGTCCAACAAGGCATTAATAAAGGTCTGTACCGTGTAAATAGTAATGGGATAATTGTAATACTCGCTGGATTCGGGGGCTTTGTGATTGATGGCAATGCTCTGGGTACTGTAAATGACATAAGTCATAAAAGAGATGTGCAAAGGTGCTAGTTTTTTGACTTTGATGTGGTCAATTAAGTCTTTGGCGCGGCCTGGGGTATCTTTGCCTTGTCCAAAAAGTATAGGATCCATTTTGAGTACTTCTTTGGAGTACACATTTAGAATAGATTCCTCCAATCGACGGATAAAGCCCAGCCTATTCATCAAATCTTCGCGTTTGGGCGAGAGTTTGGGCGACAAAAGACTAACCAAAAAATTATGATCCTCACTATCTAAGTACACATCAGCAAATTCAAATACTTCTGGATGTTGCAGTTTGATTTTGGTTGTTTCTAATTTATTGACTTCTTGATGCAGATATTCAAACATCTCTTCCATCAAAGCATCTTCTACGGCTGTTTTTTTCTTATCAAAAATACGCGCTCTATTGCGGAGGCTAGGCTCTAGCTGTACATACCAAGCCGTATGCACACAAAAAGGCAGGGTGCGCCCTTGCAATAACTCTATCTCTCGCAATTTTATAATGGCCTCATGCACAAAATTCTCCGCTTCTGTGCCCTTGGGTTGGTCGGCACTCATAGGAGCCTTGCCATCCAAAATCACAGCCTGATACTTGCTATTGCCCTCCAATTCCTTAAAACCCTCTTTAAAATTGGTACGAGTAGTAATAATAACGTGGTAGCGACGAGCGCGATTTTTGAGCGAAGCAGCAAAGCCCTCATCATCGTCAATTAGGAGAACATTAATGGGCCTTTTGCGCTTTTTATTTTTAGACATAAGAATAGTTAGTTGATGAAAACAACAGCAATGCAAGCCTATAGTACAAAAAACCGAGCAGTTTAGTTCCCTAGCCCAGCGATTATTTTGAGAGATATTACCATCAAGCCTAAGTATTTACTTTGTCTTTTGATTAGCCTTTTCTTTACGCTTGATTTGGCGTTTGGCTTCTTTTTTTATAGCTTTTTCTTCTTTCTTGCTCGTGGGTTCTACGATCATTATACCACTTGATATCAATTCATGAGGATATCCTTTCATTTCTATCAGCAATTGTGCTCTAGATTGATTGGGGACAATGCTATGTATGATAGGCTCATATCCAAAATGGCTTATTTTCAATTTTATAGGCTTATCAGAATAAGGCACTTCTAATTTGAAATTTCCATCTACATCGGTATTGGTGCCTATTTCCGTTTCAAGTACCCAAATACTAGTAAAAGGCATTAGCTC
The DNA here is from genome assembly GCA_045105775.1 of Aureispira sp. Lineage (GTDB taxonomy): Bacteria > Bacteroidota > Bacteroidia > Chitinophagales > Saprospiraceae > Aureispira. The sequence continues at coordinate 6,889 of JBGCDW010000128.1, forward strand.
TTTGAGTTCTGTATGGTACACTTTTCCTGAAAGTATTACTGTTTTTTGTGGCTTGAGATCTGACTGGAGTGTGGTAGAACGGTGCTGTTTGGGGGCAACTTGTTCGGTAAGGTGCACTGTTGGTGTTGCAGGAGTGCTTTGTCCAAAGCTAGGCAGGGTAACCACAGCCGTTAGGACAGCAGCAGCAGTCCATTGTTTTATTCTAGAAGGCGTAGGTAAGGGCTGATAGAAGCTGTTAAATGTCTCCAATTGGTGTTTGTAGACGCGACCACAAACAGCTCCTTTTTCTGCCTCAAAAAAATGCTTAAGGGTAGAAAAAGGGACGTTTGTAAAATCGAGTACTTCTTTTTGACAAGCGGTACAAAACCTACCTTGTTCGGTAGGCTGCATGGTTGCCCAACTTTCGTGACAGGGATTGTTAATGGATAGTTTCATTGGTTATAATTTTAAGTAGTGGATCAAATTTTGAGTAAAACCTTGATACCTTGTTAGTTAAAAATAACAATTCTTATCCCATAACAGTGCCTAAAAGGACTATTTCTAGATTATGAATAGAAATTTACTCTTTTCTTAATGCCAAATAACCTAAAAACATAGTGATAAATCCTCGAATGCTATCTACATAAAGTCCTTGTGGGTCACCTTGTAAGAACAGAGCAACAAAACCAAACAAGAACATATACATGCCTACCGCACCACCAGCAATGATACCTGCTCTATTGCCTTTCCGAGTCCAGTAAATTCCCAAAAGAGCAATACTGCCCAAAAATAGTAACTCCATTCCGATCACTACTTGGAGCATTCCTAGCGTTTCGGGGTTATACTCCAACTGAAAAGCAGTTTGAAAAGCTAATACAGGATCAAAAAATAGGGTAGTGAGTCCCATGAAATAACAACCCAAGGCATGAAAAATCAAAATGGCAATAAAAAGAGTTCTTGGAGTTGATGCAGGTAAATGGTTGTCAGTAGTAGTTTGCATAATTATAGTATTTTAATTAATTGGTAGTAAGTAATTTGTATTTTCTCACAAAGCATTAAATTGAATAACACCACAAAAATACAGGGACAACAACATGATTTTTTACACATTCCACAGAACTTCAAATACATTTCACAGTTTTCTAAAATATAGGGGCTCCCATATGTGTGAATCTCCTTCTGTATCGACGTTTTCTAAGTCTTTTCTTCTTTTTCGTAACTTTTTTACTACTGCTGTTGTTTCGGGAAGGAGGGCTGTGTTTTTGATTTTTATAAGAAGACCAGTGCGCGATTGATTGGGGACAATTTGATAGCTGTGTAGCTCGTAACTAGCGTGGTTAATCGTTAATTCAACTTTTTTCTGAGACGTAGGAACCTTTATAGAAAAATAGTCATTGTATCTTAGTTTTCGTGACAAGCTTGTTTAATGTGAAGGTTCATAATAAGCAATGTTTTTTAGTAAATAAGTCGTATCTTTCGCCGATCAAGATCAACTGACCAACAGCTACATAGTATATAACGTATGGAACTAGACTTTTTTTACCTTGGAATAATATTTATTATTGTGCATGAATTAGATGCCATGCGTTGTAGAGAGTGGGAAATTTTTCCGATTTTATCAAAACTCTCCGAAAATAAAGCCCGAAAAATCTTCATTATAGCACATATTCCTCTATTCTATTTATTATTTATACAAGGAATTAAGCTCCAAAATGAAAGCTTCCAGCAGGGATTTAATTATTTTCTAATCCTTCACCTGTTTGCCCATCTATTGTTATTAAAACATCCCCAAAATGCTTTCAAAGATGTTTTATCGTGGTCGTTGATTGTAGGGGCAGCGCTCGCTGCTGTATTGGATCTTTATTATTAAGCACCTTGCTATTCTCGTGTTCTGGAAGGTGTTTATTAATACCTTGAAGTGTTTTCATACCTACGACAACATTCTTACAATCTGTTTATTTAATATTTTTCATTCAATGTCACAAAAAGTATAATTATTGTTTGGAAAATAAAGACTGTCACAAGTTCTCCTTCCTTTTGTCAAAAAAAAACAAATTTTTGTCATTTACTCCTTTAGAGCAGCTCAATAGAAATGTTTTTTCAATAAAATTAATTGATTTTATCTGATTTTAGTTGTATTATGTGACAGTGTAGAATTTGTTTGAAGTTGAATTTACGTTATTTTAAATGTCACTAAAATTGATTTTTAATAAAAAATAAATCAATTTGATTTAGGGCATCAAATTCATTTCCACTTAAAATCTACACCCCTTACAAAGATTTTCTTGTTGAATCTTTAGAATCCGTTTAGTTGGTTTGATTAGCTTCCCCTTTCTTAAACAACTTCCCTGTATGAGTCTAGATTTTTTTTACCTCGGCGTAGTATTTATTATTGCACATCAGCTAGATGCCATGCGTTGCAAAGAATGGCAAATGATACCTATCTTATCCAGTTTTTCTGAACAAGCGGCACGTACATTATATGTTTTGATGCACATTCCACTCCTGTATGTTTTGCTTCTTGAAGGACTGAAATTAGAGAACGAAAGTTTTCAGAAAGGACTCAATTACTTTCTTATAATCCACTTAATAATTCACAATTTTTTGTTGAAGCACCCTAAGAATGCTTTTACAGATGAAATATCTTGGTTCCTAATTTCAGGGGCAGCACTTTGTGGGTTTTTGGATTTGTTTCTGTAAGGCTCCAAGTAGCCTAAAAGGCTATTCCATAAAAAAGGCATTGAAGAATAATGTTATTCTTCAATGCCTTTTTTAATCTAAAACAAATTTTTCTTAGCCTTTGCTAATCACATCTTTGGCGTATAAGATTTTGGGTTTCCAATAGTTGGACTTGGACAAATTATCTACGACAATACCACGGCGAGTGGAATGAATGATATAAACACCATCTTCTTTATTGTCAACCACTAAGGCAACATGGGTTACACGTCCACCTTTGCCATATTTACTAAAAAATATGAGATCTCCAGTTTTGGCTTCGGTAAGTTCTACCGCCTTGCCCTGTTTGGCTTGATAACGAGAGCTGCGTGCAATTCCAACGCCTTTTTGTGCGAGTACATAAGAAGTAAAGCCAGAACAATCAAACCCTCTGGGAGTGGTACCACCCCAAATGTATTTGAGTCCCAAATATTTTTTGGCCTCTTGGAGTATGTTTCCACGAATACCAGAAGCATTCAGGCTATCAAACATAGCGTGATAAGCGACGGGCAATTCTACTATTGCTATTTCTTCCTCATCTATTGATTCTACTTCATTATTATCAGCCAAAAGAGCAGCAGCAGTGCGTTCTGCTCTACGTGCATCTCGTTTGCGCTTGCCAAGAATCTCGCGTTTGAGTCCTGTGATATCGCGATGTTCAATTTCAATGTGTGGAGTAGTTTCTTCGGCTAGAAGTACCAACGATAAAGAGGTAGGAAGTGCTTCTGTAGGTAAGAGTGGAGCGGTGACACTTCGAGTTGCCATTAGAGTAGTGGCGGCAGCTGGTGCAGGTGTAAGCGTTAATTGTTGGGGGGCAAAACAGTTACTTTGCAGAGCAACTTGAGTTCCTAACAAGAAAAAAAAGTAAGCGCCAATCGTTCTTGCCAACGATTTTTGGGTATCTTTCATTGTAGTGTTATTCGGTTTACAAGTGCAATTAAAGCCTTTAAGTCAATCATAAAAAGGGGAGAACTAAAAGGCAGTTGTATTTCAAAAGTTGGAATACCTTGCTTATTTTTGCGATGACAAAGGTACAAACTCTGGGCAGAGTTCCAAAAAAAATATTGAAAAATCTAAGTTTTGCAAATATTATAACGTGTTAATAACGAAAGAATAAGAAAAAATATGGCCTATAAAAACTTGTTTTTAGACCGCGATGGGGTTATCAATCGAAGAATTGTAGGTAATTATGTGCGCCATTGGGAAGAGTGGCATTTTTTGGAAAATGTGCAGGCTGCTTTAGCTATTTTGGCACAAAAATTTGATCGAATTGTAATCGTAACGAATCAGCAAGGCGTGGCAAAAGGGGTGATGACCGCTCAGGAATTGGAGCAGTTGCACGAGCAGATGCTACAGCAGATTCAACACACAGGAGGCCGAATTGATAAGGTGTATGCTTGTATGGAACACGAGCGAGATAATCCTTATCATAGAAAGCCCAATGCAGGTATGGCTATACAAGCCCAAGCAGATTTTCCAGCGATTAATTTTGAAGAATCTATCATGGTGGGGGACTCGGTCAGTGATCTTGTTTTTGGACAACAGTTGGGAATGCGTACGGTGCTGATAACAACCAAACCCGATTTGGATCGAATTGCTTATAAAGCCGTCAAAGATCGTGTTTGGGCAAAATTTCCTAGCCTTTGGGCATTTAGCCAAGCAGTTACGTAGTGTTGTTCTGCTACTAATTGATAAAACCTACGAAATATTAACCAAGAGAATATGAGGCCATTATCTACTTTTACCTATTGCTGTTGTTGCTTGTTGCTTGTTGGTACACTACAGGGGCAAAATAAAACGGAATTGCCCAAAACATTTCGTGAAATTTGTTTTTATACTATTGATAAAACCAAGTTTGAGCAATTCTTGGAGGTGCAAAAGGCCGTAGAAGACAAGCAATATAGGTTGGTGTATGTCGCTATTCGCGAAATGCGACAGAATTTGAAGAGTTTTGCCGTAGAGAAATACAATCGCGCTTTTGAGCTTTGGTACATGGGCAATTATACCGATTTTGACAATCAGGCTGTGGTAGCTCAGGAAGCAACTTTGGCATCGTTACAAACTTATGAGAATCGTTTGAAAATTCAACAGGCTTTGTATTATGACCATCGTTTATTTTTGGAACAATACTTGGCTTTCTTAACAGAACCCTTCTATCAGGCATATTGGTTTATGTCTCAAGAGCGTTACTTTTCAAGAGGTTTAGTAAGCCGTATACGGCAACAAAATCCTGAAGAGGGTTACCAATTGTTTAGCAATTCCATCTTTTATAGACCGTTCAAGGTATTCAATGAATGGGCAGAACAAGAGGACAAGGCTGTAAAGGCGTATTTGGATGCACCTAGCATGATGTTGGATACCAGTACGTTTATTCCATACAGTTATATGACACTGAACAGAAGTACGGCTAGTTATATTTTGCAGACTTTTGACTTGGATGATGCCACCCAAGATTTGCAACTGGATAGAGAAGTGCGCGCACTAAAAAGATTTTTATTAAATGTACAAGCAGGAAAAATTTATTTGGTTGCTCGGTTTAATAATTTAGAAATAAGGAGAATGGAAGCGATTGAAACGCGAAAAAAGCGAAAAGAAAACCTTCCTTCTCAGGCAGAACTAAGACCTAGTGCTGCGAAATAATAATGATCTACAATAACAAATAAAGTAAGACCAGAAAATTAATAAACTATATGAAACAGTTGGTAACCCACTTGATAATAGCAACAATCGCCTTGTGGAGCAGTTCTAGTTTGATGGCTCAGGAAGAAGCTTATCACATTCGTGTCAAGATTGATAATTATGAGAACGACACCTGTATTTTGGGCTATCACATGGGCAAGCAAATTTATGTACAGGACACACTTACCAAGCGCAATGCTCAAGGAGAATTTGAATTCAAAGGAGATCAACCACTAGATGGAGGGATGTATCTAGTACTCACCAAACCCAATAATATTTACTTTGATTTTTTGGTAGCCAATGAGGAGGATCAAAAAGATATGGTGTTTACCACCAAATTGGAGGGCAATGATTTGAATAAAAATCTGAAAGTACAAAACTCCAAGCCCAATGACCTGTTTTATGGTTATTTGCAGTATCTCAATGACCAACGAGCAGAAGACGGGAAATTGGCCAAAGCCTTTGAAGCGGAAAAAGACGAAGCCAAAAAGCAGAAGATCAAAGCACAACGAGTGGCTATTGAGGAAAAAGTACGCAGGTATCAATTGGACTTGGCCAAAAATCATCCCAAGTCTTTAACCGCCAATCTAATCCTAGCTTCTATGCCTCCCAAAGTGCCCGAAGGGTTGACGAGGGAACAAGGGTTTTATTATTATAGAGCGCGTTTTTGGAACAATTTTGACTGGTCAGACGAACGTCTTATTCGCACCAACGCTTTTAAGAGCAAAATAGAAAACTGGACAGAGAATTTAACTGTTAAATCTCCAGATTCTATGATTGTGGCCGTAGATTATATCTTGCAAAACATATTAAAAGCAGGCAACAAAAAAATGTTTCGCTTTGGAGCAGCAGAATTGCTCAATAAATATGCAAAGACCAAAGTGATTTGTATGGATGCTGTTTACGTTTTTATTGGTAAGAAATATTATTGCAGTGGCAATGGCCTTGCGGAATGGGTAGGCGAGGAACAATTGGAAAAAATTTGTGAGAATGTAACTGCGTTGGAACCCTTGCAATGCGGACTTCAGGCACCCGATATTCGCCTCAAAAAAATGGACGGCACGCCTATCAATCTTTACGATGTAAAGGCAAAATTTGTAGCCTTGTACTTCTGGGATCCCGATTGTGGTAATTGCAGCAAAACTACCGACAAATTGGTGCCTGTATACAATGAATACAAAGACAAAGGCTTTGAGGTTTTTGGTATTTGTAGCAAAACGTGGAAAGAAATAGACAAATGCAAGAGCAAGATTGCCAGCAAAAAAATGGACTTTATCAATGTTTCTGATGAAACATATCCACTCGCTGTGGTGAAAAAACGTTACGATATTAAGGTCAATCCTTATTTGATCTTGTTGGATGAAAATAAAAAAATCTTATGGAAACGGCTTGACCCCAATCAAATTAGGGATATTCTAAAGCGAGAATTTACAGAAGAACAACCTAAAAATTAAGACCTTACTTGTAATAACATTTATTTAACTATAGCTTTAGTTATAAACTTGTATCTTGACCATCAAAATATTTTTGCAAGATTATTACTTCTCAATAATAATAATAGAGTAGTTGGATTATAAAAAAGAACAAAAAATCATGAAAACAGTACTACAAATCCTTTGCATGGTTGCATGGATAATAGGGGGCAACACATCACTTTGGGCACAGGAGGAAGGTTATAATATTCGGGTCAAAATTGATAATTATGCCGAAGATACCCTCATTTTGGGTTATCATAGAGGCCCCAAATTATTAATCAAAGATACCTTAGCAAGAAGCAGTAGCAAAGGAGAATGGGTGTTTAAAGGAGAGGAGAACTTACCTGGAGGGCTTTATTTTATCTACCTCAAAGCAGAAGGCACTTACTTTGATTTTCTTATTCCCAATGCCGAAGATCAAAAGAAGATGGCCTTGCATACCAAAATGGATGAGACGGGTAATTTGACCAAGAATTTAAAGATCAAAGGTTCTAAGGATAATGAGGTGTTCTTGGAATTTATTAGAAATGGAATGGCCAATGACCAAAAAATGAGAGCCTTGCAAGGTAAATTAGCCAATGCTACGGAGGAGGAAAAGAAAGCCATTCAAGAAGAAGGGGTAGCCCTGAGCAAAGAGCGCCGTGCATTGCAAGAGGAGTTGTTAGAAAAACACCCCAATACACTCACCGCCAAAATGATAGGGGCTTCTATGCGCCCAGAAGCACCAGAGGGCTTGTCTAGAATGGATGCTTATTTGTACTTAAAAGCACATTACTGGGATAACTTTGACTGGTCGGACGATCGGCTCATTCGTACGCCCATATTGGAAGATAAAATGAATTTTTGGGTAGATAAAATGACGGTTCAAGCACCCGATTCTATTGCACAAGCGGTAGATTATATGTTAGAACACTTCAAAGAGTCTGGCAATAAGGATTTGTTTCAACACTTTGCCGCACAGTACTTAAATAAATATGCCAAGAGCAAGATTATTTGCATGGATGCCGTCTATGTTTTTATCGGAGAGAAGTATTATTGTAATGGTAATAATGATTGGGTAGACTCGGTTCAGTTGGAGAAAATTTGTGAAGATGTACAGGCACTCAAACCCTTGCGTTGTGGCTTGCGCGCGCCCAATATTCGCCTCAGAAATATGGATGGCGAATACTTAACCTTACATGATGTTAAAGCCAAGTTTACGGTATTGTATTTCTGGGACCCCACCTGTGGCAATTGTAGCAAGACAAGTGCTAAATTAGTGCCTGTTTACAAAGAATTTAAAGACAAAGGTTTAGAGGTTTTTGGAGTTTGTAGCAAGAGCTGGAAAGAACTAGACCAGTGCAAAAAGAAAATAGAGGAAAAAGGCATGGATTTTATCAATACATCTGATGATCCTTATCCGTTGGCTGTCGCCAAAAAAACATACGACCTCAAAGCCAATCCTTATATGGTGTTGTTGGATGAGAATAAGAATATTTTGCTTAAACGCATCGATCCCAATCAGTTGAAAGACATTTTGACTAGAGAACTGGGGGGCGATGAAGAAAAAGACAACGCACCAGAGGACAAAGCTGTAGAGAAGTAAGGCTTAGTGTGTGGTATTAGTAAGGCGCAATTGGATGGTGCCCACTGATGCCACACGCCTCCTTTATTCCTTAATCCAAATCAAAATCCGCCAATAATTTCCAGTTTTCTGGCTGCAACGAAGTCTCTACCAAGCGCAATTTGGGCAGGCGAAAATCCATAAAAAAAGCATCGCCTAAACGATCAATAATAGCCTGTTTCTGAAAAATAGGCAAGGAGCCGTATAGAAAACTGACATGTGGAATAAAGGGATCGACGCGTGTGTGTTCAAATATAACCTCTGCTAGTTTGCGCGCTTCCAGAATATCTTCACTTTCACTGGTACGAAAAAACAAACAGCGATAGTAACGCTCTAAGAATTCAATACGAGTAAGTGCTGCCGAGATGGGGAGTAGGCTGTTGGCTAGTTCCTCTGTTTTGTCTATGGCTACTTCCAAGGGATCAATGATGCCACTGAGCAAAGTAACATGCGGCTCAAAAGTTGGCGTATCATGAGAACTACTCAAGTCCACAATCAATTGGCTCAACGTATTGTAAGCATCTGCATCGGGCATCAACCACAAGGTGTACATAAATAAAGGGATAAAGGAATAGAGAATAAAAAATGGTCTCAAAATTAATGGATAGATATTATATTGTCTTGTTTTTTATTCTTTTATAAATTGACTTTTGATAAGATTAAGAAAGGCCGAATTACGAGAATCTGCATCCGTAATCATCGCATCTATATCCCAAATAAATATTCCAACAGGGAGTTTAATGGACGGATCTAGTTGAATAGCAACCTGTGTTTCTCTATAAAACATTTTACCTGAAGAATATAATTCTTGGTACTCTCCACTTAGCTGTAATTCTACCTCTTCGTTGAATTCTATTATTCCATAATACCAAATTCGTTGAATTCTATTATTATAGTAGTGCATTAACTTTCTAGCTCTTTTCTCTAGTTGTGTAACTACAACCATGTTTTTTTCTAGAGAAATGCCCCGTTTTTTTAATTCAACGATAACAACATCAAAAGGAGCAGTACCATTATTAGGATTTGCTGAAAACACCAAGGCAATATCAGGTCTATCAAGATCTTTCTCCGTTTCCTCTTCAGTGATAGTCGTTACTAGGGTATCCATTTGCACATCACTCAATACTTTTTCATAAGTCATATACTTATCATCAAGTATCCACATGTTGTTTCTATACAAATCTTTGACTAACTCATCTTTTGACAATTGTGCATTCATAGGAACAAGAAGTTTATGTAACTCTGCTTCATGATCCTCTCTTGTAGTTGTTTTTAGCCTATTAATGGTCATTTGGCGAAAAAGAATGTACTCTGTTAATGCTCTTGCCGAAATTTCTAGGGATTGTTTATATTGTTCATCTGTGAGTTCATGAGCTTCTAACAAATCTTTTTGGGCTTTAAAAAATTGTTCTTGAGCTTTTTTTAGAACATCACTACGTGATATATAACCAATAGATTCTGAATCAAAATAACCACTTAAATGTGGGTATCTTTGGACAAGAAGATTTTTAGTTTTTTTGTTTCGTTCAATTATATCTGGAATATTCTCTTCTAGTATTTGGGCTGCTTTTTTTCTAAAAAGTAATTGAATACTTTGAAGTTCACTTTTTGAGATCATTAAATTCTGTCTAGATAAATCTACTTTTCCTGTGAAGTAATCTGAAAATAAAAGAAAGACAATTTTATAGCCATAAGGTATGTTTTCTGTTGAAACAATTTCAACTTTCATTGTCCGATTATCAACAGCAATAGCAGCAATAAGTGATTGCTTATTTATATCATAATCTGTATATTGTTGGATAGAGTAGTGTAAATGAAAGCTATTAAATAAGTTAATAGAACTATCTAGCTCAACTTTTTCCAAAAAAGGTATATCCTTGTTAACTAGGGTTTCTTTATTAGCAATACCTTCAATAATTGATTCAATGTTAATTGTAACGCCTATTCCTTCTTCTTTTAATTTAAAAAATCTAGGATAAAATTCTTCAAGAATTCGATCTACAAGGTATGAAGGTGTTATATAGTCATATTTTCCAAATTTTTGCAGACTATAACCTGTCATGTAAAATGTTGTTCCAGTTGAGCCTTCTTTTACTTCGGTAACAGTAGCACTTGCTTCTTCAAAACTATCTGTAAATTCAAATTCTCTTTTTTTAGTTTTATCAAAAAAACTGGTTATTGATACTTTGTTAAAATAACAGAGGTAAACAAGTCTACCTAATCCTTTGTGTGAGGATTCTTGAACATCAAATAAATTGGAAAATTTTCTGTATCTTAACTCATCTATACCTACTCCATTATCACTAATTGTTAGCTCCATTGATTTTGGTTCATTACGAGCTTTTGCAGAAATCTTAATGTTTATTTCAGTTGCTTTTGCATCTAATGCATTAGCAATAGCTTCAAAATAAACCATTTCAAGAGAGGAGTTTCCAAAAAACATTTTGACAGCTTGACTTAGTTTGACTTTCATTTTATGCTTTCTTAGAGATAACTTAATGATTGATGTAATTCAATGGACAAAAGTAAATAAATATAGGGAGTAAAAAAGAGATATTCTATAATAAGATGACAATTTTAGTTGTTGAAGATATGGTATTAGAATTTATTGTAATAAAAATGCTTCCTTAAGTTTCAAATGTTTGAAAATTAAGAAAGCATGATATTTTAGCGACGGGAATAAACAGAGGTTTTATTAGTTGTTTTAACTATGTTTAACGCTGCCGACCAAACAAATCTTTTTGCTGTTTTTTGTTGCGCGCACTTTCTTTTTTCTGGTTTTGACCATCTTGCATGGCCTCTTTAAAGCTGGCAGCATTGACCAGAACATTGTTGGGATCATCTTTGTGCACTTTATCCACAAATGTCCACATTCCAGAACGATCTAGTTTAAGCCCACAATAGCTCCCATCGGGCACACTAGACGGGCCTGCATTGGCAATCGGAGAGCCATAAATGAGGTGATCGTAAAGAATCATTTCTTGTTCCTCCGAATAATTGAGGGTAACATTAACACTAGCCGAATATTCCATCAAGAAGCGTTTGACTTTGCGAATCTGGCCACGACCATCTTTCATTTGGAGCACACTCTTGCCAAAGCGTGGTTTGCCATTGCCATCAAAATACAAGACATCCAAGACCTTGCGGCGATTGTAAAAACTGAAGGCATCAAAACCACACAAGAGGTATGCCTCTTTACCTTCGTGTTTAAAGGATTGTAAATTATAATACAAGGCTCCATACCAATCGGTGTGACGCAGGGTCATAAACTCTACAGTACGCATGTTGTCAGAGCCATCGGTTAGCGGAAAAACGTTGCCATCTTTGGTTTGGATAAAGCCGTGATATTTATAATGGTCTTTATCGACATACAATTGCCAAGTAAATATTCGGAAAGCCTTGTCTTCTGGTTGTAACAACGATACCCCTTCCAAATCAGCAAAAGCATGTTGGTAAGAACCCTTGTGTTCTAGTGTGGTTTGTAGGAGTTTTTCCAAATCAGCCGAAGCCCCTTTTCGCGCTTCCAAGCTCTTATTGGTGCGTACAATATTCATAAGGCTACTCATTTGTACGGCCGTAGAGTGCCAATCCGTGCTATCAACATCATTGGTGGCCATGCAGGGTAGGGTTCCTAATAACAAGGCCAGCAGGGCTAAACTATAGTGCATCATATTGGATTTTTATTTTAGAATTTGTATAAAAATTAAAAGCTCAACACGTGAGTTGTGTTTTATTAAAACTATAATTGTGCCTATTTTAGTGTATCAATCTTCTACTTTAGTTGTCATAAACCAATAAAATGATATGATTCTTGTTTTTACTATTACTAGGAATAGCTTTTTACTGGAGTGCTTGTAGTTGCAATACCGAGGCCAGTGGGGTTGTGTTGGATCTACAAACCAAGCAGGTCATACAAGGTGTGCGCGTACAACTTTCTCTACTGCATCACCAACGCAACGATACCCTAAATCAGCCTGTAGTGACCAATGCAGCAGGCTTTTTTGAATTGAGACATTCTTATTGTAAGAATTATGATTTGACTTTTTTCAAAGAAGGCTACATCATGCACACAGCTACACCCAAAACAGAAAACACCGTTTATTTGAGTCCAGCAACCAATTTATGAGGGAAATAGTTAATCCTGTTTGGCTTGTGTGCCTAACATAGCTTTAATAGCAGCGACCTCTTTTTCTAAGGCCAACAATCGTTTGTTGTCTTGCTCCAAGGCTTCCACTTTTGCTTTTAGAGCCACATTCTCGGCAGAGAGTTCTTGCACGGCCTTGACCAAAGGAACGGTAAAATCGGCATAACGCAGCGCGTAGTGATCTTGTGCCGAGGCAGGACGATCCACGCCACTAAATTCAAAACCAATAGCCTGAGCGGCTTGCTCTACTTGTTGGGCCAGAAAGCCCGTTTCTTTGGTGTAATTTTCTTGCAAAGTATCTAGAGCGATTCGCCCCTGAAAAGCGCGCAATTTTTTGTTGTCCAAATAATAACTAACAGGCTCCAAACGATTGATAAACAACAAACCGGGAACATCTTTTTGAATGCCTACTTTAAAGCGTTCGTCAGAGACTTTGGACCAAGAAACTTTACCGCCAATGCTAGTAACCAGCTCATCACCAAAGCGCATTTGATTGCTGGCCGATACTTGCGAATTGGCTCCAATGGCGGTGGAATTACCATAGGCAAAACCCATGGCATAAGCCTTGTAGCCCAAGGCGGTATTTTTATTACCTGCTGTATTCTGCTCTAGTGCCTTATAACCAATAGCTACATTTTCATTGCCCGTTTTATTTTCGCGCATACTCTGTGCCCCCAAGGCTAGGTTATAATCACCAGAACTATTGGTATACAAACTCTTATTGCCCAGTGCAGTGTTTTCCAAACCAGAAATATTCTTAAACATAGCCAGATAGCCCAATGCTACATTGCGCGATCCATTGATGTTGGTATGCAAGGCTTTGGTGCCCATAGCTAAGTTGTAATTGCCCGATTTATTTTTCATCATGCTGTGATAGCCACTAGCAACATTGTAACTTCCCGAAAGATTATTCCCCAGGGCATTGGTTCCTAAGGATACATTACAAACCCCTACGGTATTATTATACAAAGCATAGTAACCCAAAGCTACATTGTTTTCTCCTTTGGTATTGCTTTGCAAGGCAAATGCCCCAAAAGCAGTATTGGCCGATGCCCCTGTATTGCTCATGAGCGCGTGATACCCTGCTGCCGTGTTGTTGGTTCCATTGGTATTAAAACCAAGGACATAAGTACCTACTCCTGTATTGTAATTGCCCGAACTATT
>JBGCDW010000129.1:0-18820 GCA_045105775.1 Aureispira sp.
AGCGAAAAAAGCATCTTTTTCCCTCACTCATCGTTAAAAATTGATTCCATAGCACTGCTATGAACTAAATTTTTGCCTTGATTGATGAAAAAACCTTACTTTTTGTCTCTGTACAACTCCAGTCGTGATAATGTCTAATAGACAAATTTCGATTTTTATTTTTTTGTTTGTCATAGTAAAATCTTCAGTCAATGGATTTTACTATGGCTTTTTTTATTGAAATTGATTAAGAATTTCAACACCAATACTATGAAAAAAATAGCTGTATTTACCTCTGGAGGAGATGCCCCTGGTATGAATGCCTGCATTCGTGCAGTCGTACGCGCTGCCATACATTATAAGGTAGAAATAATGGGCATTCGAAGAGGTTATAAAGGAATGATTGAAGGTGACTTTATTCCCATGCAGGCCAATTCCGTAAGCTATATTCTACAGCGTGGTGGCACCATTTTAGGCTCGGCCAGAAGTGAGGAGTTTCGCACAGCCGAAGGACGCAAAAAAGCCTACAACAACCTGAAGAAACACGGTATAGAAGGATTGGTAGCCATTGGTGGAGATGGCACCTTTACAGGGGCTAAATTTTTTATGGAGGAATATCCAGATATTGCCATTGTGGGGACACCAGGTACCATTGATAATGACTTGTTTGGAACTGATTTTACAATTGGCTATGACACGGCTATCAATACGGCCATGCAAGCCATTGATAGCATCAAAGATACAGCCGATGCTCACGACCGCCTATTTTTTGTAGAAGTAATGGGAAGAGATGTGGGCTTTATTGCCGCTCGTGCAGGGATTGCAGCAGGAGCCAAGGCCATTCTTATTCCCGAGAGCAAAACCAATATTGACGAACTGGTACAGCTATTATTAGACAATGCTCAACAGAGAAAACTCGCCAATATTGTGGTCGTTGCGGAGGGCAATGATAGTGGTGGTGCTCTTGAGATTTCTGAAAAGGTAAAAGCCCAAACAGACCTCTTTGATATACGAGTGACCATCCTCGGACACATGCAGCGCGGAGGCTCTCCTACCTGTATGGATCGCGTGTTGGCCAGTCGGGTTGGCGTAGCTGCCGTAGAAGCACTATGTGCTGGCAAAAAAGGCATTATGCTCGGCCAATTGCACCGCGAAGTCAGTGAAATCCCATTTGAGAAAGCCATTAAACACCATGTCAAAATGAGTACTCAATTAGAAGAATTGGCTAAGATCATTGCTTATTAGAATAAGAATTAGGAATTGAAACAACAATTCCTAATTCCTATACTTCATTCACACTTACCCCCTCACTAACTCATCGGTTGTCAACACTTCTGTTGGGCCAAAGAATTCATAGTGAATTTGTGCCTCATTCATGCCCAATTCCGTCAAAAGACGCAATACATTTTGCATAAAAGCCTTGGGGCCACAAAAATAAATTTCACACGCTTCAAGTTGAGGAATTGCTCGTAAATGTTGCCTAGATAAATAGCCCTCATAATCATAATGTGTTCCTAATTTATCTTCTGCCAATGGTTGGTCATATATCGTGATTACTTCCACTCCAGCTCTGGCATGTTCTTTTGTCTCCTCTCTAAAAGCATGAACAGCACTATTTAATGAGCATTGTACAAAGGTTATTGCACGGTTGCTTTCTTTTGTAGCTTGCTTGTACATACTCATCAATGGTGTAATACCAACACCTCCTGCCAATAATAAAAGTGGTCGATCATTTTTTACTAATGTAAAGTTACCAGCAGGCATACACAAGGACAATACACTTCCTTCAGCAATAGAATCATGCACATAATTAGAAACCATTCCATTAGGATTCCCTATCTCTCGTTTTACACTAATACGTAAGGAATCTTTTCCATTGCAATCAGATAAACTATAATTTCGAGTATGCCGATGCGCTGTATGGGGTATACTAACAGATAAGGAAACATATTGCCCAGGTTGAAACAAAGGAACAGGTTGTCCATCCTTGCGCTGCAAATAAAAAGAAGTAATCACAGCACTTTCCTTTACCTTTCTAGCCACTACAAAATCCTTATGCCCTCTAAAGCCTCCAATACTTTTTGAACCAGTATCATATAACTCCTCTTCTTCCACAATCAAAATATCAGCTAATACTTGATAAGCCTCTGCCCAAGCATTGATGATTTCGGGGGTTGCTGCTGCTCCCAATACTTCTGCAATTGCGGCCAACAGATGTTTTCCAACAATAGCGTACATAGCAGGAGTAATTGCCAAGCTGGCATGTTTGTGTGCAATTGCATTAACGCGGCTGGCCAGTACCTCTAACCGATCAATGTGCTGGGCATACTGAAAAATAGCATTCGCCAAAACTTTGGGTTGCTCTCCTTTTTTCTGATGTGTCATATTAAAAATATTCTTCATTTCAGGGTTTCCCTCAAACATTCTCTTGTAAAAAGTTCTAGTAATTTGCTCACCGTATTCTTTCAGAACAGGAGCAGTAGATTGGACGATTGCAATTGTTTTTGGATTCATTGTGATTTATTTTTTGTAGTTGTTAATATTTTCGATAATTATGTAACAAAGCTATCATTCACTATAGACTCAACTTTGAGAAGGATCAACCACTTACTTACTTGTGTCAATGGCTATTTAAATGTGAATATGCTCCTTTGACAGGCATCAATAAAAGATAACTTTATCCTTTATTACAAAAATACGTTTCTACCATTTCTTTATTTATGATTTAAATCATATGCCAGCATGATTGACCAAGAGATACTAAAAACATACAGCTACAAAATATTAGACTTCAACAAGGGAGATTTCATTTTTGAGAAAGGTGAAATGGCTAGATATTACTTCCAAGTTATTTCTGGTGGGGTCAAAATGTCTTACTATAACGACAAGGGAAATGAATTTATACAAGGTATTTTTGGCAGGGATAAAAGTTTTGGTGAACCACCATTATTGGCTGATCTAAGTTATCCAGCCAATGCGATTGCTCTACGCAAATCATCCATTATTCGAGTACCCCAAACAGATTTTCAACAGTTGCTATTAAATCACCAGTCTGTTCATCTACAACTCACCAAAACTTTATCCAAACGTTTGTATTACAAAGCTGTAATTGCAAATGGTATTACCTCTAACTCTGCGGTAGAAGCTATTATTTCTTTGTTGGATTATATCAAAAAGAATATCTATAACCAGACAAAACCATTTTCTTGCAAAATCGAATTAACAAGAAAAAATATTGCTGGCCTAACAGGTTTGTCTATTGAAACAACTATTCGAAAAATAAAAAAACTGGAAGCAAATAACCTCGTGAAGATTATTGATGGCAAAGTCTATTATTAGAAATGGTTGAAAAATATCAACTCAACGCATTCTCGCCAAAAAAACAAGACCTCTCGTCAAATCAACGAGAGGTCTTGTAAAAAATAATGTTATAAAACGTTTAAGCATCGACAACATTCCCATAAGCTACAAAATAAGGATTGAGCATATTTTCTTTGTTGTAAATAACCGCCTCTGTTGTATTGTATTGCAATACCTTGCCTCCTGCCTCTTCTAATACAATCTGAGCAGCAGCCGTATCCCACTCCATCGTAGGCGCAACACGCGGATACAAATGTGCTTGCCCTGTGGCCAACAGCAAAAACTTAAGTGAGCTGCCCTTAGACACCAAATTAGGTGCATCCAAGACTTCAATAAATGCCTTGGTTTCCTCGTTCAAGTGCGAACGAGAACACACCACCTTGATACCTTTGTCTTTCATAGTAAATGGTGGTGCTTGGATTTGTTGCGTCCTTCCCTCTTTCTTCAAAAAAGCACCTTCCCCTTTGGTTGCCCAGTATAATTCATCCAACACAGGTGCATACACCACTCCCAACACTACTTTTCCTTGATGGATTAGGGCTATATTTACGGTAAACTCTCCATTTCTCTTGATAAACTCCTTGGTTCCATCCAAAGGATCTACCAACCAATAATACTCATAGCCCTGACGCACTTCATAAGGCACGGCTTTATTCTCTTCAGAAATGATGGGATACTGTAGAGGCAATTGCTCCAAACCCTCACAAATGACCGTATTAGAAGCCTGATCGGCTGCTGTTAGAGGCGAATCATCTGCTTTTTTGATAATTTCTATGCCTTCACAATTCTTATAAATATCCAAAATAGCCCCTCCTGCATCCACCGCAATAGTACACAACTCAGGGATTAAATCTTTGTAAGTCATTCTCTATAGTTTTGAAGTTATTTTCTCTTGTGACGATTCTTTTTTGAAGAAGTTTTGCTCCCTCCTTTATTAGCTTTGGACATATACCCCGAATTGCTCTTGCCCGTATACTTTTTGGGACGCTTAGTTTGCTTCTTTTTAATTTTGGTTTTATAATTGGCTTTCTCATGAAAAGCCCCCTTGTAAGTGGGGTCCTCTTTCATTTTTTGGGCATCAATCGTCCGATTCATCTCTTGCTGTTCGGCAAAAGGCGTATTGGTGACTTCGACTGCCTCTGGCATAGAACGCCTAGGAATAGCCATGCGAATTTTTTTCTCAATCTTATGGATGTGATACGTATCTGCGGGGGTGCTAAACGTCAATGCTGCCCCTGTTCTAAAGGCCCGCCCTGTACGCCCAATTCGGTGTACATAATCCTCATAAACCGTCGGCACATCAAAATTCACCACATGGCTGACTTCCTTGATATCAATACCACGTGCCATCACATCTGTAGCCACCAAAATCCGAATCGCGCCCTGTCTAAAATCCTCAAAGGCATTAATACGCGTATTTTGCCCTTTATTAGAATGAATCAAACGGATTCCCTCTGCTCCTTCCAAACGCTTGAGACGTTCAAACACCAAATTAGCGGTTTGTTTAGTTTTTACAAAAACAATAATTCGATTAAAATTTTCTTGATCCTCTAGCAAGTATGCCAATAGATTGAGCTTAGTAACAAAGTTGGGCACTTCATAAAGTCGCTGCTCTACCGTCTCTACAGGAGTCGCTTCTGGTGTAATTTCTATTTTGACTGGAAAATCCATAAAATTCCAGCTCAATTCTTCTACTCTGGGCGAAAAGGTAGCCGAAAACAATAGGTTTTGCTTCTTGGTAGGCACTACTTCCAGAATATTATTAATCTGCCCCATAAAACCCATATCCATCATTCTATCGGCCTCGTCCAGCACCATGATTTCCACCTTATTGAGTGGCACATTTTCCTGTTGGTACAATTCCAATAAGCGTTTGGGGGTACTCACAACAACATCTACTCCATTGAGCAATGCCTTGGCTTGTGACTTGCGCCCAACCCCTCCATAAATACCTTCAATCCTAAACTCTGTATAGGTAGCCAACTCCTTTACCTGATTGGTGACTTGCACCACCAATTCTTTGGTGGGAACAATAATAATGCAACGAGCAGCACTACCTTTGGGGTAGCTCAGTTTTTGCAAGATAGGCAACACATAAGCGGCTGTTTTGCCTGTTCCCGTTTGGGCTATACCAATAACATGCTGCCCCGAACGAATGGCAGGAATGGCCTTGATTTGGATAGGAGTTGCTTCCTCAAACCCCAAATCTTCTAAGGCATTTAAATATTGCTTGGTAATTTTTAATTCATCAAAAGTTGTCATACACTACGTATTCTTAAGGATTACAAGGGCAAAGGTACATTTTTATTGGCAGATTTCTAGAGGGTTCTTGAATGTGATTTTCAAGCGGATAGATTAACAAAAAACAAAACAGGGATACTGAACGATCAGCATCCCTGTTGTTATATCTATTATAAAGGAAGTACTATTTTACCATAGATTGAAGTACCTTATCCTCCACTTTTACTTCAAATTTTTCTTTTAGACGTTCAATCAATTTCTTTTCTAAAGCATCTTGATAATCCGCAACCACATAGCCACGCGCTTCGTCCAAAGTCTTGACAGAAGCAGGAATGATTTCTTCAATTTTGGTAAAGAAGAATGAGCCATCTTTGGTATATCCTTTGCTCACGGTTCCAGCTTTCCATCTCAATTTGTCCAACTCTGTGTTTTTACCTTTTTCATAAACACCAGTCGTAGTTTGCACCACTTCGCGATCTTTGTTGAACATAGCCTTTACTGTTTCTGCACTTTTTTTGCGCGCCTTGGCACTAACTTTTTTGGTTGTTTTTTTATCGTCCGTACGCAAGGTATAAAAAGTTACATTGGCGCGTTCTTTCCACCTGTAATTCTCTTTATTCTCTTCATAAAACGCTTTCAAGCCCTCTTCATCACCAGCAGCTTTGTCCCAAACCAATTGTCGTTTTACTTCAAACAACAAAATCCCTTCTTCATACTCCCGCATCAAGGCTTTAAATTCAGGATAGCGTTTTTCCAATTGCGTTTCTTCATACGCCATTGCTTTTTGCGTTTCTAGTTTTTTCATGACACGCGCAATAGCACCTTCCAAGGTACGGGGTTGCATGTTCATACGCTCACTGTGCGCGCGTTGTGCAATAGATTTGAATTCGCCAACAGTAGCCTTCATATCCCCAATAGTAAACAAGACTTTATCGTCCATTACTTCATCTTCAACCGCTCTCCAACGATAGGTCATAAATGTCCCTTCTTTTTCCAAAGAGTCTTTGAGAGCAGCCAAATTAGCGGCATCTTCTTTAAAATTACTCTCTTTCTTAATCGCTGCTACCAGTGCATCCTGAATAAGTTTGAAACGAGGCTTACGCTTAATTTTATTGGTAATCTCTGTTTTTACATCCTGATATTTGGCATTTTTGATGCCTTGGTAACGCTTGATAATGTGCCAGCCTGCTTTCGTTTCAAACGGCTTAGACATATTGCCATCTTGCTGCAAGCTAAAGATTACCTCTTCAAAATCCTTGGCGTATTTATTAATACCAACCCAGCCCAATTGTCCACCTCTGTTTTTGGTAGCATTATCTTGAGAATGTTTAGTAATCAATGTTTCGAATTCAGTACCACCTTTGAGTACCTCGTACAACGAATCAATCATTACTTTGGCTTGTTTGGGATCCTTCTTGGTTCTGAGCAACAAATGGGCGACTTTGATTTGCCCAAATGCAGGACGCACTTCATCTACACGCACAATATGATAACCATAACGTGTTTTGACAATATCCGATATTGCTCCTTTTTTGGTTTCATAAGCAGCTGTCTCTAGCGTATAAGGCAATTGCAATGCTGTAAAAAAGCCTAAATTACCTCCCTTGGCATTGCTATACTGGTCGTCTGAATACTGTCTGGCCAATTCATCAAAATTTTGAGGCGTGACCTCTCCTTTGATTTTTTTGGCACGTTCAAAAGCCTCTCGTTGCAATTTTTCTTCCGCATCTGGAGCAACGGCTATCAAAATATGACTAATACTACGATCTTCTTGACTGCGATTGTACGCCTCTTTGACCAGTTTTTCAGTAATTTCTCGGTCAATAAGATACGTACTCGCCAATTGACGCTTATACTGTTCTTGTTCACGCACTACCGATGGCTTGTCTGCCAAGCCAGTAGCCACTCCTTCTGCCACTTGCAATTTGAAGTTGATATACAACTCTAAGTACTCCTTGAGGGATTCTTCGTCATAACTGACTTTTTCCCCATTTGTCTTATTATAAATGTACTGAAATTCAGAAACATGTACTTTCTTATCTCCTACCGTGAACAAAACAGGATCTTCCTGTGCTTGGCCTTGTACTGCTACCAGTAATAATATGGTCATACAAAGTACACCTATACGATTGAGCATATTTGTTTAGTTGTTTTTTTAGTGGAATAAGTAAACAATTTTTTAGTTTTGAGTCTTTTATACTTTCAAAACAATGAAGTTGTTTATATGAACGCTGCAAATTTAGAGAAATTCTACCAAAGCCCCTATAATTAGGCTACTTAATCCCTCTATCTACTTGTAGTTGCTTCTTATTCGCCATTTTCTAGATTGATTAAAAATAAGCGACTCCCTTCTAAGGCTTGTTGACTTATGCTACAAATTTGGTATCTTTGACCTAAATAAGGTCTAATAATTCTTGTGTTTTAACAATGAAGTTTTTTTTATGAAAAATATTGTTTTCAGTATTTTAATAGTATTCATTGCTGCATTCTATGCATGCAACAATCTTTCCAATCCAAGTCAAGAAACGACTCCCCAACGTTATGGATTTCAAAAAATAAATGCCTACGTGCGTTATGTGGCCCTGCAACGAGAATTGCAAGCAGATATGACGTTCCGAACCGATTCGACCAAGGCTATTGAAGGGCTGGTAGTGCTAAATGATGAATTAATGCTGTTTAAGAAACGGCCCAAGTTAGGCTTGCAGTATACCCTCCAAAAACGCGCCATGAACTTTAAGAGAAAACAGACCTTTGCGTATGTAGAAAAAGATGGGAGTCAACAAGAGTTGAGTATTGCATTGCCTGAGTTTGATAGCCTCCGATTCTTATCGGGCAGTATTAGCCACCAAAAAGGAGGCTTGATTGGGTGGGATGGCCCTGCTTTTGATGAAAAAGATGGAATGATCTTGCTCCTAACTGATGCGGATGGACAAACCTTTTCTATCAATCATGTTGGGCTTACCAAAGGGAGCCAATACCAAATTCAGCCCTCTTATGCCCAACGTCTAGCATTGGGCACCGCCAAGCTGGAGGCCACACGCAAGCGCACTAGCATCAGCCAAAAAGATAGTTGCACACAACTGATTACCATAGAACATTACTTATTACCTCTATCCTTTGAGGTAACACCATAAAGTGCTTACACATAATCACCATTACCTATTTTATACAAATAATCTGACCAATGTTAATTGTTGATAGTAAAGTTATTTCTCCAGATATTTTTAAGGAAGAGTTTGTTTGCAATCTGAATGCCTGCAAAGGTGCTTGCTGCTGGGAAGGCGATTATGGCGCGCCCTTGGACGTAGATGAATTGGATGTTTTGGACGCTATTTATGAAAAAGTCAAGCCGTTTCTAACTCCAGAGGGCATTGCGGCCATCGAAGAGCAAGGAACCGCCGTATATGTTCCTCAAGAACGAGAATATGCCACCACACTCGTAGATAATGCGGCTTGTGCATTTCTCAATTACGATGAAAATGGCATTGCCAAGTGCGGTATTGAAAAAGCCTATGAAGCAGGGGTTATTGACTACCCTAAGCCTATTTCTTGCCACCTCTACCCTATTCGTGCAGAAAAACTCGTCAATTCTAGTTTTGAAAAACTGGAGTATGATCGCTGGGAAATTTGCTCGGCTGCCTGTACCAAAGGTGCGGAACTCAATGTCCCTATTTATAAGTTTGTAAAAGGGCCGCTCATTCGCAAGTATGGAGCAGCGTTTTACGAGCAACTGGAGGCTATGGCTCAATACTTAGACCCATCCGAAGAGCCAGAGGATTTTTAAGCGTGTCGCTTCGCGTACCTTGATTGGTTTGATTTTCTTGATTTTTTGATTTCATATACTTGATGTGGATGTGCATTATGCAATCATGGCCATCATACAATCAAAATAAATCAAGGTCAAGACAATTACGCTTGATTTTGTGATTTCTTGATGCTTTGTACTAAACAATCACAGTAATCACAAAATCAAACTAATCAAGGTAACAGACACGTTTCTAATCATACAAGGCCGATACCCAAAAGGAAATACTCTGCTCTGCCCAGTTGACTACTACCGGCAAGTCTTTGGCACTTACACCAGGTTTTAAAATGCCTCGATTTACAAAGCCCTTCAACAAATGTAAATCCATCATCCAAGGGTGTGTTTGCATATTGTGCTCAAAATAGGCAATGGTTTGTGCCTGAATTTGCTCCCACGAGAACCAATTGTCTGCATCAAACTGATAAAACCACAAGGCCAAAGCATAAGCAGCTGCTGGCGTAGAATTGCTGTAAGTGTCTATGTAAGCCATCGCTACTTCTTCCAGCATCTGTTCTTGTTCTACCTCAGGAACGGCATTTGCTTGTCCTTCTGCTAACACTTTGTTCAACACAAATATTCGGAGACTATTGGGATCGTTGACCGTTTGTTCAAATAAGGTACTGTCCTGAATAGTATACCTAAAATATGCTATAGGCCAATTTTCTTGAAGCGTGCCACTTTCGTACAATGCTTTTTTGAACGCTGCATCCGCTATCTGACCAAAGCTGTAGACCAAATCCTGTATAGTACCCACACCTACGCCCTGTATGGCATCAATCTCTTCCAAATCTTCAAAACGCCTAGAAGGTAAATTATTCTTAACCGCCAAAATACGGGCTGCGAGTGTTGTCCCCATAGTATTGCCGTGCCCATCAACTGGATCATCCTGAATGCTTCCATCTAGGATCATATCCACACTCTGAGCGTAATTAAAAAAGCCTACAATTTTGTTTTGAATCCACAAGGGAATATTGGGATGTGATTGAATGGACATAATATGATTGGTTGTGTTGATTCGTTTGATTTAGTTATAAGGTATAACAATAAGAAAGTAATTTGTATCTTCCAAGCACTTAACTTTATTAAATTATTAACCCCTATTATCTTTCTATTAATTCCCCCTTTATGTTAGCACAACTCCTCTTCTACCTCAAAGTTTCCCGTCCAGGGCTTTGGTTTGCCACCCTTTGGTTGTATTTATTGCCCACCAGTCAAATGACGGATATTTATCAATCTTGGCCCTTTTGGTACGGCCTGTTTTATGTTTGCTTTCCGCTCAATTTTTTGGTGTATGGCTGGAATGATATGGTAGATTACGAAACCGATGCGCTCAATCCACGAAAAGATAGTTTTTGGTTTGGTGCTAGAGGAAGCAAAGAACAGCTACAAGTATTGTGGCGTGCTATAGCCTTTAGTCAAGTACTTTTTTTTCCTGCATTAATCTGGGCTGGTGGTTGGAAAGTAGCCTTATTTTTATTACTTTTTACTATTATCAATGGACTTTACAACCTGCCTGAGCGTGGTTTACGCAGCCATCCTCCCTTAGAATTGCTCTGCCAAGTGGGTTATTTGCTGGTCGTGCCTTTGAGTATTTGGGTCAATCAATTGGAGGGTTTGCCTTGGCAAACCTACTTGTATTTATTTCTATTTGCCATGCAATCACACATCATGGGCGAAGTCATGGATATTGTACCCGACACCAAAGCTGGACGCAAAACGACAGGAACGGTCTTAGGTACCAAACGTACCAAATTGCTCATTATAGGTATTGTCTTTCTGGAAGTAACCTTACTCTTTTCTATTTATCAAGAGTATATTTTTGGTGGGCTGTTGGCCCTTGGGTTGTTTTGGCTGCTGTTAGATGTGTTGGTGATCTACAAAGATAAACCCTATACCATCTTAGAAATGAAATTATTTGCCTTGATGTCCAATGTTGTGGCTGTAATGAGTATGGCCTACGTTTGGTGGTCGGGTTGTTTGTTACAAATAGCTAGTTAGCGTATGAAAATAATAGAACAGAAAAGACATTTTTTTACTAGGCTGCCATTGGGTTTACTCGTAATCGCCCTCTTCTCTTTCGCGCCTTATCTTATTGGCATAATAGGGGCATGGGTTAGCGAACAAACTACTGGACAACCGTGTGTTGACGGCAGTTGTGCTTGGGCCTCTGTTTATTGGCTCTCGGTCATTACCTTTCCTGCGGGCGCATTTTCGCTCTTAATTTATATCTTACTGGCCGTCAATGATGCGGTTGCGGTGCTCAAAAGAGAATGAGGCTATCCAAATTTGTCAGCACAAGCAAATTATTATACCTAATAAGGCGGTATTGCCACCGCAAATCTACTACATGTGCGAAGCAATACCGCCTTGTGAGCAGTGGTGTCTATTGTAATTTAACTTTTGCTTTCTTGATACAACTTGTATTCTTGTTCCACGTATCCCTGCAATTCTTCTACCGATCCAAAACGTTCAAATAGTGCCTTTAATTGATTGTGCCGTTTCATCGTGGGCAATACAAAGCTTTCTACATCTTCGTAGGTAATTTTTTGATCGCTCAAAATAATTAAACGCTCAATCACATTGCGCAATTCGCGAATATTACCCGTCCAATCTACTTCTTGCAACAACTGAACGGCCTTCTCCTCTATTTCTTTCTTGGGACGACCATACTCATTGCAAACCGACTCAATAAAGTGTTCGACCAACAATGGAATATCAGCTTTGCGATCATTGAGTGAGGGAACTTGTATAATAATGACCGCCAAACGATGGTACAAATCCTCACGGAAACGCTTCTGCTCAATCTCCTTACGCAAGTCTTTATTGGTTGCAGCCACTATTCGAACATCTACACTGATGTCCTTATCACCCCCTACTCTAGTAATACGTCCTTCTTGCAAGGCACGCAATACTTTGGCTTGAGCCGACAGGCTCATATCTCCAATTTCATCCAAGAATAGTGTTCCTCCATGTGCTTGCTCAAACTTACCAATGCGCTGTTTGTGTGCCGAGGTAAAAGAACCTTTTTCATGGCCAAACAATTCACTCTCGATCAATTCGGCAGGAATAGCCGCACAGTTTACTTCTACAATTTGGTTTTGAGAACGCTCACTCTTTTCGTGAATCCAACGTGCCACCAATTCTTTACCAGTACCATTAGGCCCCGTTACCAATACACGCGCATCGGTAGGAGCTACTCGATCAATGGTTGCTTTGATTTTGCCAATCCCCTCTGAT
The DNA here is from genome assembly GCA_045105775.1 of Aureispira sp. Classification (GTDB taxonomy): domain Bacteria; phylum Bacteroidota; class Bacteroidia; order Chitinophagales; family Saprospiraceae; genus Aureispira. The sequence goes on from JBGCDW010000129.1 coordinate 12,623, forward strand.
TCACCAATAATGGTTTGTACACCGCCTTTTTTCTTTATTTTTTTCTTTAGAACCTTGGTTTCCTGTACCAAACTAGATTTGTCGAGCGCGTTTCTAATGGTAATCAGTAGACGATTCAAATCTGGTGGTTTGGCGATATAATCAAACGCCCCTTTCTTTACCGCCTCTACTGCCGTAGCAATATTGCCATGTCCAGAAATCATAATCACAGGTGTATCTGGACTGAGAATATTGATGCGTTCCAACAATTCCAAGCCGTCCATTTTGGGCATCTTGATATCGCAAATAGCCGCATCAAATTTGTGCTTTTTAATCTTAGATAGGGCATCAATACCATCTTTTGCCTCTTCCACTTGATAATTTTCCATTTCTAGAATGTCCCTCAATACCGTTCTGATACTTGGTTCATCATCGATTACTAGAATCTTTGCCATAATTGTTTTCTTATTGTATTTTATAAGTTGCTCAATACCAAAATTGTAAGCAAACTTTGATTTATTTTAATAGTGAAGTTGTTTAAAAATGAAGTTGTTTAAAAATGGAATAGCGTTGATAATGAGCGATAATTTGATTCTAATCAAGGCAAAAATTTAGTTCATAGCAGCGCTATGGAGTCAATTTTTAACGCAGAGTAGGAAAAAATTAGCTTTCATTAGCGACATTAGGCTATTCTTAAACAACTTCAATTTATAGCATTCCTGTACAAAACTAAAAATAGTATTTTTTTAGAGAATCTATTGAATTTCTTTCTAATTTAAGTGCACGACGGAATTAAACAGGGTTGCCTCCATCCGTCTCTGTGTAATTCCCAATGCCCAGCATCACCAAGGTACAAGCAATCTCAATATGCGTATTAGGCGATTTTTCTTTGAGAATGCCGTACAATTCTGGATTTTCTGTGCCAGGATTAAAAATCACCCGCTTGGGTTGGAGTTGTAGAATATAATCGTAATACTGTTTTTGTATTGCTCTATTAATATACAAGGTAATCGTATGTACATTTTCTACCATTGGTTGGCCATTGATAATAGGCAAAGCACCTGCGGTCTGCCCTTTTCTAATTCCCACAGGAACAGCCTCTATAGCATTGTTTAATAATTGCCCAACGGCTCTGTAAGCATAACGGTCAGGATTGGTGGTTGCTCCTAGAACAACCGTCTTAAATGCATTCATAACAAAGGTATTAAATTTTAAGATTCTACTTTTACCAAGGGTTGTGGAGGTGTCCATTGTTGCGTCAAGCGCGAAACCACTAGATTACTTACTAAACCACAAACCATAGCCAATGTTCTAAAGGGCAATAAAATAGTTACCCGTTCTCCATTTACCAATTCTTCGGCAGCATCTAAAATGGGATAAGGCAAAAAGGTGGGCAAGCCCAAGGTAGCATCTCCTCCACCAAAGCGCAAAAAGCTCGCCACTAACAAACCTGCCAAAGCTCCAGCCGCAGTACTTTTCTTATCAAACAAAGCACATACCAAGGCTGGAAAAAGCAGACAATACACAAAATCACTGCACAAAAACCACAATTGATAAATGCTTTTTACCTGAAGTGCAATCAACAGTGCTGCTGTTCCGACCAACCAAATACAGCGTTTAATGACCTTGGCCAGTTCTTGGGAATCAATGGTGGGCTTCACCAATGGTCGATATACATTCCAACCTGCCATAGAAGAGGAGGACAAAATAGACGAATCCGCCGAAGACATGACCGCAGCAGCCACCGCCCCTAAGCCAATGGTAGCAACCAAAGGAGGTGTCATTTTGTGTATGACTGTAGGCAAAATTTCCAAACTATTTTCGGGAACGCCACCCAATACCGTCCAATCAGCCGCAGCCCCTACGATTCCGATCAATACAGGCGGAATAGCCGCCAATAAACAAACCACACCTGCCAAAATCGAAAGATTTCGAGCCGTATTTTCATCTTTGGCCGACAATACGCGTTGAAAATACACCTGCCAAGGAATACCGCCAAAAATCAATAATAGGGCATAATCCCACCAATTCCAATAATAACTCCCCAACGCCTCTTGGGTGGGCAAAAAGGAAGCAGCCGCTCCAAATTTGGCTTGATAAATAGGCCAAGCGGTCTCCAAACCTCCCACATAGTCCAAGGCATAAGGCAGGGCTATAAACAGACCCAGCAGTAATAAAATCATCTGCACCACATCCGTCAGGGCCACTGCCCACAAACCGCCCAAGGCGGTGTATGCAATCGCCACTAAAGCAGATAATACAATGGCCGATTGGAAATCCAAGCCCAGCACCACCCCAAAAGTAGAACCCAAGGCAGACAAAATTGCTGCTGTCCAAAACAATTCTCCTGTCAAGGCTGGCAAGAAAAATAGGGCGGCTATCTTTTCGCCATAACGCTGTGCCAAGGGATCCAACATGGTTTTAAACTGGTAACGTCGCATCTTCTTAGCAAAAAACAATCCTCCAATTACCAAACTCATGGCATAGCCCCAAGGTGCTTGCACCCAAACCAACCCCAAATTATAGGTGGCTTCTGCGGCACCATTGATATATCCCCCACCTACCCACGTGGCACTCATCGTAAAAATAGCAATCCACAAAGGTATAGAACGCCCTGCCAACAGTACCTCCTCATCACTGTCCTGGTTGCCCTTGCGCGCGGCAATATAACTCCCCAGAAAAAAGACCAAGCCATAAAAAAACAACATGGCGGCAAATCCTTCCCAAAACACTTCATTCTCTGTAAAAAAATACAAATACGCTGCTACCACAAGCATGAGCAATAACAAAACAAAGGTCGGTAACAACAACTTTAGGGTCTTATTCATAAGTGATCGTAAACTACTGTAAATGGTGATAAGTTAGAACAAAGGTAAGAAAAACAAAAGTTTCTTTTGTAAGGCGCAATTGCAAACGAGCTTGCGAGTTCACGAAGTAATTCGTACCCTGCAAAAGAAATTGTAACTTTGATACAAATGTATTATCCTTGTAAAAACATATAATCACCACAATAATCTACCTATGTCAACTTCCAATTCTTACAGCGTTGCTCAAAAAGCTGCTGCTTGGGCTGTACACGCCTTTACTGCCTCTGGTATTGTTGCAGGATTTTGGGCTATTGTCTCTGCCAGTGAAGGTCATTTTTCTATGGCTTTTGTAATGCTTATTGTCAGTGTAATCATTGATGGAGTAGATGGCACTTTTGCACGAATGTTTAAAGTCAAGGAGGTACTCCCCAATGTATCTGGACAAACAATGGACTATGTGATTGATTTTGCTACCTATGCCATTATTCCTGCCTATATTATTTATGAAGCCAATTTATTACCGCCTAATCTTGCTTTTTGGGGAGCTGCGATCATTTTGATTGTATCGGCCCTTTATTATGGTAAAGAAGGAATGGTTTCCAATGATTACTATTTTGTAGGCTTTCCTGTGATGTGGAATTTGGTGGCCTTTTATCTTTTTTATGTTTTTAATTTTTCTCCTATTGGTAATTTCATTACCGTTGTAATATTTGCCATCTTACACTTTGTTCCTATCAAATACCTGTATCCTAGCCGTAGCAAGCGTTTTATGCTTTGGAACATTATAGCAAGTACCTTGCTAATATTGAGTACAGCTGCGTTGGCCTTCTTATTGGGCGATAATCCTAGTTATGCCAATGCTACGAGCACCCTGCTTGTTACCCGTTGGGTTGCTATTCTGTCCTTGGCCTATTTTGGGGTCTTGAGCGTTTATCACACATGGTTTGATCCACATACCAAGGGCTTGTAATGGAGATTGTGTATCTTTGAGCTTCTATCATAATAATCTAGTCACTACTATATCATATGAATTACCTAACTGTAGAAGGTGTTTCCAAGGCTTTTGGAGAGCGTGTTTTGTTTGAGGATATTACGTTTCACATTAATGAAGGGGATCGAGTGGCCTTTATTGCCAAGAATGGAACAGGCAAAACGTCCTTGATGGACATTATCATGAAAAAAGCCGAATCCGATGGGGGTACAGTTTGGTTGCACCACAAAATTTCGATTGGCTACCTCAGCCAATCCCCTAGCATAGACCCTGAATTAACGGTCTTTCAGGCCGTTTACCACTCCCCCAATCCTGTTATGCAGGCTATTTTGGCTTATGAGAATAGCTTACTACAGCCCGATGACGTAGAAGCCATGCAAGAGGCCATGTCTGCTATGGACAGAATGCAAGCTTGGGATTATGAGGTCAAAATCAAACAAATCTTATATCAACTAAAGGTCGATTATTTGGATAGACCCATCAAAATGCTGTCTGGGGGACAAAAAAAGCGGGTAGCCTTAGCCAAAGTCTTGATCGATGCGCCCGATTTTTTGATTTTGGATGAGCCGACCAACCACTTGGATTTGCCCATGATTGAATGGCTAGAAGACTACCTCAAACAAGGCAAACAAACCATCTTTATGGTGACACACGACCGCTACTTTTTGGACAGTGTTTGTACACAAATCTTAGAGTTGGATCAACAACAAATTTTCAAATATTCGGGTGGTTATGGGTATTACTTAGAAAAAAAAGCAGACCGAGAAAGCAACTTTATGGCTACGACCGACAAAGCTCAAAATCTGTATAGAAAAGAGCTGGACTGGATGCGTAAGCAGCCCAAAGCACGAGGCACCAAGGCCAAATCGAGGGTAGATAAATTTTATCAAGTAGAAAAACGCGCCAAGCAACAATTGGACAATGATGAAGTGATCCTAGACATCAAAATGACACGCATGGGCAGCAAGATTGTGGAGTTATACAATCTGCACAAAAGCTATGGCGAACAGGTTATTCTCAATGGATTTGAGTACAAATTCAAGCGCGGTGATCGAGTGGGTATTATTGGTAATAATGGCGCAGGCAAAACCACCCTGCTCAATATCTTGGTGGGCAACGAACAGCCCGATGCGGGCAAAGTCGTCATTGGCGATACCATTGTCATTGGTTATTACACCCAAAGCGGCATGAACCTCAAAGCAGACAAACGGGTCATTGAGGTAGTGCGCGATATTGCAGAGTTTATTCCCATGCACAAAGGGCAAAAACTCTCGGCCGTACAATTGTGTGAGCGTTTCCTTTTTGATTCTAAGAAACAGCAAACCTATGTTTCCAAATTGAGTGGTGGCGAACGTCGTCGTTTGTATTTGCTCACCATTATCATGAAAAATCCCAACTTCCTAATTCTGGATGAGCCAACCAATGACTTGGACATTCTCACCTTACAAGTCTTAGAAGAATTTTTGTTGAGTTTCCCTGGTTGCATTGTCATCGTATCACACGACCGTCATTTCATGGACAAAATTGTAGACCACACTTTTGTACTAGAAGGCCAAGGCAAAGTACGCGACTTTCCTGGTAATTATACGGCGTATCGCTCGGTAGCCCAAGAAGAAGCCATCAGCCAAAAGGCCGAAGAAAAAGCCACCGCAGCCGAACAACCCACGGTCAAAACCGCCAGCAAAATTTCTCAAGAAGAACGCAAAGAACTCAAACGCTTGGAGCGTCAAATCGCCAAACTGGAAGAGAAAAAGATCAAAATTACCGCGCAATTTAACGACAGTTCCCTTAGTCAAGATCAAATTACCAATCTATCCAAAGAACTCAATGAGATCGGGGAAGAGCTAGAGGAAAAGGAAATGGCTTGGATGGAATTGGTCGATCAGATTGGCTAGTTTATTTCTGTGCCTTTACCGCCTCATAAATTGCAGCCACCTTGCCTTGGTCAAAATCTGCCAATGGCCCTGCCGTTGTACTAAAGGTATAAGCTTTGTTTCCCTTCACGGCAAAGTATGCAAAGTTGTAAGACGTTGTGGTATCGTTGTCTACTTCTAATTTGTACAAAAAGCCACAAGGGTCTTGCTGTACCACCCCCTTAAAAGCAGCATCAGTGGTTTTGTAATCTAGTAACGATTCCTCTGCCAATTTCTCGCACTGCAAACTCGTAGAATTGCTGCCATAAATTTGCACATAATAATCCTTGCCTTCTACCACTACATCCTGCATAAAATCATCCGTATTGTTCTTGACGGTTGCTCCTTCGGGCACGGGCAGGGTAACAGGAATCCCATACTCCATTAAATTGAGTTCTTGTGTAAAGGGTGAAACTGGCTCGGCAGGAGTGCTGTCGCAAGCTATGAGGGTGCAGAATAATGCAAAAAAAGCGATGTATTTCATTGTTGTTTTTTGTTTAAGGCTTTG
>JBGCDW010000130.1:0-14553 GCA_045105775.1 Aureispira sp.
TTGGTTGCTCAATATAGGCTGGAGCAAATCTTCAAAGCTGCGCTCTTCTACAACTACTGTGCGTCCATCAAAGCTTTTTAAAGATTCGAGTGGTGTATCTTGCACACTGTTCCAAATCATATCTCCAAAAGGCTGCCCATCGCTCAGGAAATAGCGACGCACCTGCAAAATACCAGGCGTAGAAATTTTGAGAGCATCCTCCGAGACTTTGATTTTGTACTGCCAAGGTTCAGCAGCTTTTTGAAGGGCCGAGAGTTTGTAAACTGCCCCCAAACTGGGCTGATCTTGAGCCGTTACTAGATGGGTGCCAACCCCCCAAACGGCAATAGGGCTTCCAGCTTGCTTCAAGGCTTTGATTTTGTATTCGTCCAAGCCGTCGCTGGCTACAATTTGAGCTTGTTCCAATCCAGCCGCATCCAATGCTTGTCGGGCATATTGACTCAAGTGGAGCAAGTCGCCACTATCGAGCCGAATGCCTAAAAAGGAATGCCCATTAGCCTCCAGTTGTTGGCCTATTTGAATGGCTGTTTGAATACCCGTTTTGGTATTGTAAGTATCTACCAAAAAAATACAATTGTTGGGCAAGGCTTGTGCATAGGTTTCAAATGCTTCCTGTTCTTGATCAAAGCTCATTACCCAACTATGGCTGTGAGTGCCCTTGACAGGAATGCCATAAATTTGACCAGCCAATACATTGCTTGTTGCTGTACATCCCCCAATATAAGCCGCTCTACTTGCCGTCAGCCCACCATCAATTCCCTGCGCTCGCCTAAGGCCAAATTCTAAAACAGCATCTCCTTGGGCAGCTTGTACAATTCGAGCAGCTTTGGTGGCAATGAGTGTTGGGAAATTGACCAATGTGAGTAGTGCGGTTTCTATAAGCTGGGCTTCAATTAGAGGGGCTTGAATTCTAAGTAGAGGCTGATTGGCAAATACAACGGTACCTTCAGGCATGGCATACAAAGTACCTGTAAAAGATAATTGCCCCAAGTATTCTAGAAAACCCTGTTCAAAAAGTACCTTGTTTTGATGATCCTTGAGCGTCGCCAAGTAAGCAATATCCGTTGTTGTAAACTGCCACTGTTGCAGCCAATGTACTACATCTTCTAAGCCTGCTAGAAGGGCAAAACTCCCTTTGAATGGATTTTTTCTAAAAAAAAGATGAAAAACTGCTTGTTCCTCTGTACGTTCAGCTTTCCAATAACCATAAGCCATCGTTAGTTGATATAGATCTGTGAGTAGCCCCAAATTGGTAGCATAACGTTGTTGTAAGGAATTGTTCATGGTTTGGAGTCAGGCGGATTGTCTTTTTTTGTACTAATATGGTTTCTAGCAACTAATTTTTTCTTTTTGTTTTATCTTGTTGGTTACTTTGTAAGAAAGTTGTATCTAATTGATTATCCTTTTTTGGGCAGAGGAATCACCTGTTATCATGATCTTTGCTTAAAAGATAAACTAAGAACGGCTTTTTTAGCGAAATTACAAGACTAGAGTAGGATTATTTATACATTATGACAAAAAATAAGCATCAAATTTTGTGGGAAGATGAACACTTTTTATTGGCGAATAAACCTAGTGGATTGTTAACTATTCCCGATCGTTATCGTGAGGATTTGCCCAATTTGTATCATTTATTACAAGCGCAATACCCTGAAATTTACATAGTACATCGTTTAGACAAGGGCACTAGTGGGATCGTTTGTTTTGCCAAAACCAAAGAAGCACACCGCTTGTTGAGTCAACAATTTGAGGCACGAACACCTGTTAAACAGTATTACGCTTTGGTGCGAGGCGTACCGTATGAGCAGTCTGGAAAAATAGAAGTGGGCTTGTCGCCTCGGAAGGAGGGGGGAATGCGTGTGGATGCCAAACGTGGTAAGCCTTCGATAACGGCCTATGAGGTGGTCGAAGCTTTTGACCATTATGCTTTGCTCAATGCAATTATTCTCACTGGTAGAACCCATCAAATACGCGTACATTGCAAACACTTGGGGCATCCCCTAGCAGTAGATCCATTATATGGAAGTGCAGAAGCCTTGTATTTGTCAGAAATAAAGCGCAAGCGTTTTAATTTAAAAAAGACAACCGACGAACGCCCCTTATTGAATAGAGTGCCGCTTCATGCTCATGCCTTGGAATTGGCGCATCCAATTACTGGAGCAACCATCACTCAAGAATGCCCATTGCCTAAGGATTTTCGGGCTGTACTCAATCAATTGAGAAAGTGGGATCAAAAGCAGTCATCGTAAATACCTGCTTAAGATACCCTTTAATACCATTTATATGTTACATACCAGTTTGGAACGAAATACAGCACGGTTATATCAATTTGAGCGGATCAACAAATACATCCAAAAAATTGTGCTGGCAGTGCTATTGTTATTAGTAACTACTATTATAGGCATTGTTGGGTTTATTGTTATTGATGATTACACCTTTGGGGAAGCTTGTTATATGACGATCATTACCTTATCAACAGTAGGATATGGCGAAGTTAAGCCGTTGTCGCAAGGAGGGCAAATCTTTTGTTCTGTATTGATATTGTTCAACTTAGGTGTTTTTGCTTATGCGATTACCATTCTTTCCAATTTTATCGTAGAGGGGGACTTGCGCAATTTTCTCAAAGAATACAAAATGTATAAGACAGTATATCGAATGGAAAATCATACAATTGTTTGTGGTTATGGCAGACACGGTCGCCAAGTGTGTCAAGAGTTGAGACAAAGTAATTTACCTTTTGTGGTTATAGAGATGAGTGATGATTTATTGCAAGATATGAACCCCAAGACAGACCATTGGCTGCATGGAGATGCTACTTCTGATGAGTTGCTTTTGGAGGCACGTATAAAACAGGCCAAGGCTATTGTAGTAACCTATAACGAAGCCGCTTTTAATGTCTATACGGTGTTAACCGCTCGTCAACTCAATCCCAATTTGAGAATTATTACTAGAGCAAGTGATAAAATTGCCGAGAAAAAACTATTGCGTGCAGGAGCCAATCATGTGGTAATGTCAGAAATTATTGGGGGGTTCTACATGGCTACCTTAATCCACCAACCCAATGTGGTAGAGTTTTTTAGCATTATTTCCAATATGGGCGATGTATCTATTCATTTTAAGGAGTTCTTTTACAACGAACTAAAGGAAGAGTATAGAAATAAGACTATTCGCGACTTGAATTTGCGCTTAGAGACGGGGGTAAATATTATTGGAGCACGCAAACCTGGTGGAGAGTATGTGGTCAATCCTAAGCCTGATTTATTTATCAAAAAAGGAATGAGCTTGGTCATATTAGGAGATTTACACCAAATTCAGTCTTTCAAGGATTTAGTGTTAGTAAATAATCCCCCTGAAGGCAATATGAACACCTTGACTCGGTCTTAATAATAGGAGCGGATTGATGAACGTCTAAAAGCAACATTTATGTTTAATTTTCTAAAACCACCGGTGGAAGCAGACTTATTGGATCACCAACAACTGGAAAATGCCCCTAAAAGCCTAAATACAGAGCGTCAAAAACTGAGTTTTTGGATACGTTTTGTCTGTGCCTTGGCGTTGCTTTTGTCTGGATTTGGGGTTCTATTGTTTAGCTATATCTTTTTGGCCGAAATGTTTTCTTTTCGATATTACGATGCCAAAGGTTGGTATATAGGAGGAGCTTTCCTTTGGATAGGGGTGTTTGTGATGAGTAGCTTGTATGCTAAGGCAGGGAGTATGTTTGCCAAGATCACTTTAGTAACATTGCTAGTAATAGCAGGGGGTGCCATATGGATGGTCTTGGATAGTGGCCGGATGAACTGGGATAATATTTATAGCGATATACGTTACATGCGTCTGGAGGAGTTTGTATTGGTCTCTGGATTGTATACAACGGGCTTGCTGGTGTTTCCTGCGGCTTGGTTTGGTTGGCGTTATGCACAGGCACTAAAAATTCCACAGCTAGAGGAAACCGATTGGGAGTGGAAAAACAACACCGTAGCATTGGGGTTCAAATCTTGGCGATTGGGCGCACTGGCCTTTATCGTTTTAGGCATAGCTTGGACTCCTATTATTGTTAATGAGTTGGGATCGTATCAACGGAGGTTTGAGCGTAAATTTATGACGGATGACACCATAGAAATGCCCTACGATGATTTTGCAATTCCTGTTGAAGAACCAGAATGGGAAGAAGAATGGGAAGAAGAAATAATAGATGAACCCAGTCCAGAAATTGATGACGAAGTGGTAGAAGAGGAGTAGTGTTAGTTAGGCCGCGACAAAAATGCCAATAAGCATGAATCCAAAGAAACTTACGATAGAAAAAATACCCAAAGTCAACCATAGATTTTTGTTGTTTTCAATGGCCTCTTCAAAAAAACGTATCTCTTTTTGAAGGGTATATTTCTTAAGATTACTACCATAACGATACAGTAATAAACTCATAAAACCTGCTCCTACAAAAAACAAGATTAAGAGTAAAATCCCCAAATAAGCACTCGTTTGGGGATATAAGCCTTGATCATTGATGCCCGACATGACAAAAAGTGATACAAACATTACGAGGGCCAAAAAAGCACAACTAGACATTCCCAGTATTCCCAAATAGCGCAGCCATTTGGAGGTATGAACCAAGTCGTTCATCATTTCGCCACTGATGCCTCGCGTTCCAGTTCTATCATTATTATCGTCTAAAAGGTGCATGGTTTCCAGGAGTAATAATTAGTTATAAAGAAGGTAAAATAAGTCGTTTAGTAATGGAATGCTACAGCATCCCTTGATTCATTCCTATAATCAGAAAAATCGCAAAATAAAGCACATACAAACCTAGTAAAATAGAGACAGAAATGCCCGTCCAACGCCAATAAATTAATTGTCGTTTAAAAGCTATTTCCAATTGATTATAATCGGTTGTTTCCGTAAATTTTTTTGTAGTAGAGCCGTAACTGAAAAGCATAAAACTTATATAAAAGCTTAGACCAATCGAAACCAAGGTAAAGGCAAGTTCCAATAAGATCCATATGGTAGAAACACCAGATTCAGAGCTGTCAAACAGAGCGGAAACAGGATTTATCAGGCTTATAATCGAAAGCAAGGAAACGACAAAGCCCAAAACTCCAAAAAATCGCACCCATCTAGAGGTAGAACGCAGCTGTTGGATCGCTCTGGACGATAATTCTTCTTCTTCTTCTAATAATAAAGGATCATGGCTAGGCATAGGAATGTACGATGGTTTGGCATAAAAATTTGAATGGTCTTTTTACAATAATACATTATTTTGAAATAAAAACAGAGGTTTGAGGCGTAAAATTGCAGCAGTCGAATGTCATTCTAATGCGGAAGTTTATCTCGAACCAAACCATAAACATAAGTTCCAAAAGTAGCACTACTCAAAACAAGGACAAACACTACAAAACCATTGCCCAACAAGGTATACATAGGCCCAGGACAAGCACCAGAGAGTGCCCAACCCAATCCAAAGATTGTTCCTCCAGCCAAGTAACGTACTACACGCTTATCCTTATCCTGAAAAACAATAGCTTGCCCATCCATGGTTTTCCATTGTAGCCGTTTAATGGCTTGTACAATAACAGCCCCAAAAGCAAGTGCAGAGCCAATGATTCCATACATATGGAAGGATTGAAAACGAAACATCTCTTGAATTCTATACCAAGAAACAGCTTCAGATTTGGTCATAATCATACCAAATAAAATCCCAATCAAAAAGAAACGCAATAAAGACATAGTTGAATGAATTTAAAAGATGAATGGAAAAATAACATGCGTCATCAATAAACCGCCTATAAAAAAGCCAATAACGGCCACCAAGGAAGGCCATTGCAAATTAGACAAACCACTAATAGCATGTCCAGAGGTGCAGCCGCCTGCCCAGCGCGCGCCAAATCCGACCAAAAAACCGCCAACCACCAGTGTCAAAAAACCTTGAAGGGTAGCTAGGCTCGACCAACTAAACAGTTGCTTTGGTGCCAATTTGCCCTCAAAGCCAATGCCCAAGTTTTCCAAATCGTGAATGGTTGCCGCCGACAATTGAAGTGGTTCGGGGTTGGGCCAAACCACGCCCGCCAAGTAGCCCCCTAGCACAGCCCCCAAGGCAAATACCAAGTTCCAACGCTGTGCTTTCCAATTCCAGCTAAAAAAAGAGACACGTTTGCCAGCACCTGCTGCACTACACAAACAACGTAGGGTGCTGCTCACACCAAAACTGCCCCCTGCCCAAAGTAACAATAGCATTACCAATGCAATCATAGGACCCGAAAAATACCAAGGCCAAGCCCCTTGTAAGAACTCCATCATAATAATTTAAAGTTGGTCATAGACAATATAAACCTGTTCCTCGCCCAAAGGCAGGAAGTAAGGATAGTTTAAAAATAAATGAGTGTGTACGTATTGAGGGGGTCTAAAAAGGCTTCTGTGTTTTTGCAGTCGATTCGTAGTGGTGCATCGCTATGAATAATACACCACTACATCAACCAATACACACCTAATAAAATTTTGCTTTTAATAACAATAGCCAGTAAGCTGGGGTACCTTTGGACAACCTCAATTTGTATTTTAGGACGTGAGGGGTACCGCTGTTTCTTTGATTTTCTTAAATCCCCCCTCTACATTAATAGGCTGTTCTATGCCTCTAGAGAGTAGGATAGAAGCTGCTATAATAGAGCGATAGCCCCCCGCACAATGGATATAAAAAGGTGCTTCTTTGGGAAAATTATTCAAGTAATCATTGAGGGTAGACAGAGGCGTATGATGCGCTTTTTCTACATGTTGGCTGTTAAATTCATTCGGTTTTCTAACATCAAAAACCTTATCTTCAAAAGCAGGATAATCGGCCGCAAAGGTTTCGGGAGCAACAGATTGAACCGTACGAATAGCCTTGCCAGTAGCTTGCCAAGCTTCTACGCCTCCTTGGAGATAACCCAGTGTTTGGTCAAATCCTACTCTCGATAAGCGTGTAATTGCTTCGGTTTCTTTGCCTTCGGCTACGACCAATACCAGCGGTTGTTGTACATCTACAATCAATTCGCCCACCCAAGGCGCGAAACTACCATTAAGGCCAATAAAAATACTATTGGGAATATGTCCTGCCGCAAAATCACTAGGATTGCGTACATCAAGCACCAAGGCTCCTTGCTCATTAACAATTGTTTCCAATTCATCAGGATTCAATGCTCTGGAGCCGCGCTCCAAAATAGTATCAATACTGGCGTAGCCTCCTTTGTTGAGGGCAACATTGAGTGGAAAATACTTGGGGGGAGGTGCCAACCCATCTGTTACTGCTTGGATGAATTGATCTTTGGTCAAATCTGCCTGCAAGGCATAATTCATCTCTTTTTGATTGCCCAAGGTATCCACCGTTTGTTTCATCATGTTCTTGCCACAAGCAGAACCCGCACCATGAGCAGGATAAACGGTAATATCATCAGGTAGGGGCATGATTTTATTTCTCAAACTATCATAGAGCATACCTGCCAAATCCTCTTGGGTCATACTAGCCGCCTTTTGTGCCAAATCAGGTCGGCCCACATCACCCAAAAACAAGGTGTCGCCTGTAAAAATAGCAGTCTCTTTGCCGTCTTTATCCAATAATAAATACGTCGTACTTTCTAGGGTATGCCCAGGGGTATGCAGTACTCTCAAAGTCAATTCCCCCACCTTAAGTTCTTCGCCATCATGGGCAATGTGCGCCTCAAAACTCGGATTGGCGTTGGGGCCATAAATAATAGGCGCGCCTGTTTTTTCGGCTAGGGTGACATGACCACTTACAAAATCAGCATGAAAATGAGTTTCCAAAATATACTTAATGGTTACACCATCCTTTTCAGCGCGCTCCAAGTAGGGTGCTACCTCACGCAAAGGATCAATAATAACGGCCTCTTTTCCATCTTTGATATAATAAGCACCCTGTGCCAAACATCCTGTATAGATTTGTTCAATATTCATTGTTAATGTTTTTAAAATTCCATCCAATTGAATGGAGTGTATTTTTTATAGAAGCTGATTTTGTTGTGCAATTATACTATAAATTCCATGGTAAAAATAAAAACAGCCATTACCAAAATGAAATAACCAAAGCCCTTTTTTAAACGTTTACCATCAATGTGTTGTCCCAAATAAACCCCCACCAATATACCTACCAAGGCTAAACTAGTGAAGCCCAACAAAAACATCCAGTCAATGCTCAACTGTAACGCATCGCCCAGCAAAAAACCAGTTAAAGATTTTATAGCTATAATAATCAAAGAAGTTCCTATTGCTTTCTTAATGTCCAAGTTGGCCAGCATAACCAGTGCAGGAATAATCAAAAAACCACCACCAGCACCCACCAAACCTGTTAGTGCGCCTACAGCCAAACCTTCGGCCACAATTAGAGGATAATTGTAATGAATTTCGCCTGTTCCACCTTCGCGCTCTTTGTTGGATAACATAGAAGCAGCAGCCAGTAGCATCAGCAAGGCAAATACACCAAACATAACCATGCGTTTGGTCAGCTCAAAGGTTCCCCATTGCCAAAGTACTGCTGGCAAAGCAGGAATAACAAAGTGCCGCACCAGCCAAACCCCCAATAGGGCTGGCCCTCCAAATACCAATGCTGTGCGCCAATCAACTTGTCCTTGTAAGTGTTGTCGCCAGCCGCCTACCAAGGCAGCAGCACCTACTACAAAAAGAGAATAAGCGGTCGATGATTGTGCATCCAAACCAAATATGTAGGCCAAAACGGGTACGGCTAGTATAGAGCCTCCGCCACCAATCAGCCCCAAGGAAACACCTATCAAGAGTGCCATTCCATATCCCAAAATTTCTAACATAGTTGTCTTTTTATTACAAGAAGGTACACTTTTCCATACAATCAAAAATACTCAATAGCTGCCGGTCGGCTAGTTGGTAATACACTTGCTTGCCTCGTTTTTGAGAGCTTAGAATTCCATTATCTTTCATTTTTGCTAAGTGATGCGAGAGCATAGATAGCTCACAATCTATCTCTAGGCGTTCGTGAATAGTCGATACATTCAGAGGCTCCTCCATTTCCAAAAGCTCCATAATTTCGAGCTTAACAGGATGTGCAATGGTCTTTAAAATTTTGGCTACACGAGCCAGTTTATCGGCCGAAAATTGTCGTTTACTTGATTTCATAGTACAATTGTATGAATAATTTAACTTTTATTCAAGTGTTCAGATGAAAAAAGACCAAAAAAAGACAAAATTATTTTGAACGGCTACTTAGGAATAGCCCTTATTGGTAGCAAGGTGGAAAGGTATCAATAGATGGCTCTACCGTTGAATAGTTGTAGTGTATGCCACATTGGTACATAGAATCTTGCCTAAATCGGCTCGTAAAACCTTGTTGGTGCGTCTCGTGATAAAGTTTTTGCTGGGAATAACTTTTGTAGGTTTGAACCTGCCAAATTTCTTTTTCTTTTGTGCTGTCGGGAAAAAATTGGGTGTGGTATTCAAGTTGTTTTTCGCCTTCTCTATTATAATAAATATCATAAACACGATATCTAATGCCATTAATTTCTTTGAATTGCCACTCGTGTAGGAGCACGCCAAAAGGGGTATATTTTTTATACCTTTCATTAGGGTATTCTACGACACTATCCAATCGAATAGGGCGTGGCAATGCAAAACTAGGCATATAATCGCCAATATAATACGCCTTTTGTTTAGACCATCGAACATCCCCCGTAAGGCCAACACTGCTAATTTCTCCAGAAGCTATGGTCTTTTGCTCTATTTCATCGTACAAAAAAACTTTGCCCGAAGCACTGCCCCCATCTCCTGGGGAGCGAAAGACGAACATTTCATAATTATAAGCAGCCGCAGATACACTAAATTGTCGGTCGGGGCTGTAGTTTTTTCTGTACAAGCCTCCTGTTGAGGATAACCATATTAATATGGAAATGATTACGAATAAGGAGGTGAGGCATCCAATTTTTTTCATTGCTGTGTGTTGAGTGCTAAAATTTACAAAAAAGAAGTGCCATACAAACATAGACAACATTTTTTATTTCTTGCAAACACGACTTCATTTAAACAACATTACATAGAAACGACAACTTGATATACACACATGCTGTTAAAGGGATGTAATCCAAAAACTTGTTTAAAAATATAAAGAGTACAAACGTTTGTTTGTATTTATTTTTAACTACTTTTACCAACAATTTCATCGTACCATGATAGCAGAAGATAAAAAAGAAATTTGGACTTTATTAGAGCAAGTATTTGATCCCGAAATTCCTGTTTTAACAGTGATTGATATGGGGGTGGTGCGATCTGTTCGCCAAGAAGAAGGGCAGTGGCATATAGATATTACGCCTACCTATTCGGGCTGCCCAGCTATGGATATGATTGCCGTAGAAATCAAAGCAGTATTGCAAGAGCATGGGTATAACAAGGTACAAGTGCATATCATCTTATCGCCTGCATGGACAACAGAATGGATGTCAGAAAATGGCAAACGCAAGCTCAAGGCGTATGGTATTGCACCACCAGAGGGCAAAGTAGTTGATAAAAGCGTGTTGTTTGGCGAGCCCAAAAAAATAGAATGCCCACGCTGCGGTTCTAGAGAGACGGTTCTGCTTAGTCAATTTGGATCTACTGCTTGCAAGGCTTTGTATCAATGCAGCAGTTGCAAAGAGCCTTTTGACTATTTTAAATGTCACTAATCAAGCCTGAACTAATCAAGGCATTACAAAAACAAAAAAACGACAAAACATAAACGTATGTCCACAACTATTCAGCGTAATTTGCAAGAAGGAATACTGACTTTAACCCTCAATCGTACCAAAGCTTACAATAGCTTTAATAGAGAAATGGCATTGGCATTGATTGCTGCCTTAGCACAAGCCGAGCAAAATGACGAAGTGCGTGTAGTGGTTTTGACAGGAGCAGGAAAGGCATTTTGTGCAGGACAAGATTTGCGGGAAGTGACCGAAGATAATGGCATTGGTTTTGAGCAAATCCTGAATGAACATTACAACCCTATGGTCAAGGCTATTCGGAATTTGCCCAAACCTGTGGTGGCGGCCATCAATGGAGTAGCAGCAGGAGCAGGAGCCAATATTGCCTTGGCCTGTGACCTAACGATCGCCAAAGCCTCGGCTAGTTTTACACAAGCTTTTAGCAAAATTGGGCTAGTGCCCGATAGTGGAGGAAGTTTCTTTTTGCCGCGTTTGGTGGGGCTGCAAAGAGCCACTGCATTGACCTTTTTGAGTGATAAGTTGACGGCCCAAGAAGCCGCAGATATGGGCTTGATTTATCAATGTGTAGCCGATGAGGACTACGAAGAAGCCGTGCAAAAATTGGCCGTACGCCTAGCCAAAATGCCTACAGCAGCCTTAGGGATGACCAAGCAATTGCTCAATAAAAGCATGACCAATTCTCTAGATGAACAATTAGAATTGGAGGGCAAGCTACAGCTAGATGCAAGCGGACGTTACGATTATCAAGAAGGGGTAAATGCTTTCTTGGAAAAACGCAAACCTGAGTTTAAAGGAAAATAAGACTTTATCATCCACAAATTATCATAAACAACAATAGGAATGAAAGTAGGCGTATTAGGAGCGGGTTCTATGGGAATTGGTATTGCACAAATTGCAGCCACACAAGGGCATGAAGTTATTTTGTGTGATAATAATGGAGCCGCAATGGAGCGTTCTTTGGCTAGAATGAAAAAGATTCTCAACCGCCAAGTAGAAAAGGGGCGTATGGAGCAAGCCAAGGTAGAGGACATCATTAGTCGCATTCAGCCAACAGGTATCCTGAATGAATTTAATGATTGCCAAATTGTTATTGAGGCTATTATTGAGAATTTGCAGGTGAAGCGAGAGGTCTTTCAGAAAATGGAAGCGGTGGTAAAGGATGACTGTATTTTGGCTACCAATACCTCTTCCTTATCTGTAGCAGCCATAGCTGCCGCTTGTAAGCATCCTTCAAGAGTATTGGGGGTTCATTTTTTCAATCCTGCCCCTTTGATGAAACTGGTGGAATTGATTCCAGCCGTGCAAACGGCTCCTGAAGTATTGGAAAAAACCAGAGCTTTAATCGATTCTTGGAACAAAGTAACCGTATTGACCAAGGATACACCTGGTTTTATTGTCAACCGTGTGGCGCGTCCTTTTTATGGAGAAGCGTTGCGCATGTTGGATGAGGGGATTGCTGATATTGCTACCATTGATTGGGCGATGACCAAGATAGGTGGTTTTAGAATGGGGCCTTTTACCTTGATGGATTATATTGGCAATGACGTGAATTATGTGGTAACAGAAACCGTGTTTGCTGCTTTTTATTACGATCCCAGATACAAACCCTCTTTTACACAAAAACGATTGGCAGAGGCAGGTTATTGGGGCGTTAAAACAGGGCGTGGTTATTATGATTATACAGAGGATGCGTTTAATCCAGCACCCAATGAAGACGCTGTTTTAGGCCAAAAGATTGTAGACAGAGTGGTCATTATGCTGATTAATGAAGCCGTAGACGCGCTGTTTTGGCAAATTGCTTCTGCTCAAGATATAGATTTGGCGATGACCAAAGGTGTAAATTATCCCAAGGGATTGTTGGCTTGGGCCAAGGAAATTGGTTATGCCAATTGTGTAGCACAGTTGGATGCACTGTATGAAGAATACCACGAAGATCGCTATCGCTGTAGCCCTTTGTTGCGTCGTTTGGCCAATGGAACGGTAAGTATTTAGTTTTGAGCAAAGAGTCCTTATTTATTTAAGTTACAGCTTATGAAGCCTTCACCTGCATACCAATTAGTAAAGAAAAATTTGTACGATCAAGATGCGTTTAGTCAGTGGTTGGGCATAGAGATACAAGAAATTGATGCAGGCAAAGCCGTCTTATCCTTGACGGTACGGGCAGAAATGACCAATGGCTTTGGGTTGGCACATGGAGGCATTAGCTATTCTTTGGCCGATAGTGCCCTCGCTTTTGCTGCCAATGCACATGGTAGGCATAGTTTGTCTATAGAAACAAGTATTGCCCATACCCAAGCCGCTCATACAGGCGATGTATTAACCGCCACAGCGACAGAAGAACATTTAAGTCACAAAATAGGCTTGTACAGAATTGTTATTCACAATCAAGCACAAGAACTTATTGCCTTATTCAAAGGCACCGTATATAGAAGCAGCAAAGAGTGGGTTAAAGTACGGTAAGGCTTTTGAGCCTTCATAATTAATCGACTAGAAATTGCTTTAAGTCGAAAAAGACACAAAAGAGAGGAGAATTTTTCTATGTTTACGCTCGAAAGATGGGGAGCATAGGTTATTAAATATTCTATATATTACAAATAAAGGAGTAAAAGACCCTTTACCAAAGCAAATTAATAGTTGAACAGGACACTTCTATTGCGCTTTCTTTTTTCAAAAATCTTATTATTTTTACGGCACTTTTTATAATTGAGAAGCTAGATAAACAACTTCTAAGCTAAAAGGATACTTATGACACAGATAAGAACTAAAATAGCAGGACTAGGATATTTTGTTCCTAAAAATGTAGTTACCAATGATGACTTGGCAAAAGTAATGGACACCAGTGATGAGTGGATCCGTGCTAGAACAGGCATTGAAGAACGTCGTTATGTTACCCGATTTGAAGACACCCCAGCAACTATGGGGGCAGATGCTGCTCGTATTGCTATGGAACGTGCCGGTGTAACAGCGGAAGATATTGACTTTGTTGTATTTGCAACGCTAAGTCCTGATTATTACTTTCCTGGTGGGGGCGTGTTGGTACAACGCGAATTGGGATTAGGACATTGTGGTTGCCTAGATGTACGTAACCAGTGTTCTGGTTTTATCTATGGATTGTCGGTTGCTGACCAATATATTCGTACAGGAACCTACAAGAATATATTGTTGATAGGATCAGAAGTACACTCCGCTGGTATTGATTTTAGCACAAGAGGTCGCGATGTGACTGTGATTTTTGGTGATGGTGCTGGTGCTGCTGTATTGCAACCCACTCAAGAAGAAGGCAAAGGGGTTTTGACAACGCATTTGCACGCCGATGGAACCTATGCAGAAAAACTGGCTTTTATCAATCCAGGATCACATGCAGGGGTGCACACCAAAGATGTAGAGTTATTCCCTACGGTAGAAGAAGATCCTTATGGTTCTTTGATGATTACCCCCAAAATGGTAGAAGAAGGCCAACACTATCCTAATATGGACGGGCAGTTTGTGTTTAAGAATGCTGTTAGACGCTTTCCTGAAGTGATTGGAGAGGCTTTGCAAGCCACTCAATTAGCTGTTAAGGATATTGATTTGTTGGTGCCACACCAAGCCAACTTGAGAATTTCTCAATTTGTGCAAAAAACACTGCAACTGCCAGATGATAAAGTATTTAATAACATCCAGAAGTATGGCAACACTACTGCTGCGTCTATTCCAATTGCCTTAACGGAAGCTTGGGAGCAAGGAAAAGTGAAAGATGGCGACTTGGTTTGTTTGGCTGCTTTTGGAAGCGGATTTACTTGGGCAAGTGCGCTTATTCGTTGGTAAAAACTTTTCTATTTTAGAAGTTGTTTAAAAATGGAATAGCGTTGAA
>JBGCDW010000131.1:0-26830 GCA_045105775.1 Aureispira sp.
AGGTACAAAAGTCCTAGCGCATTTAGTTCATAGCAGTGCTATGGAATCAATTTTTAACGATGAGTGAGGGAACCCCGAAGGGCTCACGAAGTAAAAAGATGCTTTTTTCGCTACGAATTTAGTCGTGATAATGTCTATTATCTTTCTTTTCTTTTTTGATACGCAAATACCAGCATTCCTATTAGTATAGCAACTATAGCCGTCATGGCACATACACCAATCAAGTCTTCCATAAAATCGCCATCAACTATACTCCAACCGATGACATAGCCCATCCAAAGCAATAAAGTAAGTATGCTATAAAAACGAGCATAGTGCTTTCGTTTGTCTGTACTAATAAGCATCAAACCAACTACATTAAGGGTCACTAAAACTACAATGGAAACGATGGCCTCCCAATGCACCCCATTGATATTGAAATAGGGTCTAAAATAAGCACTCAGCATCCCAAGCAGAGCTGTAGCAACAAATATGGCGACAAGCCAGTGCTGGGAATATAGTTTTTCTGGTGCAGTTGTAATGGTCAAATGGTCATCCAATAAGGGCTTGTTTGGTATTTTCATAACGCTACATTCTAGTTAAGATAAAAAACAACCGTACAACCACGTCTATAAATTGAGGTGCTGCGAATTCTTGCAAGTTCGGTTTAGTGATTATTTAGGTAGTAGCTCCAAGATACTGTTACTTTGCCAGGTAGAATCCATCCTGCATCCATTAATTTTTGTCGCTTCTTAAGTTGTAAACTTAAAAATTGACACCGCATTGTCATAATATATCTATATTTTTAACGTAAATTTCACTTCCTATAACTCAAGCATCGAACGATGAGAAATAAACGGTTGTAAGTTTCACCAATACATTTCCCCACCCAATTAAATTATTACCTAAAATGAAAACATTATTTACTATTCTTATTGTAATAGTTCTATCTATTTCCACACAAGCACAAAGCACACAAATAATCCGTGGCAAAGTAGTAGATCACGTTAGCAAAATGCCCTTAATAGGCGTAGTTATATCCGCAAAAGACCAAGATATTGCCGCCACTACGGATACCGATGGCAATTTTATACTAGAGAACATTCCGATAGGCCGTCAAGTCATTACAGCCCAATACTTGGGTTATGAGCCTTACGAATCTGATGGCTTGATTATTAGCACTAGCAAAATAAACTATCTAGAAATTGGCTTGGTTGAACAAATTCAAACAACGGAAACCGTCACTGTAACGGCCTCTGGAGGCGCAAATAAAGCACTAAACGAATTATCGGTGGTTAGTTCGCGTTCTTTTTCTGTAGAAGAGACCAACCGATACCCTGCCAGTGTTGGTGATCCAGGGCGCATGGCAGCAGCATTCCCAGGTGTGCAATCTGATGGCGACAATGAAAATGATGTCGCGATTCGTGGAAATTCTGCTTTTGGAATACTCTGGCTTTTGGAAGGATTAGAAATTCCAAACCCTAGCCACTTTGCGCGCCCAGGTACTACAGGAGGAGGTATATCTGTACTTTCTGCTTCTGTATTGGGCAACACTGACTTTTCTACTGGAGGTTTTGCAGCAGAATATGGCAATGCTTTATCTGGGGTATTTGATATGCGTAATAGACGCGGCAATATGATGGAACGAGAACATTCTATCAAAATTGGTTTTATAGGACTTGGCGCATCTACCGAAGGCCCAATTAAGAAAGGGCGAAGCTCTTATTTGGTCAATTACCGCTACTCTACACTTGGTTTGCTCAATACTATAGGCGTATATGTAATAGCCGAAAATGCAACCAATACCTTTCAAGATTTGTCTTTCAACCTCACTTTTAATTCAGCCGATAATAAAAATGAGGTAAAAGTTTTTGGTGTGGGTGGCCTCAGCAACGGGCAATTCACGATCAAAGAAGATACCTCACAATGGCTTAATCTCTATGACTATCTGGATGACAATGCTGGTGCTAATTTAGGCATTTTAGGGGTATCATTTAGACGCTTGCTCAACGAAAAATCATATCTACAAATAGTAGCTGGTACGGTTTATAACCACATGTATTTAAGACAACGAATTCCAAACCTAATTACCAAAGATATTAATGACTTGACAGTAATAAGAGCCTTCAATAACCAGACACTTCGAAGCCAACTTCGCGGCACCTATAGCAATAAGTTGAGCAAACGTTTTAGACTTAAAACAGGAGTAGCATTAAGTGCCAATACCTATAGCCTCAACCATTTTATTAATGAATACCATTTTCTAGACAATGTAAATGGTACAACTTTCATTGGGCAGGCTTATGTACAAGGTAGTTACCACCCTACGTCCAACCTAACCATTAATGCTGGGGCACATGCTTTGTTTCTGGCACTCAACAATACATACAGTATAGAACCACGTTTAGGAGTACAATACAAACCCACCAAAAGCACTACCATTAGTGCTGCTTATACTTGGCATAGCAAGATATTGCCTATTGGCACCTATTTGTTGCAGCTACCTGATGGTAATGGAGGTATCCACCAACCCAACAAAGATTTGGAACTTGCTAAAACGCAACATGTTATTTTGGGGGTTCGACAAAGCATTGGTCTGGGTTTTAACATCAATGTAGAAGGGTATTACCAATATGGATTTGATCAACCTACAAGTGTTGTTTCCAATAGTGGTTTTTGGTTGTTCAACCAGCGCGACAACTATGGTCGAGTAGCTATGATTTCTGAAGGGCAAGCACAAAATTATGGGGTCAATGCTGTCATAGAAAAAGCTTTTAGTCGTAAATTCTTTGTTTTATTAACAGGCTCTTTGTTTGCTGCACAATACAAATCATTGAATGATACGGATTGGCGACGTGCGCGTTTGGACAAACAATGGGGATTCAATGCAATGGGTGGCTACGAATTCACTTTTAAAAAAGGTGGTGTACTACAAGTGGGTGCAAGAGCAATTCTATCAGGTGGTTTGCGTTATACCCCTGCTGATAGGGCTGCCTCTATTGCAGCAGGTTCGTACATTGCTGATGAGGAACGTATTTTTGCAGCCGCTAGTGATAATTATTTTAGGTTAGATGCCCGAATCGCTTATCGCAAAAACCATAAAAAGCTTTCTTATTCTATTTCCTTAGATGTTCAGAATGCGACAAATGCCCAAAATGAGGGGGATTATGAATATGATCCTGGTAGTGGAATGATGGTTCCTCGTTATCAAGCAGGATTGCTCCCTATACTTAGTTTTCAACTGAATTTATAGTTTATCATTAGGCCACCTGTTCGCACTATCCATCTATAATGATAAATGAACAGGTGGTTTTCATTTTTTTGTCCTGTAATTTTGCTCCATAGCGGTCCCTTATGCGCGCTTATTTTTATAATCACATACGCCCAAAACACTACATTCTAATACTCCCCTTATGAAAGAGGTCATCTTATTTCACCATCTTGCCCATTCCTGTATTGCTTGTATAGGAGCCATTTTATTATTGGCCATTTGGTACAATATTAACAAAAACTTTCGCCAACGGCTAGAAGAGGAAGAGAGTCCACAACGCGTAGATAAGGGCTTGTTGTATTTGAGTTTGGCCCTGTTTATTTGGGTGGGTTCTGGCTTATGGGGAATTTGCCAAGGGGTTTTGCCGCCAATTATTCATTTATTGGGTCTTCATTTGCTTTCTACACTCAATAACCTATGTATTCTATTGGCCTTGTTCTACTTTTCTCATGCCCCTAGTTTTATTTATAAGAACCAACAAAATATCAGCAAAATTATTGCACTGATTATAATAGTGCTGTTGCTAACTATAGGACTTTCTTTAAGTATCAAGCCCTCCCACCCACAGTTGCACATTGTTGCCATTCCAGATGTCCTTTTATCTGCCTTTCTTTCCTACTTGCTTTTGTATTCTTTGTACCACACCTTTATGGATCGAGGATTGAAAGTAGTAGCGGTTATAGCAGCCCTCAGTGTTTTGTTGATGTTTATGTCGCAACTGCCCGAAGTTTTCTTGCAACTGAACAATGGCTTCACCAATAACTTAATTAAAATCATTGCCAAGAGTTCCTTAATTGCTGTTTTTTTGGTGTTGGCCACCAGTTGGGTGATTGAATTGGCCAGCACGCCACGCCCTAGTGAAATGACGTTAGAGTTTTTGGATTGGTCTCTCATCAAAATTACGATTCCATCCAAGGATATTTACAACCAGCCTATTGACTTTGGTTCTAAAACTACTCAATACAAAAACTTGCTCAAATTTGCTTTGCGTAGAAAGTGGGGAACGGGTGCCGAGCAATGTCTAGTGGTTGGCAAGCCGGGTGAACTGAGTAGTCAGACTTATTTGAGTAGAATTCTTGACAGGACTTACCCCTTCTTCAGCAACCGTCAAAGGTGCCGCCTTTGAACAATTGTATGCCTATTTTTCTGTTTATGCTAGTTTTGGCTTAATAACTGTTTTGGTCGGTTTAATAGCTTTGTTGTTGGCACCTTTTGTAACAAAATTGATGCAATCAGAATAAAGTCCTTGTTTCTAAACAAGGTTTTCACTTTAAAAGAAACTATATTGGCAAAATTAGTTTACCTTAGAATTAGGCTTATAGCCTGAGGTAAAAACTTGTTGTATAGGTTGAGGCCTATGGTGCTTCCTTATACCTTCATCAAAAATAAATTAACTTATGGATTATTCTGAAGGATCCTTACATCTACATCGCTACTTAAAAGGAAAAATTGGTATTCGTACTAAAATGGATGTACGCACACAGGAACACCTTTCCTTGGTATACTCCCCAGGTGTAGCAGCCCCTTGTTTAGAAATAGCAAAAAACCCCGAAGCCGTGTGGGATTACACCATGAAGGGCAATTGTGTCGCCATTGTTACAGATGGTTCGGCCGTGTTGGGTTTGGGCAATTTGGGCGCAGAAGCCTCTCTGCCTGTTATGGAGGGCAAGGCCATGTTGTTTCGTCGTTTTGGACAAATCAATGCTTTCCCGATTTGCTTGAACACACAAGATGTGGACGAAATTGTAGAGACAGTACGTAGAATTGCGCCTGTATTTGGAGGGATAAACTTAGAAGATATTGCGGCCCCGAGAAGCTTTGAAGTAGAAGAACGTCTACAAGATTTGGGCATTCCAGTATTTCATGATGACCAGCATGGTACTGCCATTGTCGTATTGGGCGCATTAATTAATGCTGCCAAATTGGTTGGCAAGGAACTCAAGGATTTAAAAATTGTCATTAATGGAGCAGGTGCTGCTGGCTTGGCCATTGCCAAACTTCTACGTTGTGTAGAGCATGGCTCTGACAACAGTGCTTGTGTGCCTGTACAAGATCTTATTATTTGTGACAGCAAAGGGATTATTCATCGCGACCGCGATAATTTAAACCTACACAAAAGACGCGCACTAGGCTTTTCTAACAGGGAAAATAAAAAAGGAACACTCAAAGATGCCATTGTTGGGGCAGATGTATTTATTGGTGTGAGTATGCCCAATTTATTAGATCGAGAAGACATCAAGACCATGGCTAAAGATTCTATTATTTTTGCCCTAGCCAATCCTACCCCCGAAATTATGCCCGATGAGGCTTATGCGGGTGGAGCTGCTATTGTAGGAACAGGACGGAGTGATTTGCCCAACCAAGTCAACAATGTATTGGGCTTTCCTGGCATCTTTAGAGGGGCCTTAGATGCTCGTGCCAAACAGATTACACCCAATATGAAATTGGCCGCCGCCTATGCCATTGCCGATAGTATTTCTAACCCAAGTAAGGACATGATTATTCCACCTGCTCTAGACGAAGTGGTGGCTTACAAAGTAGCCAAAGCCGTAAAAGCTGCTGCACTAGAGGATATGAAGTTGGGCTATTAGGTTGTTCTTATCATCTTAGGATTACAATCCAGCAAAGGGCTATGGCTTTTTGCTGGATTTTTTTGTTTCTATTCATCTAGTTTTCAACCAACTTCCATAAAAATATCTAGCATTGCTTTACCAAACAAACAAAATTCAAGGCATTTAGACCGTTATAGGAGATAATTGTACGAACTAAATCTATTTTACAAAAAAAATACCGTTCTTAGGGTTACCTTTTAATAACTCAGGCTATACAAATAGTATCGTCCCCATCTTAAAATGAAGGTACTATACAATAACCAAAAATAATTTTGACATGAAAAATCTCCTTGTATTACTAATTACTATTTTTTGTTTAAGTCTTCTAGGTTCTTGCGGCAGTAGCCCTTACAAAAAACGCAAAGGTTGCAAAGGTACTGGAAGTTGGTATGGCAAACGCAATTTGGGTCAAAAAGTACAACAACCTACTGTTCAAGATTTATATGTTTGGATGCCTACTTCAGAAGAGGTTACAGCATTTTAAACCTATAATATCAGTATAAATTATATCTAATTCAGCTAAAGCAAAGTGCCTTTAGCTGATTTTTTTATTGCCCCAAAATGATCTTAGCTGTTAGCTTTTGGTAAGTCTGGCATTCAAATTGAATCTCCGTTTTCTTTTATACCACAAAACATACGCTTATGTGCTGGACTAAATCTATTTTTATTTTTTGTTTTTCCTTAATAAGTATCTGTGCGCTGGCTCAAGAGCCAACTTATAAAATCACAAATATACATATTGAGAAGGGAGTACAGGGTTTCATGTTAATTCTCGAAGGCGAGGGTACATTTGAGGAAGTTATTTATCCCGATCTTTACATTTATATCAATGACCAACAAGTTAACCATCAGGTAGAATTATTTGTGGTAGATTTTGATAAACCTAGTTCTCAACGCTTTAGTGTTAATATTGAAGAATTGCCTAAAGAATTCACCACCAAGTTTGTTGTAAAAACAAAAGATACCAAAGCTGAACCCATTGTATTATTATATGAACATCAGGCAACTCCACCCAAAGCTGTCTATACCATCAACAATATTAATCTGATCAAAAAGGCAAATAAAAAATTCCTAAAAATTGAATTTGCTACTATCTCTCCTGATGATTTTTGGAGCTACCCCTCGTTTAAGGTAGAAATGAATGGTAAATTAATTGCAGAACGAGAAACGACTACCTATGGCTTGGTAGAAATAGAGTTGATTCCTACCGAAATTGAACAACTGCCAAAAGATTTTAAATGTAAGGTAACTCTAGGACAACTTGGCAATGATATAAACACTACAATATACTACCCATCCAAATAAGTTACTTGTCACTGTATCTTATCCATATCAAAACACTACACTCTAGATTAATTTATTTAAATTTATTTCATAAGTTCGCTCCGTTCGGTTAATTCCATAGTGCTGTTATGAATCAACTTACTAAAGTAGTCTTAAAAAAATTTTCGTACTAAAAAACGATTCTTTTGCCCTAGCTCGGCGTTGAGTCTGACTATTCGATACACCATATCAAATAGATCAGATCGCTTCGCGAGTGCGCTTTAGCCCGCTAAAGCTTTGTTACCTGATTATTAGATACACTGTATCTAATAAGTCAGATCGCTTCGCGAGTGCTTATGGGTCAGCAAGCTGGGTTCTTTTTTGCACCTCCTTAACTAACCTTATAAAAAAAGCATCCCAGCTTTAAATAGCTGAGATGCTTTATATTTCGGGCAACTCTAATCAGTTGCAGTAAATCATCTTATTCTCCAATAGTAATTTCTTCCTCTGCGGCAGCTTCTTCTGCACGACGTTTGGCTTCGATCGCTTCCATTTTTTCCATGTCTGCCACTACAAGATTTTCGTAATGTCTTAGACCTGTTCCAGCAGGAATTTTCTTACCAACAATAACATTTTCTTTCAAACCGCGCAAGTGATCGGCAGCAGCAGAAATAGATGCGGTGCTCAATACCTTAGTCGTTTCTTGGAAAGAAGCAGCAGAAATCCAGCTCTTAGTTCCCAAAGAAGACTTGGTAATCCCTTGCAACAATGGTTTGGCAGTAGCAGGAATTGCAGGACGTGCTTGTAATACTTTGCGATCATTGCGTTTCAAATACGCTTTTTCCTCTTGGAATTGACGCTCTGTAATAAGCATACCTGCAAGAATTTTGGTAGAACCACCAGCCTCTTCTACAATTAGTTTATCATAGATGTCTTCATTTTCTTCCATGAAATCACTCTTCAATACCGCTTCTTTTTCTAAGAAACGTGTATCTCCAGCATCCAAGATCTGAACTTTACGCATCATCTGGCGAACAATTACCTCAATGTGCTTATCATTAATGGTAATACCCTGTGCACGATAAACCTCTTGTACACCATTTACTAAGTATTGCTGTACTGCAAAAGGTCCTTCGATAGATAAAATATCATGTGGAGCAATGTTACCATTAGATAAAGGCATACCCGCCCGCACAAAATCTCCTTCTTGTACCAAAATGTGGCGTGAAAGACCAATTAAGTATTTGCGTTTTTGACCATCTCTAGCAGTTACAATACACTCGCGATTACCACGCTTGATCCGTCCAAAACTTACCACCCCGTCAATCTCTGTTGCTACAGCAGGAGTAGAAGGCTTACGTGCTTCAAATAATTCAGTTACACGCGGAAGACCACCCGTAATATCCTGAATCTTACCCATCACACGTGGGATCTTCACAATAGATTGTCCTTTGACAACTTTTTGCTCGTCTGAAACATCAATGAATGCGCCCACAGGAACGTTGTAAGAACGTAAAGTATCACCTGCTGAGTCTAGGATCTTAATTGCAGGAACTTGCTTCTTATTCTTAGCTTCAATAACAACAAACTGCTCGTGTCCTGTTTGTTCATCACGCTCTACACGGTAAGTTTTACCTTCAATAACATTCTCAAATTCAATAAAACCATCAAATTCAGTAATAATTGAAGCATTATATGGATCCCATTCACAAATCTTATCTCCTTTCTTAACAATAGTACCATCTTCAATAAATAAAGCAGCACCATACATAATATAGTTAGAAGAAAGCACGCGATTGGTTTTAGTATCAACGATACGCACTTCACCAGAGCGTGAAATAACAATTGGGTGTGAGGTTCCTTTCTCTTCGTCTACATAGTCAACGGTACGTACACCATCAAATTCAATGCGGCCTTCAAACTTAGAGACTAAACTAGATTCTTCTACTGTATAAGAAGCCGTACCACCCACGTGGAACGTTCTCAACGTCAACTGTGTACCAGGCTCACCAATAGACTGTGCAGCAATAATACCCACAGCATCTCCACGTTCAGCCAAACGACCTGTTGCTAGATTCTTACCATAACACTTGAGACAAACACCACGTTTAGCTTCACATGTTAATACAGAACGTACTACTACAACTTCTACATCTGCTTCTTCTATCAGTTTTGCTGTAGTGCTAGAAATCACCTCATCTCGGCTTGCCAACAACTCTCCTGTTTCAGGATGAAGTACATCGTTCAAAACATAACGTCCCTCAATACGATCACTCAATGATTGGATAACTTTATCATTCTCAATCAAAGCAGAACGCGTAATACCACGCAACGTGTTACAATTCTCAATATTAATCACTACATCTTGAGATACATCAACCAAACGACGGGTCAAATAACCTGCATCGGCTGTTTTCAAAGCGGTATCCGCCAAACCTTTACGCGCACCGTGTGTAGAAATAAAGTACTCTAATACAGATAGTCCTTGTACAAAATTTGCCAATACAGGGTTTTCGATAATCGCCCCTCCTGTATCACCTGATTTTCTTGGTTTGGCCATCAATCCACGCAATCCACACAACTGTTTAATTTGTTGCTTAGATCCACGTGCACCAGAATCCAACATCATGTATACCGAGTTAAATCCTTGTTTGTGTGCGGCCATTTCCTCCATCAAGGTATTGGTAATGAGTGTATCCGCTTGTGTCCACTCATCAATAATCTGGTTATAACGCTCGTTATTGGTAATCAATCCCATGTTATAGTTGTTCCAGATATCCTGAACTTCCTCATGAGCAGCTTCCAAACGCTCTTGACGTACAGATGGGGTAATCAAATCGGGCAAGTTGAAGGATAAGCCTCCACGATATGCCCAATAGAAACCCATATCTTTAATATCATCCAAGAACTTGGCAGTAGTACTTGTATTTGTACGCTTCAAGATGCCAGAAATAACTTTTTTCAAGTTTCTTTTAGACAATTCTTGATTAATGAATGGTACTGTTTCTGGTACTTTTTCATTAAATAATACACGTCCTACCGTTGTCTCGATACGTTTATCGTATACTAAGTTTCCAAACTCGTCGTCTGTACGAGCACGTACTTTAATAATAGCATGAAGATCAATATTACCTTCATTATAAGCAATGATAACTTCTTCGGCAGAATAGAAAGAACGCCCTTCTCCTTTTACCTTAATTGTATCTGTACTGCGTTTTTCTTTGGTCAAATAGTACAGCCCTAGAACCATATCCTGAGAAGGTAGCGTAATAGGTGTCCCATTTTGAGGATTCAACATATTGTGTGCTGATAGCATCAACATTTGAGCCTCCAAAATTGCTTGGTTTCCAAGTGGTACGTGTACAGCCATCTGGTCACCATCAAAATCCGCGTTAAATGCCGAACAAACTAAGGGGTGCAACTGGATAGCTTTACCCTCAATAAGTGTTGGTTGAAATGCCTGAATAGACAAACGGTGCAGCGTAGGAGCACGGTTGAGCATCACAGGATGCCCTTTGAGTACATTCTCCAAAATATCCCAAATAACAGGATCTTTGCGATCTACCAATTTCTTAGCAGATTTTACTGTTTTTACAATACCACGTTCAATCAATTTGCGAATAACAAAAGGTTTGAACAACTCTGCTGCCATTCCTTTGGGAATGCCACATTCATGCAATTTGAGCGTAGGGCCTACAACAATTACCGAACGACCAGAATAATCCACACGTTTACCCAACAAGTTTTGACGGAAACGTCCTTGCTTTCCTTTTAATACATCAGAAAGAGATTTTAAGGCACGTCCTCCTTCTGCTTTTACTGCATTGGATTTACGAGAGTTATCAAACAAGGAATCAACAGCCTCTTGTAACATACGTTTTTCATTACGTAAAATTACTTCGGGAGCTTTGATCTCCAATAAGCGTTTGAGACGGTTGTTACGAATAATTACACGACGATATAAGTCGTTCATATCCGAACTTGCAAAACGACCACCATCTAAGGGTACCAAAGGACGCAATTCTGGTGGAATTACAGGCAAATATTCAATAACCATCCACTCTGGACGGTTTTCCATACGTTTTTGGCCATCTCTAAATGCCTCGACTACACGCAAACGCTTCAGTGCTTCAGACTTACGCTGCTGAGAGTTCTCCGTTGCCGCCTTGTGGCGCAATTCGTAGGCAATTTTGTCCAATTCCATACGACTCAACAAAGCACGTACGGCATCAGCTCCCATTTTGGCAATAAATTTATTTGGATCGTCATCTGGCAACAAGTGGTTGTCTTTTGGCAACGATTCCATGATATCGAGGTATTCTTCCTCTGTTATCAAATCTTTCTCTATACTACCGTTGATTTCGCGGTCAGCAATAACTCCTGGTTGAATTACGACATAACGCTCATAGTAAATGATTGTTTCCAATTTCTTGGAAGAGTATCCCAATAAGTAACCAATCTTATTGGGTAAGGATTTAAAGTACCAAATATGTACTACTGGTACTACTAGTTTAATGTGTCCCATGCGTTCGCGACGCACTTTCTTCTCTGTTACCTCTACTCCACAGCGATCACACACGATACCTTTATAACGAATACGCTTATACTTACCACAGTAGCACTCATAATCCTTAACAGGACCAAAGATGCGCTCACAGAATAATCCATCACGTTCTGGTTTGTAAGAGCGGTAATTGATGGTTTCAGGTTTTAGCACCTCACCATAAGAACGCTCTAAAATGGCATCTGGAGAAGCCAAGCTCAATATGATAGAATCAAATTGTGGTTTTGACTTCGTGTTATAATTCTTCTTAAAAGGCATATATCTATTTAATTTTATAATCTGCTAGTACCGTTCGAAGAGCACTGGAAAAATTAATCGCTAAAACCTTTCAGGGATTTTATGCCCTGAAAGGTTTTTTATTTAGATAAAGCAGTCAAAAAATGACCTACTCATTAGCTTGCAATACGTTTTATTCAAACTTAATTTCTAAAGCTAGACCACGTAGTTCGTGAACCAATACATTGAATGATTCAGGAATACTGGATTGTGGTAAGTTATCTCCTTTTACAATTGCTTCATAAGCTTTGGCACGACCAATAATATCATCTGATTTGATCGTTAACAATTCTTGTAGTATGCTGGCAGCACCAAATGCCTCTAGTGCCCAAACCTCCATTTCACCAAAACGCTGACCTCCAAACTGTGCTTTACCACCCAATGGCTGCTGCGTAATGAGAGAGTATGGCCCAATAGAACGCGCGTGCATTTTATCATCAACCATGTGCGCTAATTTCAACATGTAGATAACCCCTACTGTTGCTTCTTGGTGGAAACGGTCACCAGTCTCGCCATCATACAAGTATGTTTGTCCAAAATACGGCAAACCAGCTTCTTGTACAAAGTGATCAATCTTATCAGATTTTGCTCCATCAAAAATAGGTGTGGCAAATTTCATGTTTAGCTTCTCACCAGCCCAACCCAATACCGTTTCAAAAATCTGTCCCAGGTTCATACGAGAAGGTACACCTAGTGGATTTAAGATAATATCCATTGGCGTTCCATCCTCTAAATAAGGCATATCTTCGTCACGTACGATTCTAGCAACAATACCTTTGTTACCGTGACGACCAGCTAACTTGTCTCCCACTTTCAACTTACGTTTCTTAGCGAGATAAACCTTAGCTAACTTTAATACCCCTGCTGGCAATTCATCACCAATAGTAATCGCAAACTTATCGCGTTTGTAATCACTAATAATTTGATTGACCTTGATACTGTAGTTGTGCAACAATTGACGAACCATTTGATTGGTTTGCTCATCTTCTGTCCAACTAGAGTAATCTACTGCATTGTAATCAATATCTGATAAGCCTTGCTCTGTAAAGTGTGTTCCTTTAGTAATCAATTGCTCATTGTAGATTGATTTGATCCCATTAGAAGTTTTACCTTCTAATAATAGCATCAATTTTTCTACCAATTGATTTTTCAATTTTCCAACGTGGCTATCAAATGTACTATCTAAGTCAGACAATAGCTTTTTGTCCATTGCTTTTTGGACTTTGTCTTTCTTAGCACGCTTAAATAAGCGTTTGTCAATGATAACACCTTTGGTAGAGGGAGAAGCCTTGAGAGAAGCATCTTTTACATCACCAGCTTTGTCTCCAAAGATTGCGCGCAATAATTTTTCTTCTGGTGTTGGGTCAGATTCGCCTTTAGGAGTGATCTTTCCAACAATAATATCACGCTCTTTGATCCAAGCTCCAATGCGAATTAATCCATTCTCATCCAAGTTCTTGGTGGCATCCTCACTTACGTTTGGAATATCATTGGTAAATTCTTCTTCACCTAGTTTGGTATCGCGCACATCTACCTCAAATGCCTCTATGTGCAATGAAGTAAAAATATCCTCTCGTACAACACGCTCAGACAATACAATAGCATCCTCAAAGTTATACCCTTTCCAAGGCATAAAGGCTACTTTTAAGTTCTGTCCTAAGGCCAATTCTCCATTTTGAGTAGCATAACCTTGACACAATACTTTGCCTAAGTGTACACGCTCTCCCTTAGCCACAATCGGCTTCAAGTTGATACAAGAGTTTTGGTTGGTTCTTCTAAACTTAACTAAGTTATAAGTAGTGTAATCATCATCAAACGATACCGCTCTTTCTTCATTTGTGCGGTCATATTTGATAATAATTTTTGTAGCATCTACATAGTCTACCACACCATCTCCTTCTGCATTGATTAACATTCTAGAGTCGCGAGCAACTTTGGCCTCTAGACCTGTTCCTACAATCGGAGATTGTGGTTTCAATAGTGGCACGGCTTGACGCTGCATGTTCGATCCCATCAAAGCACGGTTGGCATCATCATGAGACAAGAACGGAATCAAGGAGGCAGATACCCCTACAATTTGGTTCGGAGAAATATCGATAAATTCGATTTCTTCTGGAGCCAATACAGGGAAATCACCATGCTGACGACATTTGATTCGATCAGTGGCAAATTCTCCTTTTGTATTTAGTTTTGCATTTGCTTGTGCAATGATTTTGTAATCCTCTTGCTCGGCAGATAGATATTGTGGTGCATTTTCAAAATCAACACGTGTACCTTCTACAATTGGACGATAGGGGGTCTCAATGAAACCCATTTTGTTGATCTTTGCATGTACACACAGCGTAGAAATCAATCCAATGTTTGGCCCCTCTGGTGTTTCAATAGTACACA
The DNA here is from genome assembly GCA_045105775.1 of Aureispira sp. Taxonomy (GTDB): domain Bacteria; phylum Bacteroidota; class Bacteroidia; order Chitinophagales; family Saprospiraceae; genus Aureispira. Next base: position 14,357 of record JBGCDW010000131.1, read on the forward strand.
AACGACCATAGTGAGAATAGTGAACGTCACGTACCTCAAAACCTGCACGCTCTCTTGATAAACCACCTGGTCCAAGTGCAGAAATACGACGCTTGTGCGTAATTTCTGATAATGGATTGGTTTGATCTAAGAACTGAGATAATTGGCTGGTTCCAAAGAAAGAGTTGATTACAGAAGATAATGTTCTAGCATTAATCAAATCAACTGGAGTAAACACCTCATTATCACGTACATTCATACGTTCACGAATAGTTCTAGCCATACGTGCTAGTCCTACACCAAATTGAGAATATAATTGCTCACCTACTGTACGTACACGACGATTGCTCAAGTGGTCAATATCATCAATTTCTGCCTTTTGATTGATTAGGCGAACTAGGTACGTAACAATTTCTATAATGTCTTCCTTAGTCAATACACTAACATCACGACTTGTATTTAATTCAAGTTTGCGATTGATTTTGTAACGACCTACATCCCCCAAGTTGTAACGCTTATCAGAGAAAAATAATTTTTCAATGATACCACGAGCAGTTTCCTCATCTGGTGGGTCAGAACCGCGCAATTGGCGGTAAATATGTTGTACAGCTTCTATTTCAGAGTTAGAAGTGTCTTTTTGTAAAGTATTGTAAATAACAGAGTAATCCTCTGCAATATCCTCTTTTTGTAGAATAACATAATCTACTCCAACCTCCAATACATCTTCAATGTTATTGGCATCTAAGATTACATCGCGCTCCAAGATTACCTCAATACGCTCAATAGATACAACTTCGCCTGTATCTTCATCCACAAAATCCTCTGTCCAGTTGCGCAATACACGTGCAGCTAGTTTACGTCCTAAATTAGCTTCCAAAGCTTCGCGCTCTGCTGGAATTTCGTCTGCTAAACCAAATAGGTTTAAAATATCTTTATCACTGTCATAACCAATAGCACGTAGCAAGGTCGTAACAGGAAATTTCTTTTTGCGGTCAATGTAAGCATACATAACCGAGTTAATATCGGTAGCAAATTCCATCCATGCTCCTTTAAATGGAATAACACGAGCAGAATAGATTTTAGTACCATTGGGGTGGCGGCTTTGGCCAAAGAAAACTCCAGGTGAACGGTGCAATTGAGAAACAATAACACGCTCGGCACCATTGACTACAAAGGTACCTTTAGGAGTCATGTAAGGGATGTTTCCTAAGAAAACATCTTGAACAGTTTGTTCAAAATCAACGTGCTCTTCATCATTACAAGAAAGACGCAATTTTGCCTTTAAGGGAACACTATAAGTCAAACCACGCTCCATGCATTCGTCAATAGAATAGCGAGGTGGGTCGATAAAATAGTTCAAAAATTCTAAAACAAAGATATTGCGGGCATCAGTGATCGGAAAATTTTCCTGAAACACTTGATATAGTCCTTCGTCTACACGACTTTCAGGAGTAGTTTCCAATTGGAAGAACTCCTGAAACGATTTTACTTGGATTTCTAAGAAGTCGGGATATTGATCCTCGTGCTTAATTTTTCCAAAGTTATGTCGTGTATTCCCAGGGGCACCGCGATGGCTTGTATTGCTAAGAGATGACATGAAGCTAATTTTATAAAGTTACTACGCAGGATAGAATGTATAGCTGATTTTGATAATATTGGTTTTGCTCATTGAGCACATCTACCTCTCATCTAAACACTCTAAAAAAATAAACTGGAAAATCTGACATTAGTCAGATTAATAATAGCGGAATAGGCTTAGCCACAAATCATGACTAAGCCTATACTTATTGTTAAAAGCATAGGTGTATAGCACCAAACTTTTTATTATTTCAACTCAACTTCAGCACCTACAGCTTCTAAAGCAGCTTTCAAGCTTTCAGCTTCTTCTTTAGCAACAGCTTCTTTTACGTTACAAGGAGCATCGTCTACCAAACCTTTAGCTTCTTTCAAACCAATACCCAATAGATTTTTGATTTCTTTAACTACTTTCAACTTACCAGCACCTGCAGATTTCAATACTACGTCAAACTCAGTTTGTTCAGCAGCAGCAGCGTCGCCAGCAGCAGCAGGACCAGCTACAGCTACAGCAGCAGCAGCAGGCTCAATACCATAAGTATCTTTAAGGATGTCCGCTAGTTCTTTAACGTCCTTTACAGTCAAGTTTACTAATTCTTCTGCTAATTGATTTAGATCAGCCATTTTTATTGATAATTTTAAGTTTCCTTAATGGAAATAAGTTTCTAAATAAAATATTTACGATAGGCTTTACCGTGGAAGCGGGGCTGTCCTATCCATAAAAAGCCGTCCGTAACCAACGGCTTTATTCAGAGTTAAATTTATTCGCCTTTTGACTCCAATGCTTTCAACAAGCCACTGATAGTGTTGCCTCCTGATTGTAAAGAACCCAATAAGTTTTTGATTGGCGATTGTAGTAACAAGATCACGTCTCCAATCAATTCTTCTTTAGATTTGATATTTATTAGAGCATCGATTTGATCATCTCCTACGTATACTTCAGATTCAACGAAAGCTGCTTTTAAAAGAGGCTTGTCATTGTCTTCTCTAAATTTTTTGATCAACTTAGCAGGAGTATTTCCTGTTTCTGTAAACATCAAAGCAGAAGATCCTTTTAAGATGCCATATACATCTTCGTAGTTTTCTTCATTTTTCTTTGCTGCTTTTTCTAAAGCCTTTCTGATCAAAGTATTCTTAACAACTTTAAGTTGAATGTCTTCATTAAAACAATCTCTTCTCAAGTTGTTTATAGTTTCAACGTTAAGTTCTGAACAGTCTGTAATGTAGAAATATTTGCTATCCACAAATTTTTCCGCCAACTCTTCAATAACCGACGTTTTTTCTGCTTTTGTCATTTTTGATTAATTTTTAAAGCTTGGTCAAAAGAGTGGTTTATTTCAATTTAGCAATAGGTACTCCAGGGCTACAAGTTGTTGCTGTTGTAATACTTTTCATGTATATACCTTTGGCAGAAGATGGCTTCATCTTTGTCAAGGTGTTCAACACTTCCGTAGCATTATCTACCAATTTTTCAGAGCTAAATGACACACGTCCAATTGGAGTGTGTACAATACCATATTTGTCTACACGGAAAGATGTCTTTCCTTTTTTGATAGAGCTAATAGCATCACCAAGGTTTTGCCCCCCTGCTACTACTGTTCCAGATTTAGGGTTTGGCATTAAACCACGAGGCCCTAATATTCTACCTAGACGACCAAGCTTTGGCATTACATTCGCCATTGCGACAATTACATCAATATCTAACCAGCCACCTTGCATTTTTTCTAGATATTCATCTAGTCCAACATAGTCGGCGCCAGCAGCTTTAGCCTCTTCCTCTTTGTCTGGTGTACAAAGTGCTAACACTTTTTTCTCTTTACCAGTACCATGAGGCAAAGTGATCGTTCCACGAAGGTTTTGATCAGCTTTACGAGGATCTACACCCAAACGGATGTGAAGATCAACAGATGCATCGTATTTCGCAATATTGACCTCTTTTACAAGAGCCATTGCTTCCTCTAGGGAATAGAGCTTATCCGCTTCAATTTTCTTTTCAGCTTCTGCTCTTTTCTTACTAACTTTTCCCATTTTAATAATTAAATTTTCTACGTAGATACCTGAGGTTTTGGTAATCTACTTTTGAATAGAATTGTTTAGCAGCCTTTTAATACTGCAACATTTACATAGTTACTAAGCTTCCCAAGGAGCTGCTCCAGTGACGTTAATTCCCATACTTCGCGCTGTCCCTGCTACCATCTTCATTCCTGATTCAACGGTAAAACAGTTTAAGTCAGCCATCTTGCCCTCCGCAATTTCCTTTACTTGATCCCAAGTAACTGAACCTACTTTGTTACGATTTGACTGATCAGAACCACTTTTAAGACCAGCAGCATTCAATAACTGAACGGCAGCTGGAGGGGTTTTGATAACGAATGAAAAAGACTTGTCTTTGAATACAGTAATGATGACAGGCAATACTTGTCCCATTTTGTCTTGTGTATCTGCGTTAAAACGCTTACAAAACTCCATGATGTTCACACCTTTAGCACCTAAAGCAGGTCCTACTGGTGGTGCTGGATTCGCTTGTCCTCCTTTTACTTGTAACTTGATAAACGTTTCGACTTCTTTTGCCATTACTTACAAATATTTAAGAGTTTTTTTCAACTTGCATAAAGTTTAATTCGACTTCAGTTTCTCTACCAAATACCTTTGTAATAATTGTCAATTTTTTCTTTTCTTCATTAACAATCTTAACAACACCAGGAAAATCTTTGAAAGGCCCATCAGTTACCTTTACATCCTCTCCTACTAAGAAAGGATCGGCCATAGATTCTCCAGTTTCTGAAGATTGATCGACTTTACTTAAAATTCTGGTAATTTCGTGATCACGCATTGGAATAGGATTTTTCTTTCCTAAAAAGTGAATCACGTCTTTGATAGCGGTCATCCCCTGTATGACATTGCCATTGAGGGATGATTTCATACCGGTGGGTGTGTTTCTTACAACAGCTTCAACAAGAATGTATCCTGGAGTTAGTGTACGTTCTTGAATGACTTTTTTACCATTTCGGATTTTGTATACCTTTTCTGTAGGAACGATAATATTAGGAACAAGTTCTCTCCAGCCACTGCGATCTATTTCTAAATCTAGGCGCTCTTTGATTTTGCGCTCCTTATTAGACACTACCCTTAAGCAGTACCATTTGGTTTCTACGTCACCCATTTTTGCCTAATTTAATTAACTGTTGTAATTGTATTAATATAAAAGACCTAATACATTAACCCAAATTACGTCCATTAATGCAACTAGGCAAGCTAAGAATACAGAACCTGCAATAACTACTACTGTAGTTTTTTGCAATTCACCCCAAGTTGGCCAAGTGACCTCCTCGGTTAGTTCTTTCATGCTTCTTTTGATATAATCCATTATTACTGGTATGAATTCTGATAAAAATTGCACGGGTGGAGAGACTCGAACTCCCAGCCCTCGGTTTTGGAGACCGATGCTCTACCAATTGAGCTACACCCGTAAATAGAGGGTTAAGCAAGTCATTACTTAACCCTCTTATATTATTTAGACAATTAAGTCTATCTTAGTCTAAGATTTCAGTAACCTGACCAGCACCTACTGTACGACCACCTTCACGGATAGCAAAACGCAATCCTTTCTCCATAGCGATAGGAGCGATCAATTCTACAGTAATTGTCAAGTTATCACCTGGCATTACCATTTCTACATTTTCAGGTAGAGCAATAGCACCAGTTACATCCGTTGTACGGAAATAAAACTGTGGGCGGTAACCGTTGAAGAAAGGCTTGTGACGGCCACCTTCATCTTTACCTAATACATATACTTCACAAGTGAATTTTGTGTGAGGCTTAACAGAGTCTGGCTTACAAATAACCATTCCTCTCTTAAGAGCCGTTTTCTCAATACCACGTAGTAATAAACCAGCATTGTCACCAGCTTCACCACGATCCAAGATCTTACGGAACATCTCAACACCTGTTACAGTAGAAGTTAATTTTGCACCATCTTCCATGAAACCAATGATGTCTACAGTATCTCCTGTATTGATAACACCACGCTCAATACGACCAGTAGCAACAGTACCACGACCAGTAATAGAGAATACATCCTCGATAGGCATCAAGAAAGGCTTATCTACATCACGCTCAGGCAATGGAATATCAGCATCAACAGCAGCCATCAATTCATTGATTTGAGCTACAGCGTCAGCATCTCCTTCTAATGCTTTCAAAGCAGAACCTTGAATTACAGAACAATCTTCGAATCCGTAAGACTCCAAAATTTCTGTAGCTTCCATTTCTACCAACTCCAACATTTCTGGGTCGTCTACCAAGTCAACTTTGTTCATGAAAACAACGATCTTAGGTACACCTACCTGACGAGCCAATAAGATGTGCTCGCGAGTTTGAGGCATAGGGCCATCAGTAGCCGCTACTACCAAGATAGCACCGTCCATTTGAGCAGCACCAGTTACCATGTTTTTCACATAATCGGCGTGACCAGGACAGTCAACGTGTGCATAGTGACGATTAACAGTTTCATACTCTACGTGAGCAGTGTTAATAGTGATACCACGTTCTTTTTCCTCAGGAGCAGAATCAATAGTAGTGTAATCTTTTTTCTCAGCAAGACCAGCCTCTGCTAGAACATTAGTTATTGCAGCAGTAAGAGTGGTCTTACCATGATCCACGTGTCCAATTGTACCAATATTTACGTGGGGCTTCGAGCGATCAAACGTTTCTTTAGCCATGGTTAGTCTAGATAAATTAAAATGATTGTAAAATATTTTTCTGGTAAAATAGAAATACTACTTTTCTGTCAAGTTCATTGGAGCCAACGAGCAGAATTGAACTGCCGACCCCCACCTTACCAAGGTGGTGCTCTACCCCTGAGCTACGTTGGCAAAATTGTCAAAAAATTAATAATTCTTATAAACAAACAAAGGGAATGAACCATTCCCTTTTGTCGGTTAATATTTGAGCGGGAGACGAGACTCGAACCCGCGACCGTTAGCTTGGAAGGCTAATGCTCTACCAACTGAGCTACTCCCGCATTAAAGCGAACATTGTGGGGGTGGTAGGACTCGAACCTACTCAGTCATAGACACCAGATTTACAGTCTGGCCCGGCTCTCCAACTCCGGCGCACCCCCTTCTCAGCAGCATTTAATTATACTACTGATGAATGTATTTTCCTTTCGCGTTAATTTTCCTATTTGGAGCCGATAGAGGGACTCGAACCCACGACCTGCTGATTACAAATCAGCTGCTCTAGCCAGCTGAGCTATATCGGCTTAAAAAGGTAATACACTGTTTTTTCAAATTGCTTACAAGTTGTTGTTCCATCTAAGCGAATGCAAATATACCACCTTTTTTCTTTTTGCAAAACTTTTTAGAAAAAAAAACGCATTTTTTTTGATTATTTTTTTTGCTCCTTGTATTTGATGAGTTGGCGGCGCAATGAAGAGGTGCCTAAATCAACGGATTCTTCAAAGGATTTGCTTGTTTCTTTTACTATTAGGGTAGATCCAGGGACATTAACCTTAATTTCCGCAATTTTATCCTGAACCTGTCCTGTTTTTTCGAGCTTGAGAAAAACATCTGTACTAACTATGTTGTCATAGAAGGTTTCTAGTTTTGCTAACTTCTTATCAATAAAATCAAATAATTTAGCATCAGCATCAAAATTAACAGCTTGCTTACGAATTTCCATAGGCTACTTTTTGTGTGTGAAGTAAATAATAGTTACAAACATTTTTTGCACATTCCCTACTTGATACTTAAAAGCAAAGGACTGCAATATTTGTTTTCAACTATTTATATAGTATGTAAAAAAATATTGAACACACTTATTTGTGTATCTTCCATTAATAGAAAAGGTATCTCAAATTTTATATTTTGTTGTTCAACAATGTTTACGAGTTTCGTTAAAAATTGTTGGTTAATTCTTTATAAACTTAATGTTAAATTGCTGTATTTCCAAATTTGCAAACGTTATTTATTAGGACTATTTTTTTATTTATAAAGGGGTCTTACTGTCAGGTCTCCACACTTATTTTATTCACGAATTTACTTTTCTAAATTATGAAAATCACTACCTTTTGCTTATCAATAGTCGTTATTTTTTTCTTCTTACTTGCTTGTGATAGTGGAGAATTAAAAGACTTGGAAGATATTCAATTAGAGGATGAAGTAGGCATAGAGCGCGCAGAGGGGGTTGAATTACTCTACAGTGATTCGGCTGTTGTACGTGTTGCCATCAATGCTCCTACGCTTTTGCGTTATATAGCACGCGATACGCCCAAGCAGGTGTTTCCAGATGGAGTTGATGCCGATTTTTTTAATGAACACCAACAGCAAACCAGTAAAATGGTTGCTAACTATGCCGAACAGTTTCAAAAAGAGCAAAAGGTTTATTTGAGGGATGATGTAAAAATTTGGAATACACGCGATGAATTGCTAGAAACAGAGGAATTGGTTTGGAACAAGTCCGAAAAAACCATTCATTCTACCAAAAGAGTTCGCATTACGACCCCCACTCAAATCATTAATGGGGTTGGCTTCAAATCCAATTTGGATTTTACAGAGTGGGAAATGTACAAAATGACAGGTACGATGGAGCAAAAAAACATGGTCGAAACTCCTTTTTAAGTGCGTGTTTTCTTTAATAATCCTTCATCAAGCCCTCTTCCAACCAATCCGCTATAGCTTGACGGTTGCTAGGATATAAAATTCGTTTTTGGTCATTGGGGTTTTGAATGTTGCCAATTTCTATAAAAACAGGCAAGGGTTTTACTTCTCGCAGCATGTGCAAATCTCTGGGAGTAACCACACCATGATATTCACCAGATTTTCGATTGACAGCATACTTTTTCTTCATAGTCTGGTGCAGTTTGTACGCAAGATTTTTGCCTGCATTGCTGGTGGGGTAATGATAAAAGAACAAATCAATGCGCTTAGACTTTACTCTAGAGTCCACATGAATTTCTATCAAACGCTGATAAGTAATGCCTCTGGCTCTGTTTTTTTCATACAATTCATTAACAATATCTGAGCGCTGATACAGACGCGGTTTTTGGGAAACGGGAATCACATTATTGGGCCAACAACGCTCATCCATGTCGGATTTTAGGTATTCTGTATTTCTAATTCCATCATTCTTATCCCTAACAATTAAATAAACAATAGCACCATGTTCGATTAAATTGCGCGCCAAACGCAATGAAACATCATACGCATATTCATCCTCACATAAGTGTTTCCCTTGGTATTTGCCCATAGCTCCTGGATCGGGGCCTCCATGTCCTGACACAATGTAATATACGGCACCAGCCAAATCTTTGTCCTTTAAGGGGACATTAGCATATTTTTTTCCAAAAATGGGAAAATTTCGATTGGTCGGCACAAATCGGGTAACATCCTTGGGACAATATTTCAAATCATGGGGCACCCACAATTCACAGGTCCCTCTTCTAAAATCGCTACTTTTTAGGCCCATCTCGACCATCAAATCATTGTAGCGTTCAATTTGTTTGGCCGTTTGCCAATCCTTGATATTGGCCGTAGAGCGAATAGATTTTTGGTTGTATTTGTATTGGCGAATGGGCAATTTATAGGTTTTGCCCAATTGAATAACCGCATTTGTTTTGAGGCCATTGATTTTATAAAACTGCGCCAAGGCACAAGAATTCTTATCTATTCTATAACGACTGAGCAATACATATACCCCATCTCCTTGTTGGGCAACTGTTTTGATATAAACAGGTTTGGTTTGAGCAGAAAGTAAAGTGGTCGTAAAAAGTGTAGTTGCGAAAAGAGCCAAATGCCAAAAGTTCATGTGTTGTCTATAATTGTCGTTTTCCTTACTTTTTATACTTTTGTGAGAAAAACTAATAAGGGAATTTTTTAAAATATAGGGTGCAATGTTTATTGTTGCCAAAATCAATAAGGCTTGAAAATAAGGCAATTCTTACACCTATACTAACCTTATCTACTACAAAATTGTACCAAGCAAAAATTTCATCGACCTTACTAGACCAACAAAAACGGATTGCTTACCTTTGGGACAACCATTTGATCGTTACATTTTGTACGTCATCAAATCTAATTTACTTATAACAAAACGCTCTGTATGCCAAGTCAACCCTCTACCAAAAAAGATACTTCCAAAACTTATTTGCTCACCTTTTTTAAAGGTATGGGAATGGGTGCTGCTGATGTTGTTCCTGGCGTTTCGGGAGGCACCGTCGCTTTTATTACAGGAATTTATGCCCGTTTGTTGGCGGCCATCAAATCTGTAAACGTCACAGCACTCCGCTTGTTGTTCCAAAAGGGATTTAAAGCAGCATGGGAGCATGTAGATGGTAGTTTTTTGCTCTCTTTGTTTATAGGCATTCTTATTAGTCTGTTTAGTTTGGCCAAGGGCATTGAATGGTGTTTTACCAATTACCCTCAGTTGTTGTGGGCCTTTTTCTTTGGGCTGATTATCGCTTCTAGCATTTATATTATTCGACAAGTGGATCGATGGAATCTGCCTGCCATATTGGGTTTGATAGTTGGTGGTGCTGTGGCTTATACCATCACTGTATTGGCACCAGCCGAAGCCCCCAATGAATATTGGATGGTCTTTTTGGCGGGTTGTATTGCTATTTCGGCCATGATTTTGCCAGGCATTTCGGGAAGTTTTATTTTGTTGCTTATGGGCATGTATCGGCATGTATTGGCTGCGGCCAATGATCGCAATATTCCTTTTCTACTCGTATTTATGGCAGGCTGTGTGATTGGCTTGCTCTTGTTTTCCCATTTGCTTTCTTGGACGTTTAAGAATTATGAAAACTTGACCTTGGCGGTTTTATCGGGCTTTATGCTGGGTTCTATCAAAAAAGTATGGCCTTGGCAAAATGTTACGGCTACGCGTGTGAATTCTCATGGCGAGACTGTGCCTTATTTGTATGAGAATGTTTTGCCAAGTGACTATGTAGAGCACCCGCCCTATTTGCTGCTCTGTGTAGGCTTGTGTGTGCTTGGTTTTGTGGCGGTATTTCTGTTGGAACGCCTTGGAGCACAAGTGGAGGAAGAGACTTTGTTGGACGATTAAAAAAGTAGTTTATGTATTTGAATAAAATTCAGCTCAAAAATATTCGCTCCTTCAAGGACACTACCGTAGAAATACCACCTACGGCTGGCTGGCATGTTATTTTGGGTGATAATGGTAGTGGAAAATCTACCTTGATTAGGAGTATTGCACTAGCTATGATTGGAGAACCTGAATTGCATCAATTGGCGTTTAAGCAACGCTGGGATAGTTGGTTGCGCTATAAAGAAGATGAAGCAGAAATAACCTTGGAGTTTGAAAATGGCTTGCAACGTTATGCTTCATTTATCAGAAAAGATGAATCTGTCATTAGAATTAAGGCTTCGGAGGAAGATTTGCCTGTTTTTTCGGCTGGCTATGGCTCGTTTCGTAGATTAACGGGGGGAAGTGATGATTATGATAATGTTTGGAATAATAGTCCTAAGTTAGCTGCTCATTTGAGTGTTTTTAAGGAAGATGTAGCACTGGATAAAGTAGAAGTTTGGATGCAAAAAATTTACCGAGATGCTATTTTCAGTATGTCTGGCCTCCAAGACGCTACCCCTGAAAAAATAATAATGGATTCTTATACTGCTTTGAGAATCGCTTTGTTTATTAACAACTCTAAATTACTCCTTAATAAATATATCCTTCAAGAACCCGTTTCGAAGAATCAAGAAGGACTTAGAGCCCAAGCAAATCTTCTTTTTGAGGATTGTAATTTTAAGAATAAAACTTTTTTAATAAAACTAGAAGAACTAAGTGACGGTTACAAATCAGTTTTGGCACTAGTATTAGAATTAATAAGACAATTATTTTCTTTTCACCAAAATGATGTAACCAAGATTTTTGATACAAAAAATGATAAAATCACCATCCCCGGCATCGTCCTAATAGACGAAGTAGCCGCTCACCTCCATCCTTCGTGGCAAGCTAGAATAGGCGATTGGTTTACCGAGTATTTCCCCAATATTCAATTTATAGTAAGCACCCACAGCCCTATTATTTGTAGAAGTGCCAAAAAAGGTAGCATTCAGAAAATTATACATCAAGGAGAAGCAACGATTATTGATAAAATAGAAGGGAAGGAAAAGAATCAGTTGGTTTATGGTGACATCTTAGATGCCTATAACACCGATTTATTTGGAGAAAATATTAGCAGAAGTCAGGATGCTGTTGTTAAACTCAAACGTTTAGCCAAATTAGAAACATTGAAGCAGTTTGGGCAGCCACTAACCCCCGAACAAGAAGAAGAATTAGTTGAACTCTCAAAATTGTTTCCATCTGATGCTAACTCCTTCTTCTAATAGCCAACAGCCCAAAGACAGCACTTTGGAAACTTTAGCAGTAAGCCAAGCTGAAATTGATGCCCAGCCTACTTATGAGGCTGAAATAAGTACAGCAAAAGCTTATTGGAAAAATAGAACCAATAATGCAGCTTTTACAGACATAAAAACTTGCTTGAAAGACCGAGCCAGTGCCAAAAAGTATTGTTGTTATTGTGAGCATAATGAGTTTTCGGATATAGAGCATTTTTATCCCAAAACACTTTTTCCGAAGAAAGCTTTTATTTGGGAAAACTATCTTTATGTATGTGGAGTCTGTAATTCTAAGTATAAGAACGATACCTTTAGCATTTTTGTAGGAAACAATGTGTTGGATGTTAGCCCAACGACACCCAGAGTTTATGCGGAACCAGCAACAACTGATAGTGTACTGATTAATCCAAACGAAGAGAATCCGATGGATTTTTTATTCCTTAATCTCCGAACAGGTGTATATATTGCTAATTTTTTGAATGAGGATGAACGTACTGAAATAAGAGCAGAATATACTTTGGAAGTCCTTAACCTTGCCCGTTTTGAGCGTGAACGAAGA